>JBPPMB010000088.1:0-45144 GCA_051305855.1 Desulfuromonadales bacterium
TTCCCGGAAGAGCAAGCCTCGGAGGATGTTCTCTTCGCCAGGGCCGTTGCCATGGCCAGGGTCCTGGATGACCAGAAGACGTCCTCAACAGAAAAAACCGATGAATTGCTCACAGAGATCGGCCGAGGAAATTATGCCGGGGAAGCCGCTTCATCTCAGGCTGGCGGGGAGGGGGAGTTCCGCTTCTTCGACTTGAAGAGCCAGCTGTATGCCGCGCCGGACAGTCCGGTTCACAGTTACATTCGTACCTTGTACAATGAGATACCTTATGGGAATCACCAGTACGTCGGCCTGCTGGGCAAAGTGCAATAACAGCATCTCTCGATGGCAGTCCTGAGCAAGGTGATCCGCAGAGTGTCTCCTGAAGAGGTGGGACGTGATGCGGCAATAGGGCTAAAGATTACGTGCACGACCCCTTGTCTCAAGGTGAGGGACAATATTAATGTTTTTCTGGAATTAAGGAGATTTTTATGAAGAAACAGACTTTTCTGGTATTTCTTGCGCTAGTCCTCGTCACGGCCTTCGTCACCGGGCCGTCCCAGGCGGAGATTCGTCCCAACACCCTGACCTTGAGCCCGTTTGCCGGTTACTACTTTTTCGATGGAAAACAGGACTTCAAGGACAGTCCGACTTACGGCTTGGCCGTCGGCTACAATCTCACCGAACGCTGGGGCGTCGAGGGTGTTGCCGGCTATAGTAAAAGCGATCTCCAGCATGGGAACGACGCCGACATTTACAATTACCATATCGATGCTCTCTACCACTTTCGCCCTAATACGAAGCTCGTCCCCTACGTGGCGGCCGGTGTCGGAGCGCAATTTATCCATGGCCTGGGTGACTGGAGTGATGAAAATGCGGCGGTTAATTTCGGTGGCGGTCTCAAGTATTTCCTGACGGATGACATCGCCCTGCGCGCGGATGTTCGTGATATTTTTGTCGATGGCGACAGCTTCAGCAATGATGTTTTTAATAATCTGTCCAGCACCATCGGGGTGACTTTCCAGTTTGGCCCGTTTGGCTCGTTTGGCTCGTTTGGCCGTAGCGAGAAAGCCGCCCCGCCTCTCGTTCTGGATAAGGATGGCGACGGCGTGCCTGATCAATTCGATCGCTGCTCCAACACCCCGCCCGGGGTACAGGTGGATGGCTTCGGCTGCCCGCCGGTTACAGCACCGGCCGCGCAGTAACTGCCACGCATTTCCCGGCACTCGCCTTCGGCATGGTGGAGGGAGGCTGATTGCGCAAGGCGGCTCCTTACGGGCGGCAACTCAGCCGCCGGTAGTCATTGACTGTTCTGCCAGAAGGCCGTCAAACCGCAATTGAACAACCGCTGTTTGCCGAGCTTCCACCGGTCCCAAACATCCCTCCCCGTAACGGGGAGGGATGCTGCCGGGGACATTCCTGTGAGTTTTTTTTGCCGGTTGCTCCAAGCTCCCTTCGCTGCCAGAGAACCCCTTCTTCATTTTGACAACGATGCGGTCTACCCTGCTTCGGTAGCGCAGGATGCGACGCAGATCCCGCCTGTCCCGACATCATGGTCCCGTCCGTCAAGGGATCAACGCGCAGCGAATCGGCGATTGACTCTGCACCCCTTTTTCTCCGAACCCCTTGAACATCCCATTTTCGTGACAAAGACTCATTGATTATTGCCTTTGCTATTTACAGTCAACTTGCAGATTTGTTAACATAATAAAGTCGCAAATGAAAAACAGGAAAATACTCATATAACCCTCTAACGGGTTTTTTTTAGAGGGAAAGAGTAATGGCAAAAACAACCCCCATGATGCAACAGTACCTGGAGATCAAGGCGGATTATCCGGACAGCATCCTGTTCTTTCGCATGGGTGATTTTTACGAAATGTTTCTGGAAGACGCTGTTGTTGCATCGCGGATTCTCGATATTACCTTGACCGCGCGCAACAAGGGCGCCGCGGAGGAAATCCCGCTCTGCGGCATTCCTTTCCACAGTTATCAGCCCTATGTCGCCAAACTCGTCCAGCATGGCCATAACGTCGCAATCTGCGAGCAGGTTGAAGACCCCAGGACGGCCAAAGGGATTGTCAAACGAGCCGTTGTCAGGGTTGTGACGCCTGGCCTGGTGGTCGATACCGACACCCTCGATCCACGCCGCAATAATTATCTTATGGCGCTGACGCCTCTCAATGATTGTTACGGTATCGCCTATGTCGACATCACCACCGGGGAGTTCCGGGTTACCGAACTGCTCGATCCGGTGAGCACCGCGGCTGAGGTCCTCTCGCGGGATCCTGCTGAAGTCCTGATTACCGAGGGCCGCGCTGGAGACCTGATGATTGATGCTCTGCAGAATACCCTGCAGGGCCGGATCGTCAAACGCCTGCCCGAATGGACCGCGGCCGAAGATCGCGCCCGCCAGGTGCTCCTGGAGTTTTTTCCGGGCAGTTCTCTGGAAAGTTTCGGCTGCCATGACATGCCCGCCGCAATCCAGGCTGCCGGGATGGTTCTGTACTATCTTGACGAAACCCAGAAGGGTGCAGCATCCCACCTGCAGAAGCTGCAGACCTACCATGTGCGCGATCACATGGTTCTCGATGACTTTACGCGTCGCAACCTTGAATTGACGGAGACCCTGCACGATGGCGGCCGGCGCGGTTCACTGCTTGGCGTTATGGACCGCACCGTCACAGCCATGGGTGCACGCAAATTGCGGCACTGGATGACCCATCCTCTGGTTGATCTGCAGCGCATCGAAGAACGCCACGCTGCCGTCGAGGAACTGGTTCGGCAGAGTCTCTGCCGCGATGACCTGCGCCGCACGCTTGACGAGGTTTACGACCTGGAACGCCTCAATGGCCGTATAGCCATGGCGACCGGTAATGCCAAAGACCTGGCCGCCCTGCGTATCTCCCTGGGGAAACTGCCACAGATCATCGATCTCCTCGAGCAGACTGAAAGCCCGTTACTGGCCGAATTGCGAAGAGGTCTGGATCCTCTGCCTGACATGGTTGCGTTGATAGCGACGGCCCTTGTGGACGATCCCCCCTTCGTGATGCGCGAGGGCGGCCTGATTCGTGAAGGGTTTAACGCCGAGCTTGACGCGTTGCGCAGCATCAGCCGCGAAGGCAAGGGCTGGATAGCCCGCCTGGAGCAGGATGAAAAAAAGCGGACCGGCATTTCGACACTCAAGGTTCGCTACAACAGGGTCTTCGGCTACTATATTGAAGTGACCAAATCGCAGCTGGAACGCATCCCGGACGATTACCAGCGCAAACAGACGCTGGCGAACGCGGAAAGATTCATTACCCCGACCCTGAAGGAATATGAAGAAAAAGTCCTCGGTGCAGAAGACAAGGTTGTCGAGATCGAATATTACCTCTTCCAGGAAGTGCGGCGCCAGGTTGCCCAGCAGGGACGGCGCATTCAAGCAACCGCTGACCAGGTTGCGGCTCTGGACGTTCTGCTTGGACTGGCCGACCTGGCCCATGAGCGCAATTACTGCCGCCCTTCGATGGACAGGACGACGGAGCTGCTGATTGAGGAAGGACGGCATCCGGTCATCGAAACGATGAACCTGGGCGAGCGTTTTGTCGCCAACGATGTCCATATGGATACTGTTGAGAGACAGATTCTCATCATTACCGGACCCAACATGGCTGGCAAATCGACATTCATGCGCCAGGTCGCCCTTCTGGTGCTGATGGCGCAGATGGGCAGCCTGTTGCCTGCAAAAACGGCACGCATCGGCATTGTCGACCGCATCTTCACCAGGGTCGGTGCCAGTGACAACCTGGCACGAGGTCAGTCAACATTTATGGTCGAAATGACGGAAGCGGCCAACATTCTCAATCATGCCACACCGCGCAGCCTGATCGTGCTCGACGAGATCGGACGCGGGACCTCTACTTTTGACGGTGTCAGCATCGCCTGGGCGGTGGCTGAATATTTGCATGACAATGCCAGGGTTGCGGCCAAAACCCTTTTTGCGACCCACTATCATGAACTGACCGAGTTGGCCCAGACGCGGGAGCGGGTGAAGAATTACAATGTTGCCGTGAAAGAATGGAACGACCAGATCATTTTCCTGCGCCGCATCGTCAAGGGCGGGGCCAGCCACTCGTACGGTATTCAGGTCGCGCGCCTGGCCGGGTTGCCGAGCGCGGTCATCGAGCGGGCCAAAGAGGTCCTGCATAATCTTGAATCCGGTGAATATGAAGCAGGCGCACCGCGCCTGGCCCGCAGCAAGCGTGCCGGCAAGACGACCGCAACCTCGCAGCTTGGTTTATTTGAGCAATCCGACCCGATCCGGAAGTACCTCGAAGAAATGGATGTTTCGATCCTGACGCCGCTTGAGGCCCTCAATCTGCTCGACAAACTGAAGAAGATGCTGTGAACCTATGAAACCTATTTTTGTTTGCATACTGGTGATGGCCTGCCTGGTTTTTCCCGCCATGGTCCTTGCCGAGAGCGCAGAACAGGCCTACCAGAAGGCGCGAAATGACTACCGTTCGCTGCAGGATTCATCACGCAAGCAGATGTATCGTGAACAATGGCAAGGTGTTTATAAACAATTTGAGTCGGTTTACAAGCGCTTCCCCCAATCCAGTCGCGGCGCAGAAGCCCTGTACATGTGCGGCAAGACGACCGCGGCGCTCTACAGTGTCAGTCGGATCAAACCCGATGCGGAACGTGCCGTCGCGCTTTTCGAACAAATGGCTGAGACCTACCCGGACAGCTCTCTCGCTGATGATGCCCTTCTGCAAGCCGGCAAACTGCTGGAGGATGTGCTTGGCAACAAGCAGGGTGCCTACATCATTTATGAGCGGCTGGTGAAAAACCTGCCTCAAGGCGATATGGTCAACAAGGCCAAAGCCAGGATGTCGGCTCTTGCCGGGTATGCACCGCCACCAGAGAGAGCCGCAGTCAGAAAAATCGTGAAAAAAGCCGACCAATCCCTGGCGACCCCGCCAGAGACCCCGGCAGCTCCCGTTGCAGGCGGGCGCCTGACCGACGTTCGTTATTGGTCCAACCCCGGCTACACCCGGATTGTTCTGGATGTCTCCAATGAGGCACGTTTCTCAACCCATTATCTTGTCCCTGATCCAGATGAAGGGAACCACCCGCGCCTCTACATCGATATTGAAAAGACCGGTCTGGATCAAAGCCTGAAGGAACCGAAGATTGTTGGTGATGGCCTGCTGCGCCAGATCCGCACCGGCCTGCCTCAGCCGGACAGGGTCCGCGTTGTATTGGACCTGGACAGTATCGGTGATTACAAGGTCTTTCCCCTCGACGATCCATGGCGGATTGTGATTGACATCGCCGGCGACAAAGCACCTGAACTCAAGAGTCTTGAAACGGAAATTTCAGCACTGCCTGAAACGGGAGGCGACGCCATTGCCAATGTGCTCAAGGGATTGCCGAACAGTCAGCAACCGCTGCACATTCCCAAGGCAGCGGCGGCAAACTCACTGCGCCGGATCGTTGTTGATGCCGGTCATGGCGGCAAGGACCCGGGCGCTGTCGGCCCGAGCGGCGTTCTGGAAAAAGACGTAACCCTCAAACTGGCCAAGGCTCTGGCAGAAGAGCTGACCCGGCAGATCGGTTGCGAGGTTATTCTGACCCGCAGCGGCGATGTCTATCTGCCGCTTGAGGAACGCACCGCGATTGCCAACAAGGTGGGAGCAGACCTGTTTATCTCGCTCCATGCCAATGCCAACAAAAGCCGCGAAGCCTTCGGCATCGAGACATACTATCTGAACTTTTCCAAGAATGATAAAGCCGCCGCTGTCGCGGCGCGTGAAAACGGCACGACGCTCAAACAGGTTTCAGACCTCGAACTGATTCTGTTTGATCTTATGGCGAACGCCAAGATCAATGAATCGAGTCGTCTGGCCACAGAGATTCAGGATAGCATGGTGCAGCAAATCAGCAAAAAATACAGTAATATCCGTGACCTTGGAGTCCGCCAGGGTCCTTTCTATGTCCTGCTCGGCGCCACAATGCCTTCCGTCCTGGTAGAAACGGCTTTTCTCAGTCACCCGCGGGAAGAGAAGCGTCTGACGAACAGTGCGTTCCAGAAGTCCGCTGCTCAAGCGATTGCCAGGGCCATCAAAACCTATGCAGTCAACAACAAACTTATAGCGGCCCGATAACATGACTTTACAGGGAAATCATGTCGATTTTTTTGCCACGGAAGTGATGATGGCCGGGGATGTCCCTTTTGAAGAGCGACGTCCCTCGCTTCTGCTGGCCGCACGCCATTATCTCGAACAGCATCGCAGGGCCTGTCATGAAAGGCACAAGGCCGGAGGAAGCGGCCGCGAGGTGGTCGAATGCATCACGTCCATGGCGGACGAGCTGATTTACAAGCTTTATCAGTGTGCTGCTGCTGACTTTCCCACGTCGGGCAAGGTCTGCTCTGCAGTCATTGCTCTCGGCGGATATGGCCGGGCCGAGCTGAATCCTCTCTCTGATATTGACGTGATGTTCTACTGCAGTGATCAGAACAGGGACCTCGCCGAAAAGATAGCCGAACGCGTCCTCTATATGCTGTGGGACCTCAATCTCGATGTCGGCTACAGTGTGCGTACGTCATCTGACTGCCTGACGCTCGCCCAGCAGGACATTACGATTCGAACGGCCATGCTGGATACACGATTTCTGGCGGGTGATGAAGTGCTGTTCCATGAGTTCGAACATCAGGTTTCGCAGACTCTGCTGGGTCGCAATACCCAGAACTTTTTAAAAGCCAAGTACGAAGAGCATGAAGCCCGCCTGGCCAAGTACGGTGCGTCGGTTTATATGCTGGAACCGAACATCAAGGAAGGTGAGGGTGGTCTGCGCGACCTGCATACGGCGGTCTGGATGGCGCGTGTCAAATTCAAGGCCAACGGAGTGCGCGATCTCTTGCAGAAGGGCGTTATCTCCACTCATGAACTGCAGGGTATAGAGGCGGCTTATGACTACCTCTGGCGGATCCGCAATGAGCTGCACTTTCAATCGAAACGCAAAATCGACCAGATCCAGTATGAAAGACAGGTGCAGATCGCTGATTTTCTCGGGTACAGAGACAGCAAAACCGCGCTTTCTGTGGAGCAGTTCATGCAGGACTATTATGCCCAGGCGACCCGTACCGAGCACCTGTCATCGACTTTGATCTCTCGAGCGTTCAAGGACAAGGACACGTCGAAGTGGCTCTTTGGCTATCTCGGCAGGCGCAGTCTGGGTGCTGATTTTTTCTCCTATCGCGGCGAGTTGATCACAACCCGAAAAAGTCTCTTTGCAAGTCGCCCCGAAGCCATGATGCAGGCTTTTCTGCTGGCCAAGCAGCACAAGCTGGTGTTAAGCGCAGACGTCAAAGGGCAGATTCGTGAGAACCTCTCCCTGGTCAATGACGGATTCCGGCGCAACCGGGACGTTTCAGAAATGTTCCTGGACATTATGCGCGGGCCGACCGGTATTGCCCAGAGCCTGCGCGACATGCACCATCTCGCTTTCCTGAATCAGTATATCCCGGAGTTCAAGAGGATTTACTGCAAAGTCCAGCACGATGCCTACCATGTTTACACCGTCGACATCCATTCGATCTTCGCCGTCGAAGAAATCGAGAAACTCTTGTCCGGAGTTTACCAGGAGACCCGGCCGTTACTCACAAAGGTTGCCGCCGATATCGGCAAGCCGGAGCTTGTTGTGCTGGCGGTGCTCTTTCATGATATCGGCAAGGGGGAAGGGAAGGACCATTCCAACAAGGGCGCAGACATGATGCCCACGATTGCCCGTCGCCTGAACCTGCCCCGGGAAGACAGCCTGCGCCTGGAGTTTCTGGTGCGTCATCATCTGGATATGGCACATATTTCCCAGCGCCGGGACCTGAATGACATCCGCCTCATCCAGGACTTTGCCAACACCATGGTGATGGCCGAAACCTTGAAGATGCTTTTCCTGCTGACTTTTGCCGATATCAAGGCGGTTGGACCGGACGTCTGGTCCGAGTGGAAGGGCCATCTGCTCCAGGAACTTTTTGAGAAAACCTACGAAACCTTTGAGCGCGGCAACTTCATGAGTGAAGTGCGTTCAGAACGCGTGCGCAAACGCAAGAGCAGGGTTCTGGAAGCGCTCAAGGATGATTTTGGCGAAAAGCAGGTCAAGGATCGTCTGCGTTCGATGAGCTTGCGTTATCTGCTGACCCACCGCTCCTGGGAAATCAAGGACCATGTCGCCCTGGAATTGTCGCGTGGTGATGCGACCGTTGCCATGAAGGTCACCCACGACGTCGATGCCGAATACTCGCGCGTAACGATTTCCACCCTGGACGTTCCGGGCCTGTTCAGCATGATCACCGGGGTTCTGGCTGCCAATGGCATCAACATCCTCGGTGCGCAGATTTATACCCGGCGCAACGGTTTTGCCCTGGATATCCTGCATGTCAACAAGCCCGTGGGCGGCATCATTGACAACCCGGCTAAATGGCAGAAGGTGCAGGCAGATCTGACCTCTGTTCTCGAGGGCCGGGTGAAAGTCGCAAGCCTTGTCAAGAAGCGGCAAAAAGTCAGTTCTTTGCCCGGCCAGAAAATGCCACGCTTCCCGAACCGCGTGGAATTCGATTGCGATGTCTCCAGAGAGCACACGGTGATTGATATCTTTGCCCATGACAAGATCGGCCTGCTTTATCGGATCACAAGGACTCTCGCTGACCTGGGGCTTTATATCCATGTCGCCAAGATTTCCACCAAGGTCGACCAGATAGCAGACACCTTCTATGTCAAAGACATCTTCGGGCAGAAAATCGGTGATGAGGCCAAGCGCGAGGATGTGCGCAAGGCGCTTCTGGAATGCCTGTCTGAAGAATAGTCGTAATCAAGGCGGTTATGAACCAACATCTCGACCACTACATGAACTATCTGGCTGTTGAGCGTGGGCTGGCACGCAATACCCTGGACGCTTACGGCCGGGATCTGGCTCGTTACCTGGAGTACCTGGAGAGGCAGGATATCAAGGCCCTGGAAGGGATTACACCCGTCGTTGTGCTGCGCTTTCTCAGTCACCTGAAAGAGGCTGGTCTGGCGGCCAGAAGCAGGGCCCGCACCCTGGCGGCATTGAGGACGTTCCACAAGTTCCTGGTCAGGGAAAAATTTATTGTAGATAACCCGACAGACCAGGTGGTCTCTCCCAGAAGCCTCACCGCCTTGCCGCATACCCTGTCTCCGCTGGATGTGGAAAGCCTGCTGTCCAGCCCGCAGGGCGAGACACCTCTGGCCAGGCGGGACCGGGCCATGCTGGAAATTATCTACGCAACCGGCCTGCGCGTTTCTGAGCTTGTCTCGCTCAGACTGAGTGATCTGCAGATGGATGTAGGCTATCTGACTGCCTTCGGCAAGCGCAGCAAGCAGCGGATTGTGCCTTTGGGGGAGGTTGCCATTGCCTCTCTGCGCGAATATCTGCAGTATGGACGGCCGGGGCTGGACAGGGAGCGTGGGTCGCACTACCTGTTCCTCAACCGCTCCGGTGAAGGCTTGACACGTCAGGGCTTCTGGAAGATTATTAAGCGCCGTGGCCTTGAAGCAGGAATCAGGCAAAGTATTACACCGCATATGATGCGTCATTCGTTTGCGACGCATCTGCTGGAAAACGGTGCGGACCTGCGCTCTGTTCAGGCCATGCTCGGACATGTCGACATCTCCACAACCCAGATTTACACCCACGTTACCCGCGAGCGTTTGCGAAAGATTCATGCCCTGCATCATCCCCGGGGGTAGAACCGGTCGCTGCGGGCTGGAGGCTGGGGGCTGGCAACCAGCAGCCCATAACTACTAAACGGAAGATCATGAAATACATTATTTTGCTCGGCGATGGCATGTCCGATGAGCCGATTGCCGAGCTCGATGGTAAAACACCACTGCAGGCCGCGACCACTCCGCATATGGACAGCCTGGCCCGGCAGGGCATAATCGGCCTGGCGCAAACGGTGCCACAAACATTCCATCCCGGCTCCGATGTCGCAAACCTTTCGGTTTTCGGCTACGATCCGGCCATCAGCTATACCGGGCGGTCGCCATTGGAAGCCGCGAGCATGGGTGTGGATCTGGGTCCTGACGACGTGGCGTATCGCCTCAACCTTGTGACTCTGGGGCTGGCTGGCGGCGATATGTACATGCAGGACTTCTCGGCCGGACATATTACCACCGGTGAAGCCCGAGAGCTGATCGCGTGCCTGCAGAAGGAACTGGGTGACGATGAATTCCAGTTTTACCCCGGCGTCTCCTACCGGCACCTGATGGTCTGGCGGGGAGGGCGGGATGATTTCACTGTGCCGCCACCGCATGACTTGACCGGACAGAGCATTCGCAGTCATGTGCTGCGCTCAGAAGAAGTCATGCCGCTGATGCAGATCACCAATGCGGCGCAACTTCTGTTCAGGCGCCACCCGGTTAATCTCAAGCGCGAGCATGAAGGCAGGCTTGCCGCGAACTCCATCTGGCTCTGGGGCCAGGGGCGTCGTCCGCAGATGCCGACCTTGAAGGACAAGTTTCACCTGAGCGGCGCGGTGATTTCGGCGGTTGATCTGATCAAGGGTATTGGGATTTATGCCGGACTGGACGTGATCAACGTGCCGGGAGCCACAGGCTATCTTGACACCAACTATCTGGGCAAGGCAGAAGCCGCCCTGGAGGCTTTAACGACCCGGGATTTTGTCTACCTGCATGTGGAGGCGCCTGATGAAGCGGCTCATGGCGGCAGTCTGGCGGATAAAATCGCAGCTATCGAGCGTTTCGACAAGGATGTTGTCGGTACGGTCATGAACGGTCTGCCTGCCCTGGGAGACTATCGTGTTCTCCTGCTCCCGGATCATCCAACCCCGGTAGCCAAAATGACGCATACCAGGGATCCGGTGCCCTTTGTTCTTGCCGGGTCAGGAAACGAGTTTTCTGCACAACATTCTGCTACTGAGTATTCCGAGTCGGCCGCCCGGGCCTCAGGGTTTGTCGTAGATCCCGGACACCGGATGATGGAGATCCTGGTGAGCGGCAAGCTGCCGTAATCTGCAGGAGCCTCATGTGACCCGTATAGAATTTGTCAAGCTGACCAGGCCGGAACGCGCCCGGATTCTCTGTGACCTGGCCGAGGAATTCTACCTGGCTGGACAACGTGTTCTGGTGATGGTTCAGGACGACAACCAGGGGGTGACTCTCGATAGGTTCATGTGGACCTGGAAGAAGGGATCATTTGTCCCTCACCTTTATCAAAATGGTGCTGTGGACTGTCATGATGAACCGGTGGTGATCACCGCAGAGGAAGAGAACCCGAACGGTGCTCTGGTGCTTTTGATGGGAGTGCCCTGCAGTCTGGAATTTATCCGGAATTTTCGCCATGTGGTTGACTTTGCCGAAACATTCGACGCGGCGCGCCTGGAAGAGTCGCGCGTACGCTTCAAGGGATACCGGGAGCATGGCTTTGCCCCTGTCATGCGTGAATAATGGGTGGTCTAACAGCTAAAGTTTAACAATGAATCTCAGCAATCTCAGTGTTGTCCTGGTTGAATCCCGTGGTGAACGGAATATCGGTTCCGTCGCCCGGGCCATGGCGAACTTCGGGGTGACCGATCTGCGTCTTGTGGCGCCGAAGGTTGATCATCTGCATGATGAAGCCCGCAAGATGGCGGTCAAGGCGAGTGTTTTGCTGGAGCAGGCGTCGGTTTACCCGGACCTGCAGGCGGCACTCAACGATTGTCATTACGCCTATGCGACGACCCGGCGTTTCGGCAAGTACCGGGTCGATTTCCACCATCCTGACAGTGCCGCCGCCCAGTTGCTGCCTCTTCTCGACAAGGGCCGCGTCGCCATGGTCTTTGGCCGCGAAGACAAAGGGTTGAAGACTGAAGAGCTGGACCTTTGCCAACGTCTGATTACCATTCCTACCGGCGGCAGCATAGCGTCGATGAACCTCGCCCAGTCCGTGGTCATCTGCCTGTATGAGGTGGCCAAACAGCAGGGTGAAGCCCTCGGTAAAACGCAGGGGAGCAGACGTCTGGCGACTGTTGAACAGTTGGAAACACTCTTTGTCCACATGCGAAACACCTTTCTCAAAATCAACTACCTGAACCCGCAAAACCCCGAGCACATCATGCGTTCATACCGGCAAATCCTCGGCCGGGCTGCGCTTGACGATCGCGAAGTGCGCATCCTGCGTGGCCTGGTGAGTGAGATTGATCGCGTTGAGGATGAGCGTTGTGCCTTGTCCGGGACAGAGCATGACAACGCTTAGGCACGTGTCCTTGGCCAACGGCCTGCAGATTGTCTTTACCGATGAGAGCAATCGCTACTTCGGCGATTATCACCGGGTCTGCGTGGTGGCCACCATCGTCTGCAAGCTGTGTGACCTGCCGGTGTCAAGTGATATTGACGAGGCCTTGCGTTGCCGGGCGGTGGATGCTTTCGGCGAACATTTTTCCGTTGTCAAACGCTTCGAACGTATGGGCGTGCCGTCGTCAGACCTTGACGTGGTTCGTACCGCATTGATTGATGATTACCTGCGGCACGCTGCCAAATACCTTGCCCGCCCGGACTATCTGCGCTCGCTTGTGAATGCCGAATTGAAGAAGCGTTTCACGCATCGTTGTTATGGCTGAGATGATCAGAGAACTCGACATCACCTCGCTTGTGCACGGGGGCAGGGGGATCGGTCATCATGACGGCAAGGCCGTCTTCGTGCCCTTGACAATGCCCGGTGACCGGGTCGTCTGCAGGGTTGTCAAATCCAGGCGCCGCTACATCGAGGCAGAGCTGGAAACGGTCGTTGAACCCTCACTACTGAGACGCGAACCTCCTTGCCCTTTTTTTGGTTCCTGCGGCGGTTGCCAGTGGCAGCATATTCCCTACCGGCAGCAGGCTCACTGGAAAGAGAAGATTTTTGCCGATTTCATGGTCCGCAGCAAAGTCATTGCCAGTGAACGTCTCAAGCCGATTGTCCCTGCCCCCGACGAATGGGGCTACCGTAACCGGGTCCAGTTCAAGTGCTCTCCCGGCGCCGAGGGCCTGACCATTGGATTTTATCGACACGCGTCCCATGTCGTTGTCGATGTCGACAAGTGCCGGCTGGTTGCACCTCCGCTTCAGGCGACTTTGGCTCATTTGCGCAGGGAGCTTCCAAAGGCGCCATGCGCCGACTGTGTGTCACAAGTTGACATTGCCTGTGGTGACGACGGCGAGGTCAGAATCATTCTTTATATCGATCCGCAAGGTCATCATCGGCTAAGGCCCTGGCTGCAGGAGTTTGCCGGAACTCACCAGCTTGGCGCCTGTCTGCACTCTGGCGGAACGGAGGGCCTTGAACTGGTCCACGGCGCAAGCGATCTGATCATCAAGGTCGACCAACCTGAGATTGAACTGCACTACGGACCGGGAGGTTTTGCCCAGGTCAATCCGGTGCAGAATCGCAGCCTGATTGCCTCCATGCTGGATCTTCTCGCCCTGAACGGCTCGGAACATGTCCTTGACCTTTTCTGTGGTATGGGCAACTTCAGCCTGCCGCTGGCTCGCAGGGCTCAGCGGGTCGTTGCTGTCGAAGATTATGCCTCCTCGATTGCCTGTGCCCGTATCAATGCCGTCGCCAACACGATCACTAATGTCGAATTCCATGCTGCCGACGCAGCCGTTGTCATGGCTCGTTACCAGGCGGCCGACACTCTCGACCTGGTCATTATGGATCCGCCCAGAACTGGACATTACCAGGTCACCAGCGACTTGTTGAAGATCCGCCCGCAACGGATATGCTATGTCTCCTGTGACCCCGCCACACTGGTCCGCGATCTGGCGCCCTTGATCCATGGCGGCTATGAAGTCGTTTCGAGCCAGCCTTTTGATTTCTTCCCACAAACCTGGCATATCGAAAGCATGACACTATTGAGGATTAAAAAAGATCATGTGACTTAAGATGGCATGCGCTGTGCCCGGCTGACTTTTTGCTTGCATTCTCAGGGAAACTTTGATAAATAATGCGCAATTAACTTTTCATATGAAAAGTGAGCCTGTCGGCTCGCTTTTTTTTATTTGGGAACAAGTGATGCGAGAAGGAACTCTCACTCGGGTTGAGTCACTGGTCATGCCGATCCTCGATGCCCTCGGTTTTGAACTGGTTGATCTTCAGCTGGCACAAGATGGCCACCAGCAGGCATTGCGCATCTTTATCGACAAGCCCGGCGGCATCACCCTCGATGATTGTGTCACGGTGAGTCGCGAAGCTGGCGCAATCCTTGAAATCGAGGATCCGATCAGGTCGGCTTACCGTCTTGAGGTTTCCTCTCCCGGGCTGGACCGCCCGTTGAAAAAGCCAGCCGACTTCGAACGCTTTGCCGGTCAGAAGATCACGTTGAAAACGCTTCATCTGCTTGATCCGGATCAACGTGGCCATACGCGCAAGACGTTTGTCGGGACCCTGCTCGGCCTTGAGGAAGATCAGGTCCGTCTTGAGCAGAGCGACAAGCAAGGCGGGCTGGTCGTCATTCCGTTGAGCGAGCTGGAGAAGGCAAACCTGGTCGAAGAATTTTAATTCCCGTAATTATCGTTTTACCGTATAGAGACTTCAACAGCAGCCGCCACCGCAAAGGCGGGGGGTATGCAGGGGGAAGGGATGAATATCAACCTTAATCACATTATCGATCAGGTGGTCAAAGACAAGGGCATTGATCGTGCCGTGTTGGTCGAAGCCCTGGAGGCTGCGGTGCTTTCCGCGGCAAACAAGAAATATCGCAACACGCGTGATCTGGAAGCACATTTCAACAATGAAATCGGTGAAGTGGAGGTTTTTGAATTTGTCTGTGTTGTCGACAAAGTGGAGAACTCCTACCAGGAAATTGACATTACCGAAGCCCAGGAAATTGACCCTGATGTCGAGATCGGTGACTCTCTCGGCATGAAGATGGATGCCAGCAGCTTCAGCCGTATCGCTGCCCAGACCGCGAAACAAGTGATTATTCAGAAAGTTCGCGAAGCAGAGCGTGAGGGTGTCTATAACGAATTCAAGGGACGTCTTGCTGAACTGGTCAACGGCATCGTTCGTCGCTACGAGCGTGGTGACCTGATTATCGACCTGGGCCGCACCGAAGCGCTTCTTCCGCATCGCGAGCAGGTTCCCCGCGAAAACTATCGCCAGGGCGACCGCGTCCGTGCGTATATTTCTGATGTGCGCATGGCCACCAAGGGGCCGCAGATTATTCTCTCACGGACGCATCCTGGCCTTTTGATCGAGCTGTTCCGCATGGAAGTTCCGGAGGTCGCGGAGGGTATCGTAGAAATCAAGGCTGTTGCCCGTGAGCCGGGCAGCCGGGCCAAGATCGCTGTCGCCTCAAATGATCCCGATGTCGATCCGATCGGTGCCTGCGTCGGTATGCGCGGCGCACGGGTCCAGAACGTCGTCTCGGAGTTGCGGGGCGAAAAGATCGATATTATCAACTGGACTCCGGATATCGCACGTTTTGCCTGTTCTGCGCTTTCTCCCGCTGAAGTCACCAGGGTCTACGTTGACAGCGAAGAAGAGTCTCTGGAAATTATTGTCCCGGATGACCAGCTTTCACTGGCTATCGGCAAAAAAGGTCAGAACGTCCGTTTGGCAGCCAAATTGACCGGGTGGAAAATCGATATCATGAGTGAAACGCGTGCTGCCGAAGCCGAGCTCGATGAATTGACCGGTGGCAGCAGCAGCGACGAAGCGGCTGCTGAACCCGTTGCGGGCGAGCATCTCACCGCGCTGACCGCCAGGGATGCCATCGCAGTGGTTAAAGCGGCCGAGTCGGTGGAAGAGATCGCGCGCTTGGCAGAAGGGGAAACGCGTGTCACGGTCTTGCGTGCTTCTGAAACCAGGGCGGCTGAATTGACAGACGCGGAGAGCGTGGACTAGCGGTGTCGCCGCTACGCAGCCAACCTCAACGCACCTGCCTGGGCTGCCGTGAGGCCAAGGACAAGCCCCGGTTGATTCGTTTTGTCCGTTCTCCGGACGGCGAGATTCTTGCTGACCTGAGAGGGCGCCTGCCCGGTCGCGGAACCTACCTCTGCAACAGTCGCGCTTGTCTTGAAACGGCTGTAGCCAGAAAACAGTTTGACAGAACATTTCGGCAAGCGTGCCAGCCGGTTACAGCGGATCAGCTTGCCGAAGCCATCGCGCAGGAACTGCTTGCACATATGGCCAGCCTGCTTGGCATGGCACGCAAATCAGCAACATTTGTTTCAGGCGGTAACGCTGTACAGGATGCCCTTGCCCGGAAGAAACCTCTTGCCCTTGTAATCCTGGCAAGAGATATCTCTCCGCACATCGGTGACAAGGTAAGTCGCAAGGCGGAAGCTCAAAAAATAATGACGACGAAATTGTTTGATAAAATAGAACTTGGCCGCATTCTCGGGCGTGCGGAAAGAAGTGTTGTTGGTTTGCCCGATGGAAAGCTGGCGGAAGCATTTCTCGATGATTTGCTCCGATATCAGGATATCTCAGGGGAACGTTGATGGCTAAAATTCGTGTTTATGAATTGGCGACCAAATTGGGCCTGGACAACAAGGAAATTGTTGACAAGCTACATCACGCCGGTATCGAGGTGAAGAACCATATGAGCGCACTGGAAGAAGAGGTCGCTCTTAAGTTCGAGACTGGCCAGTCCGTTCAGGCTGACAATGCTGTTGACGTCAAGGTCAACGAAGAGCGTATCAGCTCCGGTCTGATCCGCCGCCGCAGGACTGTTGCCAAGGAAGAACCGCTCCCTGCAGAAGCGGTTGCAGCGGAATCCGTTACCGTCACTGCCGAAAAGGTGGCGCCTGAATCTGAAGACGTGGCTGCGCAAAAAGCCGCAGCTTCCGTAGAAGGTCCGGCCGAGGTCGCTGTCGAGCCTGTCGAAACAACGGCAAAGCCCCCGGTCACCCCGGAGATTGTCGCGAAACAAGCTCCAGCCAGGAAGACCGAGCCAGTTGTCCCTGAGAAGAAGAAAGAAAAGAAGGAGATGGGCAACCGCGCCAAGATCCTTGGACGGGTTGAGCTGCCGACTCCTGTCGACAGAACGCGTCGCCAACCAGCCGCTGCTCCTGAAAGAGGTCGAAAACCAGGACCTGCCGAGCGTCCCCGCTCTGATCGCCCGGATCGCCCGAGCCGGCCGGAACGTCCGAGTCGCCCGGCGGCACCAGCACCCAGTTCAGCAGGAGCGCCGATAATGCCCGATGTCCTGGCGGACAAAGAGGACCGATCGGCTAAAAAGAAAAAGAAGGGTCGTGATAACGCTGCTCATGCGGAAGTTGACGGCCAGCGGCGCAAGACCAAGAGAGAGGTTTACGAGCCGGACCGCAATGAGCGTTTCCGTAAAGGTCGGAAAGCAAACCGGCCCACCAAAAAAACGGAAATCACGCAATCGAAGGCGATCAAGCGAAAGATCAAGATCACCGATGTTATATCCATCGGCGAATTGGCCAAACGCATGGGGGTTAAAGCCAACGACCTGATCAAGGAATTAATGCGTCAGGGGCAGATGGTGACGATCAACCATCCCCTTGATTTCGAATCAGCAGCGATTCTGGCTTCCGAGTTCGGATATGAAGTCGAGAATGTGGCCTTTGATGAGGACACCATCCTTTCTCATTCCCGTCTCGATATTGAGGCTGAAAATGACGAGAACAAAGTGCCGCGTCCACCGGTCATCACCATCATGGGTCACGTTGACCACGGTAAAACAAGTCTGCTCGATGCGATCCGCGAAGCGAATGTCACTGAAGGCGAGGCCGGCGGTATCACTCAGCACATTGGCGCCTACGGTGTAGAGCTTGCAGGCCGCAAGATGACCTTCCTCGACACTCCCGGTCATGAGGCTTTTACGGCCATGCGTGCCCGCGGTGCCCAG
The DNA here is from genome assembly GCA_051305855.1 of Desulfuromonadales bacterium. Lineage (GTDB taxonomy): Bacteria > Desulfobacterota > Desulfuromonadia > Desulfuromonadales > BM103 > M0040. The sequence continues at coordinate 17,843 of JBPPMB010000088.1, forward strand.
GTCACCGATATCGTGGTCCTGGTCGTTGCCGCTGATGACGGCGTCATGCCACAGACCAGAGAGGCTGTTAACCACTCCAAGGCAGCCGGCGTGCCGATTATTGTCGCAGTCAACAAAATGGACAAGCCGGGCGCTAATCCGGACAAGGTCATGCAGGAACTTTCCGATCTGCAACTTCTCCCGGAAAGCTGGGGTGGTGATACCATCTACGTCAATGTTTCCGCCAAGGAAAAGACCAACATTGATAAGTTGCTGGAGATGATTCTGCTGCAGGCCGAGGTCCTCGAATTGAAGGCCGATCCGAGCAAACGTGCCCAGGGCGCCGTTGTCGAGGCTCGTCTCGACAAAGGCCGTGGCCCTGTGACCACGGTTCTGGTGCAAAAGGGCACACTGAAGATCGGTGATCCGATTGTTGCCGGGCTTCATTATGGCCGCGTCAGGTCGATGGCCGACGATCGAGGTCAGGCGGTTCAAGAGGCTGGCCCGTCTTTTCCGGTCGAAGTCACCGGGTTGTCCGGTGTACCAGAGGCTGGTGAATCTTTTTATGCCGTTGAGGACGAGAAGATCGCCAAGGAAGTTGCTCAGCATCGCCACCAGAAGATTCGGGAAGCAGAACTGGCCAAGAACAGCAAAATCTCCCTGGAGGAGCTCTATGCCCGAATTCAGGAAGGTGATGTCAAAGAGCTCAAGGTCATTATCAAGGCTGACGTTCAAGGCTCTGCCGAAGCCGTGTCAGGGACACTGTCCAAACTCTCGACAGCGGCTTGCCGCCTGATCGTGATTCACTCTGGCGTCGGCGGCATCACCGAGACGGATATCAGCCTGGCTTCTGCCTCTAACGCAATCGTGCTCGGCTTTAATGTCCGCCCGGCACCCAAGGCAACTCATCTCGCCGAAGTTGAAGGCGTTGATATCCGCCTCTACAACGTCATCTACGACGCGGTTAATGACATCAAAGATGCGATGGAAGGTCTGCTCGCTCCGACCCTTAAGGAAGTGGACCTCGGCCGCGCCGAAGTCCGCGAGGCGTTCAACGTCACCAAGGTCGGAACCATCGCCGGCTGCTATGTTGTCTCCGGCAGGATCCTGCGTAATGCTCACGCCCGACTTCTGCGCGATGATGTCGTTATCTGGACCGGCAAGTTGACTTCTTTGCGGCGCTTCAAGGATGATGTAAAAGAAGTCAGCAATAACTACGAGTGCGGTATCGGCCTGGAGAATTACAACGATATCAAGCCTGGTGATATTATCGAGGCATTCGAGATCAAGGAATCCAAGACATCGCTTTAGTGTCCATCCGGAAACTCCTGGAGGTGAGAACCTATGGTGATCGGCGTTCTGCAACTGGATTTGCGACTGCATGGACCGCAGAATCTCAAGCAGAAACGCGGCATGCTGCAGAAACTGCTGGCCCGCTGTCGTAATCGCTTTCCTGCCAGTTGTGCCGAAGTGGGTCATCAGGACCTCTGGCAGAGATCGCTGCTGGGCTTTGCTGTCGTCAGCTCTTCTGAGCAGGTTGTTGCGCCGATTCTTTGCCGAATAGAAAATGAAGTCCTGACGTCAGGAGAAGTCGACCTGATCAACGCCAATACGGAATTCATTCATTACTGAACACAGAGATAACTGAAACGTGTCAATTCAACGCGCACAAAGGGTGGCAGAGACCATTCGCAAGGAAATATCAAGCCTCCTGATCAAGGGCCTCAAGGACCCTCGTATCGGATTTGTCACAATTACGTCGGTCGATGTTACCTCTGATCTGCGCCAGGCCCGGGTCTATTACACCTTGATGGGCAGCCAGGAAGATCGCAGTCAGACGCAGGCCGGCCTCAACAGTTGCTCGTCCTTCATCCGCCAGCATCTCGGCCGCCAATTACGCCTGCGCATTATTCCTGAAATCCATTTCGAGTACGATGCCTCTTTTGATTACGGCCAGAATATTGAAAGGCTTCTCAGCGAAGTCAAAGCCGAGGAACAGCACGATGATTGAGCCGATTCTGCAGCTGATCGCACGGAGCCAGACGTTTTTTGTCGCTGCTCATGAGAGCCCTGATGGCGATGCAATCGGCTCGACCCTGGCCCTGGCGAACGCCCTGCGGGAAATGGGCAAAAACGTCGTCGCCTACAATCGTGATCCTGCCCCGCAAGAGTACAGGTTCCTGCCAGGCTGTGAAACGATTGTCAACGAACTGGACGCATCGCACTTTGATGCCGGGTTTGTTCTCGATGCCGGAGATTTGATCCGCGCCGGGAGCTGGATCCGGGAACGCTGCACAACCCTCGTCAATATAGATCACCATCCGTATTCCAAGGATTTCGGGGATATCTATTACGTGGACACGGACGCCTGTGCAACCGGCGTTTTGATTTATCGCCTGTTGCGGGCTGCCGGACATGAGATTTCAAAAGAAGTCGCCACCTGTGTTTATACCGCCATCCTTTCCGATACCGGCTCTTTCCGTTATTCCAATGCCAATCCGGAAGCCTTCCAGGTGGCCTCTGAGATGGTTGGTCTCGGGGTGGATCCCTGGTCGATTGCGTCGGGTCTTTACGAGAGTCAGGATGAAGTCCGCCTGCGCCTGCTTGCACTGGCACTGCCGACCCTGCGCGTTTCCAGCTGCGGCCTTTATGCTTCAGTTGCGGTCACCCTCGATATGTTCGCTGCCACCGGGGCCGGAGAGCATGACACCGATCGTTTTGTTAACTATCCCAGGTCAATCCGTGGTGTCGAAGTCGCGATCTTTTTCCGTCAGCAGGAAAATGACAGTTTCAAGGTCGGATTGCGTTCCAAGGGCAATGTCGATGTTGGCGCTTTAGCGAGGGCAATGGGCGGCGGTGGGCACCATAACGCAGCCGGTGCAATCGTTGAAGGCACTCTGGAGAGTGTCCAGGAGTGGGTCGACGAACGCGTTGCCAGGTTGCTGGCCGAGCATCGATGAACGGTGTCCTGATTATTGATAAACCTCGCGGCCTGACCTCTTTCGATGTTGTACGGCAGGTGCGTCGCTTGTGCAATGTCCGCAGAGTCGGGCATGCCGGTACGCTCGACCCGTTAGCGACCGGAGTTTTGCCGGTTGCGGTCGGCGGATCAACGCGCCTGGTCGAATATATGATGGCCGGTGACAAGATATACCAGGCGACAATGAAGCTGGGCGCGTGCACCGATACCCAGGATTCCGAAGGCCGGATTCTCGAGGAAAAAGACTGGCAGCATGTTGATCGTGACGCCCTTGAGGACGTTGTAAGCGGCTTCGTCGGCGAAATCAGTCAACTGCCGCCGATGTACTCCGCGCTCAAAAAGAATGGCAAGCCACTTTACCAGCTGGCGCGCCAGGGGATGGTGGTCGAGCGCCAACCCCGTTCGGTACGCATCGACAGTCTTGTGATTGACGCCTGTTCACCCCCGCTGGTCACCTTTACGGTACGCTGCAGCAAGGGGACTTATGTACGGACTCTCTGTCATGACATCGGCCAGACATTGAACTGCGGTGCTCATTTGACGGCGTTACGGCGACTGCGCTGTGGCCGCTTTGATACCGCTGCAAGTCACACGCTGGAGGAGCTGCAGGCTCTGGCAGAGCAGAAACGTCCTTTGCCGTTTTTGTCGCCGGCCGAGGTGCTGTCTGACTGGCCAGCACTGACTGTCACGGGAGCTGTCCTCGGTCGTTTACGTGATGGTGTCGCTCCTGATATGACAGAGGTGGAGGCCTCCGGACTTGCCGCCGGCGATTGGGTTTGTTTTCTGGCCAACGGCACGCTCGTTGCTGTTGCCCGCTTCGCACCGGGCGGCCATGGTAAAAGGCCCGGAGACTTCGAAGTTGTAAAGGTTTTTCCTCGGGCAGAAACATAAATTCTTTACTCTTTTAAGGCTTTGTGGTAGATAATGTTCTTTTTATGGTCGTTAACTGCTGCAATTAACAATAACTCACAGACTAAGATCAAGGAGGTGGCTCCGTGCAGGCCACAGAACGCAAACAAGAAATCATCGAAAAATTCAAAACCCATGAAAATGACACGGGTTCCCCTGAAGTGCAGATTGCCCTCCTTTCGGAGCGCATCACCTACCTGACGGAACATTTCCGCACTCACAAAAAAGACCACCACTCCCGTCGTGGCCTTCTCAAGATCGTCGGCCAGCGTCGTCGTCTTCTTGATTATCTCAAGAGCAAGAGCGTTGAGCGTTACAGTACGGTGATCAAGGAACTGGGTATCCGTCGTTAAAACCGGGCAGCAAGCTCCAGCCTTATCAGAGCCTGCTGCCTTTCGCTTTTAAGTGTCATGGCCGGGAGGTTGTCCGGAGAGAGGTCCTGAGCAATCTTTCGCATCAGAATCTGTCTCAGGCCATCCTCCTCTGCCATTTTAGGAAGCAGTCATTACAGGCGACCGGATGTCCGGTCAGAAAGAGGACAAAAATGGCTTATCAAAAAGTTGAAATCGAGTTCAACGGTCAACCGTTGACCATGGAGACGGGCAAGATGGCCCGTCAGGCTGACGGCGCTGTCGTCATTACTTACGGCGAGACCAAGGTGCTGTGCACCGTCGTCTCCGCCAGGAAAATGCGTTCTGGGCAGGACTTCTTCCCCCTGACCGTCAACTACCAGGAAAAGTTTTATGCCGGCGGCAAGATCCCCGGTTCCTTCTTCCGTCGTGAGCGCGGCACGACCGAGCGTGAAACCTTGATCTGCCGGTTGATTGACCGTCCGATGCGCCCGCTTTTCCCCAAAGGTTACATGTTCGAAACCCAGATCATGCCAACCGTTATTTCCGCGGACATGATCAATGATCCTGACACGATCGCCATGGTGGCTGCTTCAGCGGCTGTTGCTATCTCCGACATTCCCTTCAATGGTCCGATCGCCGCCGTTCGCGTTGGCCGGGTCGAGGGCAAGCTGATTGCCAACCCGACAATCGAGCAAATGGGGCAGAGCGACGTCGAAATCGTTGTTTCCGGTTCGAAAGATGCCGTCATGATGGTTGAAGGTGAATCAGACTTCCTTTCCGAAGCCGAGATGCTTGATGCTATCTTCTTCGGTCATGAGTCGCTGCAGCCCTTGATCGCTGCACAGACTGAGCTGGCAAAGCTGGTTGGTCTTGACAAGCGTGAGTTCCTCGTCGCCGAGACCGACGCTGCCCTGGTCGCCAGGGTCACCAAGCTGGCCGAAGCCGGGGTGGTTGAAGCGGTCAAGATCCGGACCAAGCAGGAGCGTTATGCCGCGATGGGCGATAACCGTACTGCGGTTAAGGAGCAGTTGGCAGAAGAGTTCGAAGGCCGCGAAGAAGAGATCAGCGCTATCCTTGGTTCCATCGAGAAGCGCGTTGTGCGCCAGATGGTCACCAGGGACCGCATCCGTATCGACGGCCGCGACATGAGCACTATTCGCCCGATCACCTGTGAAATTGGCATACTGCCCCGTGCCCACGGCAGCGCCTTGTTCACCCGCGGTGAAACCCAGGCCCTGGTCGCAGCGACGCTGGGCACCAAGGTCGACGAGCAGCGCATGGACAATGTCCAGGGGATGGATTTCAAGAAGTTTATGCTGCACTACAACTTCCCTCCTTTCTGTGTTGGTGAGACGAGCATGCGCCTCTTCCCCGGCCGTCGTGAAATCGGACATGGCATGCTTGCCGAGCGCAGCGCCTCGAAGATTCTGCCCAAGCATGAGGACTTCCCCTACACGATCCGCATCGTCTCCGACGTTCTCGAATCGAATGGCTCGTCTTCCATGGCTTCTGTCTGCGGTGCTTCTCTGTCGCTGATGGACGCCGGTGTACCGGTCAAGGAACCTATTGCCGGCATCGCCATGGGCCTGATCAAGGAAGGTGACGACGTCGCCATCCTCTCCGACATCCTCGGCGACGAAGATCACCTCGGCGACATGGACTTCAAGGTCACTGGCTCCGCCAAGGGCATCACAGCCCTGCAGATGGATATCAAGATCTCCGGCGTCACCAAAAAGATCATGACCCAGGCGCTGGAGCAGGCCAAGGCCGGCCGCATCCATATCCTCGGCGAAATGGCCAAGGCGATTGATAAGCCGCGCGTTGATCTCTCCAAGTACGCGCCGCGCATCACCAGCATCAAGGTCAAATCCGACCAGGTGCGCACCGTTATCGGCTCGGGCGGCAAGAACGTCCGTGGCGTTATCGAAGCAACCGGATGTGCCATCGATATCCAGGACGACGGAACCATTCATATCGCTTCTTCTGATGGTGAAGCTGCCAAGCTGGCGATCAAGATGATCCGCGACCTGATCCAGGAAGCTGAAGTCGGCAAGCTCTACGAGGGGACTGTCCGCAAGATCATGGAATTCGGCGCCTTCGTCGAGATCTTCCCCGGTACCGACGGTCTGGTTCATATCTCCGAACTGGATACCGAGCGTGTGCGAGCCGTCACCGATGTTTTGAACGAAGGTGACAAGGTTCTGGTCAAATGTATCGGCATCGACAAACAGGGCAAGATCAAACTGTCCCGTAAAGAAGCTCTCGGCGCGAAGCTGCCTGAGGGCTTGTAACCCCCGCCTTTCATGATACAACGAACGACGCTGGATAATGGCATCCGGGTGCTTTCTGAGAGAGTGCCCGGGTGCCATTCTGTTTCACTCGGTATCTGGGTGAACAACGGCTCGCGCCACGAGCCGGCCCAACTCAATGGCATCTCCCATTATATTGAACATATGCTTTTCAAAGGCACTGATCGGCGCAGCGCTCAGGATGTCGCTCGTGAAGTCGACTCTGTCGGTGGCTTCCTCAACGGTTTCACCAGCCGTGAATACAGTTGCTATTATGTTAAAATCCTCGCCGAAAAACTGCCTATGGCAGTCGATCTGCTTGGCGACCTGATTTGCAATCCCAGATTCAACCTTGATGACATGGAAAAGGAGCGGCGGGTTATCCTCCAGGAGATCGCTATGATTGATGATAGCCCGGAGGAATCGATTCACGACCAGTTTGCCGGTGGTTTTTGGACTGGACATCCACTCGGCATGCCGGTGGTCGGCACGCGTACGACGGTCGGTGCAATCGATCGACAGCAGATGCTGAACTTCATGTGCGAACGGTATGTCGGCAGAAATCTCTGTGTAGTCGCAGCCGGTTGCCTTGATCACGAGGCGCTCGTCGCTATGGCTGAACAGTCTCTCGGTGGCGTTCCTGAAGTGGGGGTGGAGCAGGAAGCCGTGACTCCGGTCATCAAGAGACAAATCAAGGTCGTCCTGCGCGACCTGGAACAGACCCATATTTGCCTCGGTGTTGCTGGTCTGCCGCAGAATCACGTCGATCGCTACGGAACCTACCTGCTCAACACGATCCTTGGCGGTAATATGAGTTCACGGCTTTTCCAGAGAGTTCGTGAGACACTCGGCCTAGCTTATTCCGTTTACAGCTATCATCATAATCACTCTGACAGCGGCGCTTTTGTCGTCTATGCAGCCACGTCCTCAGAAAATGCAGCACTGGTCACGCGCACTGTCCTCGAGGAATTGACCCGCCTGCGTTACGAAGCAGTCAGCAACGAGGAGCTGCAAAGTGCCAAGGATTATCTGAAAGGCGGCATGCTGCTTTCCATGGAAAGTATGGACAGCCGCATGACGCGCCTGGCCAAAAACGAGCTCTTCCTGAGAAATGTCGGCATCAGCCTTGATGAAAGCCGGGCGATGATTGATGCGGTTACGGGCGAGCTTGTTCAGCACTTGGCTGAAAGCCTGTTTGTTAACGAAACTCTCAACCTGCAGATTGCCGGGCGGATCACACGCCCGGATTTCCCTGATATCGATCTGCAGATAGGTTAAGTTACACCAAAACCCGTTAGCCGTTTGAATCTGGTTTTCGCCTTTCTCCGCGTTACTCTGTCTCAGCGGCATAATTCATAAAACGTAGGTGCTTGTATGGTTGAAATTAAAGTCAAAAAACTCCACCCTCAGGCAGTTATCCCTGCTTACATGACTGCGCATGCTGCTGGCATGGATTTGTGTACCGTTATTGATACACCCGTGATCCTTGCCCCGGGGGCTCGGATTCTGCTGCCGACCGGCCTGGCCATGGAGATTCCTCCCGGTTACGAGGGGCAAGTGCGGCCGCGCTCCGGACTGGCGCTGAAAAAGGGCCTTGCCCTGGTGAACTCTCCGGGAACCATTGATGCCGACTACCGCGGCGAGATCGGCATTATCATCATCAATCATGGCTCAGAACCGGTGGAGTTCCTGCCCGGCGACCGCATAGCCCAGTTGATCATCGCTCCAGTGACCCAGGCGATGCTTGTCGAGGCAGCTGAATTGAACGATTCTGAACGCAGTTCCGGAGGTTTCGGTCATACGGGAGTCAACAACAAGTCATGACGTGTTCCGATTCACCACAGGAGCTGATTAAATTTCCCTGTCATTTCGAGTTCAAGGCTTTTGGACCGGGTCTTGATGAAAGTCGGTTTTTTGATAAAGTCCTTGCGGCCGTCTCGACAGTCGTACAGGTTTCGCGCCAGGCAATGCGGACTCGCCCCAGTTCCGGCGGCAAATATCAGTGCGTTACCGTACTGGTTACTTTACAGAACCGTTCACAACTCGAGGCAGTCTATGCGGCATTGCGTGACATCGACGACTTGAAATATCTGTTATGAAAAAGCTTTAAGCAGCAAGCGGAAGGCTGTATTATAGACATGCCAAGCCATCTGCTGAAGAGGAGAGGGACATGCTGCTGCATATCAACCAGGAAAACCCCCAGGTACGTCTAATCAGTCGGGTTGTTGAAACCCTGAAGCAGGGTGGGCTGATCGCTTATCCCACCGATACGACTTATGGCCTCGGTTGCGATATCTTCAATCGCCGCGGTATCAAGCGTATCTATCAGATCAAACAGCGCGATGCCCGCAAGCCATTCTCCTTTATCTGCTACGACCTGTCCGATGCCGCCAATTACGCCCATGTCAGCAATTTTGCCTTCAAGATCATGAAGCGCCATCTCCCGGGGCCCTACACCTTTGTCCTTGATGCCACCCGCATCGTGCCGGACAGCCTGACCACCCGCCAGAAAACCGTCGGAATCCGTATCCCCGATGATGAGATTGCCTTGGCCATTGTGCGCGAACTGGGTCACCCTTTAGTGACGACCAGTGCCAACCTGACAGGAGAAACGCCATTGCATGACCCGGTGGAAATTGAGGCATCGATGGGGCATATGCTTGACCTGGTCATAGATGGCGGTATCCGTTTCGGCGACCCCTCCACGGTGATCAGCCTGATCGGCGACAATGTCGAGGTTATCCGTGAAGGCTGCGGCGATATTTCCTGGATCGACCAATTATGACGCGTTTCTTCTCTATCCTGATCACCGGGCTTCTGGTTCTCCTGGTTTTCCAGGAAACCCCGTCCTCAGCGACAGATGTGCCCTTCGGCGGTGTTGGTTTGCAGGTTGTGCCGACGATCCATGGTGACCTGGTAGTGCTGAACGTTCTGGAAAGTGCTCCTGCCGCAGACAAAGGCCTGCTGCCAGGTGATCTGATCTACCAGGTGAATGATTTCCCGCTGCAGGGCAGCGATTTCGGCAAAGTCATTTCTGAACACCTGTGGGGGCCGGTCGGCACTTCTGTCGAACTCTTCTACCGGAGGCCAGGAGTCGCCGGGGAGCGCAGGGTTATACTGCAACGGACAACGATCGATCCCCGCCTGACTGTATCGCCGACAGTGCGCAATAGCTCAGCAAACACCGACAAGGGCAACTGAGGATGCAGAAAGAGATTACCGTCGTTCGCTACGGCCACCGGGTTACCAACCGTGAATGGTCTCACAATATCAACCTTGAGGCCCTTGACGGGTTTATCTGCCATCTCCATGAAGAATTTCATTCAGCTGGTATTACGGTTATTTATACTAAAGAGCTTGATAATATACTTGAAATAAAGGGTTACGGAGACCTGCTCAACACAATTCGTCTGCGCTCCCCCAGGGATCACATCAGCAACCTCTGTCTTGGACATATCATTGGCCAGAGTGTCAAATGCGATTTTTTCGAGGATATCCGCCGTGGTGTTTCCCGTATCGCGTTTGCACCGGAAATGATCGAACCGCAAGGAAGCAATAAAGTGGTTTGTCATAATTGCGGGTGTGGGTGTTAGCCCGCAGCGCGAAGAATGAGGCGCTAAAAGTTTTAGAGCAACAGATCGTTAATCTGTTGCTCTTTGTCTTTGTTTAAAACCAAATACAGAACCGGCGGGTCTCGGCCCGCCAGCTTAGCGACAGTAGACTTTAAATTGATGTTGTTGTGATAGCGAGCCAGACATGCCAAGCGCCGCGCATCTCTTACTTCGCTGACTTCTGAAACATCCTTACATATCCAGCCAGGGCATTCATTTCCTGAGAGTCCAAAGAGATGGTCTTGGCTCCGACTGCGTCGCGCAGGCAGGCATTGATGATATCCTTGAGTTCCGTGTCGCTGAAGTCTCCAACCATGTCCAGACCCTTGCCTTGCGGGTGACAGTCAGCGCAGCTAAGGCCTCTGGTGCCGAGTTCTGCAGAGTCGAACAGGGTCTTGCCAAGGCCCAAAGATGGGGTTTCAGTCGCATAGGCGTGAAATCCTGTCATGCACAGCATGATGATTACAAGGAGCGATTTATTCATGGCGATCTCCAGGAAACTGTGTAAAATGAGCGTGTTGCGATGTGCTTCACAGATTACTGTTGAATCCCGTCAATGACAAGTCTCTTCTCATGATTTTATGCAAATGCTCTATGGTCAGAGAAAAAATGGAAAGATGAATGAAAGATAAAGATTGGGTTCTGATCCTGCTTTTTGCTTTTTCGGGTGCCGGTACAAAAAAGAATCCGTTAGCTACGGGAGGTTGATCAATGAAAGTAAAACTCGCTATCAGTATTGTTCTGGCGCTTCTCGCCTTCATTTTCATTTCACAAAACACCGAAACCGTCAGGGTCGATTTCCTGGTTTGGTCAACCGAGATGTCTGTCGTGTTGCTGGTTTTCATTATTCTGGGGACCGGCGTCATTATCGGTTGGTCACTGAGCGGTTATCTGCGCTTTGTACGCAACCGCAAGCAGGTTAAGTCGCGCGAGGCGATGCAGGCTAAAGTGGTTGCAAGTCAGGAAGCGGCAGACGCTGCCAGGCAAGAAAACCAAGAAACACATAAATGACAAACTCATCCCGATACAGCAGCTCGTGAAAGACGCTATCAACAAGGCAGGCGGGCAAGGTGTATATCGATCAGGTGAATAAACAGAACCGGCCCTTTGTGAATGCCGAAGTGGAGGCTTTGCAGGGGAGCAAGTGGCCTGCGCAGGCAGAAGAAGCTTGATCCAGTCATTGTTGTGATGGTATTCCGGCTTTATCTGGTGGGCGGTTTGCGCTTCAGTTCAGGCATAGCCATTGAGACCACGAAACCTGAAAGCAGGATGGCACTCGTGAGAGATAAGACGATAATCGTCAGGATCCCGTCTATGTAAATACTGAAAATGATCAGGAAACCGAATAAATAGACAACCGCTGCAGAGGGGATATTCTCCAGTACGAAGTGTTTCCGAACGTCTGGATCTTCTTTGAATTTACACTTTTTCCCACAAGCCCATGCTATCCTTGTGCCATAAAGCAGGCTTACAGTTACCGTCACAAAACACGCGATGCCTCTCAATGCTTCAAACATAGTTCCCATCCTTAAGTGATCAGGAAACTAAAATATCGCCTGCCGGATTAAAAGTAAAGTATGTAATAAGTCTCATTGTGAAACGCTTTTGAGGGTCGCATGCTAAGCCTCACAGCGTTTCCTTAAGACGTATCCACCTCTTGGTAGAGAAAAGAACGGCCCTCCGGTTGCGAAACCAGAGGGCCGATACATGTCTTTGGCTTTCTGCATGAAACGGCAGAGCGCCCCGACCTCAAAGCTTGTCGCTAAAAGACTACGGACAGGTCAGGATCTGTTGGTGGCACAGGGGGAGCGGGTGGTACCTCTACAGATTCAAACACCTGAGTCGTATTGTTGTATGTCGAGGCGACGACCTGGTAAGTCCCTGTCGGCAGGTTTACTTCATAAGTTTCGCCATCAGCATCGGCGAAGAGGTTGACGGACTTCACGGTAATCATTTCATCCGGATGAGCGCTGCCGCAGTCAGTTAGTTGGCGGAAATCGATGGTCACGTGCTGATCGTCCAAAGGCGCGGCAATGGTGACTGTAACGGTGATGCTCTCCTCCGCCGCAACATTCAGGGCAGTCAGCGGAAAATCTTGTGTATTGAGACTGTCCACTTCCAGCTTGACAAAGGCACAACCTGGCTGGAATCCGGCTTGAGTCGCGACCAGGTTATAACCCCCCGGTGCCAGGAACAGGGAATAACCACCATTCCAGGCTGAAACTGTTCCCGCTTCGATGACCACCTGATCTTTCGGGTCAGTTTTGGTATCGTCAGCAACCTGGGCCGTTACCAGGGTACCTGCCATGGGGGCAATTGAGGCTGTAGCCGCTTGCGTGACCTGCCCTGAGGCGATGGCATACTCAGTGGTATCGTGAACCTTGACCGTCGGCTTGAGCAGGTACTTGCCGCTGGAACCGGCTATAACAACGGAGCTACTCGCGTCGAAATCGAGAAGCAACTCGGTGGTCTGATCTGCGTTGATGACGAAACCGTTGACGATTTTCAGGCCGGTATTGGTTCCGCTGGGCACTTTCAACGCGTGGATTTCGTTGTCATCCTCGTCGATGACATAATTGGCAAAGGGATGCGGTACGCTCAGGATATTGATGCCATCGTCTGCAGTCTCGCCGATGATCAGGCGCATCTGTGTATAGTGGCCGTCGTCCAGAGACGCAATGCCGAGGGGTTCGCGAACCCCGTTAACAAAATCCAGCAGGTTGTAGGTCTTGTTGGGCTCGGCCACGGTCTGCCAGCTGCCGTCATTGTCATGGTGGACTTCGACGCGCGCGATTGTGACGTAGACCGCCTCGTAATCATCCGTCGAGGCGTCTGTCAAAGATGTCGACAGGGTCCCCTGGCCGCCATCGGCACTGCCACTGTCACTGTCACTGTCACTTCCACCGCAGGCCGCCAGAGAAACCCCGAACAGTAAGCAGAGCAGTAACGTGTTGAGTCTTTTAAAAATTTTCAATCTCATGGTGTGAATCCCTTTCACGGTACCCATAACGGGTGACGATTTAAATGAATCGTGCAAAATGCACATCTGTCAGAATCCTTTGCAAGCGGCCAGATAATGAATATTCCTCCTTGTCAGGCGAGGCCTTTGAGTGAGAATCGGGTGCCCCTGGACAAGGAATGTTCTCTTCAGCAACTAAATTGTAGAGCAACAAACGCGCCAACAAGATAAGCGATTGCTTTCGTAGCTATAAGCTGCTGATTTTGCGGGTCGTAATGAATCGAATCATGGTTGGGGGAATGGAGCCGTTCAGCAGGACCCGTTAGATTTAACATTACTGCCGCATGTGACAGCCTACCAGACAACACGATACGTGAGGGATGAGGAGAGGTCAGGATGAAAATTCCCTGACCAGACTGTTGACCGTTTCCTTGGCGTCGCCAAAGATCATCTGGGTATTCTCTTTGTAGAAGAGCGGGTTATCCAGACCGGCAAAACCGGAAGCCATCGAGCGCTTGAGCACGAACACGGTGCGGGCATAGTCAGCGTTGATGATCGGCATGCCGTAGATGGGACTGTCCTCCATCTCGCGGGCGGCGGGGTTGACCACATCATTGGCACCGATGACGATCGCAACATCGAAGGTTTCCATGCGTGGATTGATATCATCCATCTCCATCAACAGGTCGTAGGATACATCCGCTTCTGCCAGCAGCACGTTCATGTGCCCCGGCATCCTGCCCGCTACCGGATGGATGGCATAAATGACTTCGCAGCCGTTCTTCTCCAGAAGGAGCTGCAGTTCTTTGATCACGTGCTGGGCCTGGGCGACGGCCATGCCATAGCCGGGGATAATCACCACGCTCTGCGCTGCCTCAAGAATGTAGTAAGCATCCTCGGCAGAGAGCGATTTCACTTCTCCTTCGAGCTTGCCAACAGCGCCTGAGGTTGCACCGAATCCCGAGAAGAGTACGTTGCCGAGTGAACGGTTCATGGCTTTGCACATGATTTTGGTCAGGATCATACCGCTTGCGCCGACCAGCGATCCTGCCACGATCAGGATATTGTTGTTGATGGCAAAACCCGCCGCACAGGCTGCCAGCCCGGAATAGCTGTTGAGCAGGGAAATCACCACCGGCATATCGGCCCCGCCGATCGGCATCAGCGTCATGACCCCCAAAAGCGCAGAAAGCACGATCGCCAGATAAAGCCACAGAGACTGCTCCGGGTAAAGTACAAACATTACGCCACAGGCGAAGTTGGCCAGCAGGATCAGGACGTTGATCTGACGCTGGCCGTGGAACACGAATGGTCGTCCGGAAATACGCTCGCTCAGCTTGCCCCAGGCGACCAGGCTGCCGGTAAAGGTCACCCCGCCGATCAGGATCGACAAAAAGATAGTCAGCAGGATAAAGCGTCCCAGGTGCGGCTGTGCCAGCGCCACCCAGCCAACCAGCAGGCTGGAGATGCCACCAAAACCGTTGAGCAGGGCGACCATCTCGGGCATGGCCGTCATTGCCACCATGCGTGCGGCGAGTGCCCCTGTCACGGTGCCGATCACTATCCCCAGCAGAATCCAGCGATAGTCGATGATCGACTGGTCCAGCAGGGTCACGACAACGGCCAGCAGCATGCCCAGGGCAGAGACGGTGTTGCCCCGTCGAGCTGTGGCCGGATGGCCAAGGAACTTCAGGCCGAGAATGAACAGCACCGCTGCCAGGGTGTAAGACAGATTGATCAGCATGACCGTCTGCATTACTTAGCCGCTCTTTTCTTGAACATCGCCAGCATCCGGTCGGTGACCAGGTAGCCCCCTACGACATTGATGGTCGCGAAAACTACGGCTGCAGTTCCGAGCATGACGGTCAGTGTCGAGCCTTGGCTGCCAGCCCCCGCCAGCGCCCCCACCAGGGTGATGCCTGAAATAGCGTTGGCTCCGGACATCAGCGGGGTATGCAGGGTTGCCGGAACTTTCTGAATCAACTCAAAGCCGAGGAAAACCGATAAGATCAGGATAAACGCCAGGTAAACCAGCTCCATATGCTCTCCTTATGCATAGTGTTTGCGGATGGTTTCATTGACGATCTCACCGGCATGGGTGATCACGCAACCGGACAAAATGTCGTCGTTGAGATCGACTTCGAAACCCTTCCGCTCTGAGTCCCAATACTCATTGACCAGGTTGAACAGGTTATTGGAGTACATGTTGCTGGCATCGCGGCACACCTGGCCCGACCAGTTACCGCTGCCGATAATGGCCACGCCATCGATTTCAACCACCTCGCCAGCTGCAGAGCCTTCCACGTTGCCACCGGTCTCAGCGGCCATGTCGACGATTACGCTGCCCGGAAGCATGCGCTGCACCATGTCACGAGTCACCAGCAATGGCGGTTTGCGCCCGAACACCTGAGCCGTGGTGATGACGATATCGGATCTGGCGATCTCGTCAGCCTGGCCCTGCTGCTGCTTGGCCAACTGCGCCGGGCTCAACTGGTGTGCATACCCGTCGCTGGTCTGGCCGGTTTCGCCCAGATTGATCTTGAGAAAACCGGCGCCCAGTGACTCCACCTGCTCTGCCACGACCGCGCGCGTGTCAAATGCCGTCACCCGGGCGCCGAGACGCTTGGCGGTGGCGATTGCCTGAAGTCCGGCGACCCCGGCGCCGATGACGAACACCCTGGCCGGTTTGATGGTTCCGGAAGGAGTCATCATCATAGGCAGGATGCGGTTCAGTCGGTTGGCTGCCTGCAGCAGCATGACGTAACCGGCCAGGCTCGCCTGGGAGCTCAATGCGTCCATTTTCTGTGCCCGTGTGGTACGGGGGATCATTTCCATACTGATCGCGGTGATCTGCCGTGCCCTGAGAACTTCGACCAGATCCTGTTCGTTGAACGGATCGAGGTAGCTGATATGCAGAGTGTTCTGTTTGAGAAGAGCAAGCTCATCGACTGTTGGTTTGTGAATCCGCAGAATGATATCGGCTTCTTCAAACAGAAACTGGCGCTCATCGGCGACCCTGGCTCCTCGCTCACGGTATTGCTCGTCGGAAAATCCGCAAGCGGATCCGAGTCCCGCCTCTACCAGAACAGCGGCACCGGAGCCTATCAGTTTTCCGGCATTATCCGGGGTCATTGCGGTTCGTTTGTCCCCGTCGCTTGTCTCGTTGGGAACAGCGATCAGTGTCATGCTTCAGTACTCCGGTAGAAGGCAATGATTTGCGTTGCGTGTGATTGTCGTTTCATTCGCTTTTAAATTGTACCTCAAAGCAGTGAGAATATGTGAGTCGCTCAGTCATATTTGCTGGATACAAAAGACAACGGCCGGCTGAATCCTCAGCCGGCCGTTGTCTTTTCGTTTGTGACTGGCTACTCTTCTCAGAGAAGAGTGTACAGAAATAACTATGAGGCGGTTAATTTCCGAAGCGGTAAGTACCCATCAGGCCAAAGAAGACCTGGCCATCATCGCCTACGTCAACAACCGGGCTGTCCTTGGCATCATTGAGCAGGGCTTTATAGGAAAACAAGCCCATGACGCCCCAGTTCTGCCAGGGGGTGTAATTGGCCATCAAGTTAAGGCCTGTATCTTTGAGCCCCGAATCGGCGGTATAGTTTGAAAATCCACTGCCGCCTCTGTTGTAGTCGTTGACGCTGAAATAGGTGCCCATGTAATCGCTGTCGGCGTAGGTGAGAAAGACCCCCGGAGTGATGACCAGGACAGGGTTGGCTTTCCAGCGGTAACCAATGGTCGCCTGGGTGGTATAGCCATCGTGCTCGTCTGACACGTCAGCCAGAAATTCGATGCCAAGCAGCAGGTTATTAACGTCGATGCCGCCAAAGACTCCTGCTTCAAAGGCGTCGTCAATCTTACGCATGGCATCGACCTTATCGTTGTCGACGTCATCGCGCTCCAGCCGGTAATTCAAAACTGGACCGAGGCTGTAGTTTTTGTTGGGGAGCAGGTTGAGCTTCAGATTAGGTCCCATCAGGTTGACGAAGCGGCCGCTGTCGTACTTCTGGGAGAACATAAACATCGGCACGCCTGTCAGGTCGTCAGAACCTTCGTAGTCAGGGGCAGCGCCGACACCAAGGCCGACAGTGCCTTCGGTTGCCCATGCTGTACCCGCTTGCAACAGGACAGATAAAACCAGTCCCAAAAAAAACAGCTTTTTCATGTTAACCTCCCCAATGTTAAGCGTAAGGTAACTATTTAGCACTATAAGGGCATATTATATCCAAAATAGATATTTTGTAAACATGCGCCATCCGATTTTCTCTATACTACAGAGAGTATATCTTGCCATTAATCAAAGCCTGAATTATTTCGTTCGCCGGTTTTTTTGTGACCGGGAAAAGTTCTGCTTGGCATTCATGCGGACGTCGATAGAATGACAAGGTGCTGTGCAATTCAGGTTGTGCAATTCAGATTGTCGCTCTACGCAACAGGTTAAGCGGGTTAGGTGGATTCTATGCCTTCGATGAAAGTATTCGGAGCTGCCAGGGTGATGTCTTTGCTCTTTTCAAGGGTGTCCCTCTGCAGCTTTCTCTGCGTGCTGGCGATGTCCTTGACGACAACAGCATTTGCGTTGCCGTCGGGAGTCACCGTGCAGGTCGCCGGCGTGTCAGGGCAGGAGAAGAAAAATGTCGAAGCAGCACTCGCGCTGCCTCCCGGAATAGTTCGCAACGACCGGGTCGACCAGCGCTGGCTGTTGCGTTTTGTCGACCAGGTACCCGGTCTGGTCGAGGGGGCCCTGCAGCCTTTCGGCTATTACCGCAGCGTGATCAAGACCGATCTTCAGGAAACCACAGAACTCTACCTTATCGATGTTCAGATCGCGCCTGGTGTTCCGGTCAGGGTTCGGCAACTCGAGTTACAGTTGGTCGGCGCCGGTGCCGACGTGGCCGAACTGCAGGATCAACGCCGGAGCTTTCCTCTCAAACAGGGAGATACCCTGCACCACGAACTCTACGAAAACGGGAAAAAGGAACTGCAGCGCAAAGCGCTTGACCTTGGCTATCTGAAAGCCGCATTTTCAAGTCACCAGATCACAGTCCACCCAGACGAAGATGCCGCTGATATCTTGTTGACGCTGGATACCGGAGCGCGTTACCGGTTCGGCCCTGTCAGTTTTGCAGGCGGGACCGATCGCTTTGATGACTCTTTCCTGCGCAGGTTCGTCTCTTTTGCCGAAGGGGATGTTTTCTCACACCGTGAGTTGCACCGTACCCGTATCAACTTCTACCAGGCGAACCGCTTTGACGAAGTCCTGATGGTGCCGCGCATGGACCAGATCGAGGACCACATGGTGCCGGTCGAGATACAGCTGGTCGCCGGTCCACAGCAGCGCCTGCGGCCGGGGGTCGGTTACGGTACCAACACCGGGGCCCGTGTCTCGCTCAACTACCAGAATACCCAGACTTTTGATCGTCCGGATCTCTACACTTTCGATCTGCATCTGGCCGAGAAGACCCAGTTCGTGGAGACCAGTTACTCAATTCCTCAGGCGGGCAACTCCGAGAATAACCTTATTTCGACTTTCGGGGCCCGTCAGGAGAACCTTGATACCTATGACAACCAGATCATCTATACCGAACTGGAGAAGACTCACGGTTTCGGCAGCGACAAAACCGGTTCAGTCTATCTGCGCTATTCGCGAGAAAGCAGTACGATAGGCATGGATGACAACGTCTCTCTCCTGCTCATGCCCGGTCTCCGCTACTACCAGCGCTCATACGATGACCCACTCAACCCGAAGTCCGGTTACCAGCTCCGTTTCGAACTGCGCGGCAGCTACGATGGACCCTTGTCGGACGTTACGCTCGGCCAGGTCCTGGGGGCGGGAAGCTTCATGTGGCCGCTCAGCCGTCGCTTCACCTTGCACTCCCGGGTGGAGGCTGCGACTACGGTCAAAAATAACAAGTTCAGAGATATTCCTCCCTCCCTGCGCTTCTTCGTCGGCGGCGATACCAGCGTACGTGGTTATGCCTACAAGTCGCGCGGGCCGACTGATGACAACGGCGATGTGGTTGGCGGTGACTCCCTGCTGGTCGGCAGTGTCGAGGGTGAGTATACCCTCACTGACAACTGGGGCCTGGCGGTCTTCTACGATATCGGCAGCGCCTTCAATGCTTTTGAGGGTGTCACTTTCATCCGCGGTGCCGGTATCGGCCTCCGCCGCTACACGCCGATCGGGCCGATCAAAATCGACCTGGCCAGCCCGGTCAGTGAGAGTGGTTTCGGCTTGCGTATCCATTTGAGTGTCGGATTTGATATATGAGACGCTGGATTCTGTCAACCTGCGTACTGCTGGTCTTTCTTGGCCTGACCTTGATCGGAATTGGCAGCTGGCTGTTGCGCTCAACAACCGGAGCGGCCTGGTTGATCAAAACCGTTGCTGATGCGGTCGATGCGCAGATCACGACCGGGCAGCTGGAGGGCCGACTGGCCGATGAGCTGGTGATCGGCGACCTGGTGATTGTCTGGCCGGAAGGTCAGATAACCGCCCAGCGCCTGCAGCTGGACTGGGCTCTTTTCAGTGTGCTGAAGCAAACGTTGAATATCCGGGTGCTGGAAGTCGATCAACTGGTGATTTCGACTGTGGCCGTTGCCGATGCGCCAGAGACCACGGTGGTTGATGTTCAGACATCAGTTTCTACCGCAAGTGACCTTGCGTTCCTGCCTGCCTGGCTGAGCGTGCAGATCGACCGCCTGCAGGTCCGGGGCATCATTCTCCAGGGCGATGACGGCGCTGTTGTCATTGCCGACGAAATCTCGGGGAGCTATCTTTGGTCGCGGGACCGGATCAAGGCCTCACAATTCAGCTACCTCTCTCCCTTTGTCCAGCTACGCGGGGCCTTCGACTGGGACTTGCAGCAGCCCCATCTGGACATGACGGCAGATGTCCACCTCCCGGACACCCTGGTTGAACCGCAGCTGTTCAAAGATATTGCCGTGCCGGTCGATTTCCCGGCACAAATCGCACTCGATGGCGACTGGAACGATTTCTCGGGCCCGGTTCGCTTCGGCACTGTCGCAGAGGGCGACGACAACGTCTGGTTGACTGCCGGGTCTCATGGCTCCTGGCAAGGCATTCGATTTAACAACCTGCAGGGCCGCTACTTGAACGGTACTCTGGCCGGGGATCTGGAACTCGCCTGGATCGATTCCTACCGCATGCATGGTGAACTGACCGGAAATGGTCTGGAGCCGGGAGTCCTGGTCAAGGAACTGGAAGGGCAGGCCCGCCTCGATGTTTCCGGGGAACTGCTGATCCCCTATGATGCGACGCCTCTGCAAGCGAGTCTTGGAGCGGTTATTCATGAAGGCCAGTTGCGTGGCCATGCCATCGCCGGGACGCTGGCTGCCGATTGGCAGGATGGCGGCCTGAACAGGATCGATCTTGACCTGACCGGCGATGATGCCAGGGTGGTTGTGCGGGGGAGGCCGGCTGAACGTCTCGATCTGGACCTTGCGGTCGATGACCTGAGTCCGTATTACCCGGGGCTTGCCGGCCAGCTGGCCGCTTCAGGCTGGCTGCGCTGGTCCGATCATTATCTGACCGGAGAAGTCCAGGGCACGGGTGCGAATGTCCTCTGGCAGGACGCTTCGCTTGTCCATCTCAACTTCAACGCGAGTCACCTGGCACAAAAGGGGCCGCTGGTTTTGCAACTTGATGGCCAGGGTTTTCAATATGCCGATTTGCAAGCCGAACATCTGCTCCTTGACATAAGTGGAACCCTGGAAAAGCATGCTGCGCAGGTGACGGTGACGGGTCTTGCCGGTGACCTTGCTTTACAGCTGGCTGGTCAATACCGGGATGAAATCTGGCAGGCGGAGTTGCAGAGCTTCTCCGGGCAGACCGAAAAGCTGGGTAGATGGCATCTTGAGGCTCCGGCTCGCATCAAATGGCAGTCGGGAATGCTCAATCTCGAGAACTTTGCTCTGGCCAGTGCCCGCGGGGAAAATGTGACCCTCAAGCTCAGCGATTGGGGGCCTGCGAGCCAATCCCGACTTGCTTTGACCTGGCATGGTCTGAGCTACGCATGGCTCACATATCTTCAGCCGTCACACGGGGTCTCTGGCCGGAGCTCTGGCCAGTTGTTCCTGGAGATGGCAGGGCAACGACCCGTCTCCCTGCAAGCCACACTGACCACCGCCGCCGAATTCAAGAATGCCTTCTCGGTGGTTACCGTTCCTGTTCTGACTGCAGAAGCGGACTGGCGGAAACAAGGTCTTGACCTCAGTATCAGCGCTGAAAGCAACACAGGTGAGCACTTCGAGGCCACCGCTCATTCATCCCGGCCGCCAAGCTGGAGCTGGCCGCCTGAGCAGCTGTCCCTCGATATGCACTGGCAAGGGGTGAACCTGGAGCGGATCAGCGGGTTCTACGAAGGTCTCGAGGCCAATGGCCGTAGCGAAGGTCAGGCGCAACTTGAAATTCTGCGCGGACAGCTCCTGCATGCCAGTGCCAGGCTCTCCGCCGAAGGACTGATGCAGCAAAAAAACCAGCCGGTAGGATTCCGATCAGTGCGCGCAGATCTGAACTGGGATAAAAAGCGTTTCCTGTCTGCTGTTCATGTCGAAGGTGCCCATGGGGGGATTCTGGATGCACGTTTAACCTCGAAGGCTTCTCCCCGCTTCGCGTGGCCGGATTCAGGTCAGATTAACTTCGATATCGACAAACTCCGTCTTCAGTCACTTGCTCCACTGCTGTCGGACGAATTGACTCTCGCTGGTGTCTTGCGCGGCAAGGCGGATGGCTATTGGCAGGAGGGTGGTCAGATCTTTCTTGATGGACAGGTTAAAATCACGGATGGTGGCGTGACGTTGTATTATAAAGGAGGCCAGGTCGACATCCCGTTGCCGCAAGCAGAGGCCGATTGGCAGTGGCAGGGCGCCCATCTTACGGGGTCGATGGCCTTGCAGCTGGCCAAACAGGGTGAACTGCACGGCAGCTGGCAGCTGCCGCTGCCGGCCCGCTGGCCGATCATTTTTGACGCTGACGGAGAATTGCAGGCCTCCCTGCAAGGTCAGCTGCATGCGACAGGCATGCTGGCTGCGCTTTACCCCGGCCTGGTTCAGGATCTGCATGGCCAGGTCGAGAGCGACCTGCAGGTCACCGGGACCTGGCAGAATCCGGTTTTTTCCGGTCAGTTGGCGCTGCTTGAAGCGGGTGCTTATATGCCGGCAACCGGCGTCACGATCGAAGATTTCGAAGTGCGTGCCACTCTGCAGGGCAAGCAGGTAAAAATCGAGCAATTCTCCTTACGCTCCGGTCCGGGCACACTGGATGGGGCCGGCGTGATCGATTTCGACCGGTGGCAGCTACAGCACTACCGGCTGACGGTCAAGGGAGAGCGGCTGCAGGTTTATAACTTCCCGGAGCTGCAAGTTTTGTGCAGTCCTGAACTGACCTTGAGCGGTGATCTTGAAAAACTTCAGCTTGAAGGCCGTATACTGATCCCGGAGATGAGTCTGCTTGGCTCGACGACGACACCGGAGGTCATAGCCAGCAAGGACGTGGTCATCGTCGGCGAAGGCCAGGAGCGTCGCAAAACCTTGCCGATTGATGCCGACATTCAGATTGCCGTCGAACTCGGTGATCAGGTACGCATCAGGACCGCTGGCGTTGACACCCGACTCAAGGGGGGTGGGAGGATAAGCCTGGATGAGCAGGACCATCTGGCGATCTGGGGAGAAATCAGCCTTGTCGAAGGGGTCTACAAGGCCTATGGGGCAAATCTCGGCATCAAGCAGGGGGTGTTGAAATACGCAGGAGGTCCGGTTGAGAACCCGAGTCTGAGCATTCTGGCGACCCGGGACGTGGGGGCCGTCCAGGCCGGGGTGCAGGTGACTGGAACCGCCGAGGCTCCCGTTGTCACCCTCTATTCACAGCCGGCTATGCCGGAACGCGATATTCTCGGCTATATCTTTATGGGGCGTGCGATGCGTTCCGGCCAGGAAGGAGAAGATGCGTTAATGATCGGCGCCGGCGCCCTGATTCCGGGATACGGCGGAGCCTTCTCTGATCTCGGTATCAGTGAAATCGACATTCAGGGTCTGTTTGCCGGTACCGGCGGGGTGAGCGTACGCAAGCGCCTGACCGAGAAATGGGAGGTCGAATCAACGCTCGGGGTCGAAAGCGGCGTTGACCTATTCTACCTGATTAGATTTGATTGAGCGGCAGCCAATTCAACGCTTCAACGAAAGGCATGCAATGGATATCGTCCGAGTCGAATCACTGCGCAAAAGTTACGGCAGGCTGACCGCTGTCGATGGCGTCACTTTTGCCGTGCGCAAGGGCGAATGCTTCGGCCTCCTCGGCCCCAACGGCGCCGGCAAGACCACCACCATCCGCATGCTCTACGGCTACACCCCGCGCGACGCGGGCACCCTGGAGCTGTTCGGTCTCGATATCGATCGTGATATTCGCGAGATCAAGCAGCGCATCGGTCTCTGCCAGCAGGATGATTCTCTCGATCCCGATCTGACGGTGCGCGACAACCTGGTGGGCTACGCCCGTTATTTCTCGATACCCAGGCTTCAGGCCCGGCAGCGTGCTGATGAACTGCTAGAGTTTTTTGCGCTGCAGGGTCGCGCCAAAGACAAAATTGCGGTCCTTTCCGGTGGCCTCAAACGTCGCCTGATGCTGGCCCGCGCCCTGGTCAACAACCCCGATCTGCTGATCCTCGATGAACCGACGACCGGTCTTGATCCGCAGAGCCGCCAGTTGCTCTGGGAAAAGCTGGCTGCATTGAAAGGGCAGGGCTTGTCGATTCTGCTCACCACCCATTACATGGAAGAGGCCGCGCGGCTTTGCGACCGCCTGGTGATCGTCGATCACGGCCGGATCCTGATAGAAGGGAAACCTGCGGCCTTGATACGGGAACGTGTCGGTCACTCGGTATTGGAAATTACCGGACCCGACCAGCAGGTGCGCGATTTTTTGGCTGGCGAGGAGTGCCGGGTCGAGGACCTCGGCAATCGACTCCTGGTTTATCTCGATGACGGTGACCAGCTGTTTCTCACGCTGACCAGCCAGGTCAGGGCCGAGGGCTGCACGCTACGGCCGGCAAGCCTTGAAGATCTGTTCCTCAAGTTGACCGGCCGGGAGTTGCGCGAATGAACTGGCCTCGCCCTTCCCGGATCAGCCATCGCACCCTGCGTGTCTGGCAGCGCAACTTCAGTGTCTACCGCCGGACCTGGAAAATCTCATTCCTGCCACCGCTGCTCGAGCCGCTGCTCTACATCCTCTCTTTCGGTGTGGGACTTGCCGTGATGGTTGGCGAACTGCAGTATGCCGGCCGGGAGCTCTCATACACCGTGTTTATCGCCCCGGCCCTGGTGTCGGTGGCGATCATGTACAACGCCTTCTTCGAAACCACCTTCAACAGCTTTGTACGCATGTACTATCAGAAGACCTTCGATGCGCTGCTGGCCACTCCGCTCAACCTGGAGGAGATCATTCTCGGCGAAATCCTCTGGGCGGCAACCAAATCGGTAATTGCAGCGACGCTGATGGGCATGGTCCTCTCCCTGTGCGGGTTGTTCGAGTTCCCCGGGGCCTTGCTGCTGATCCCCCTCGCAATGCTCGGCGGTCTGCTGTTCGCGGCGCTGGGCATGATCTGCACCGCCCTGGTGCCGGGAATCGAGACTTTCAACCTGCCGATTTTCCTGGGTATTACGCCGATGTTCCTGTTCAGCGGCACGTTCTTCCCGCTGCAGAATCTTCCCGGCTGGGCCCAGTCCGTAGCGCAACTTCTGCCGCTGACCCACCTGGTCGTCCTGGTGCGCGGCTGCGCCCTGCAGTTCTGGACGGCATCGCTCTGGTTGAGCCTGCTCTACCTGCTGGTTGCCACCGCTCTCCTGCTACCACTGGCCATCGCCCTGATGGTGCGGCGCATCGTCAATTGAAACAGCTACGAACTGAAATTTTAACGCCCGTTCGCTGCGCTCACTCTGCGTCTTTGCGTTAAATTTTTGTAACTATTCACCACCTTGGTTTGAGTGGCTTCAGCCGCGAACACTCATGCCTGAAGACGACTCCTGCAGCGTCATTCCGGCATGGTTTTAGCCGGAATCCAGATTTTGCAGAGTTCAAAGCCTGGATCCCCGGCAGCACTCGGGGATGACTGCCCTTGGACTAAAGGTGAATAGTTACAAATTTTTCAAACCTTTTAACAGTCAGGATAACCATGAACCACAAAATCACAAACAGTCAGAACATTTCGAAGAACTGTCTCGTCTGTGGAGTCGACAATGTCTTTGGTTTGAAGACGCGTTTCTACGAGACCGATGGGCATGAGCTGATTGCCGTATTCAAGCCCTTGCCGGAGCATCAGAGTTATCCACATGTGACCCATGGCGGCATCTCGGCTGCAATCCTCGATGAGGTGATCGGCCGCGCCATCATGATGACCACCGACAGCAGCACTTTCGGCGTGACGATCGAGTTGAAGGTTCGCTATAAAAGCCCTGTGCCGCTCGGTGTGGAGCTGAAGGCCGTCGGCCGCATTACCAGGGAAAGAAGCCGGACTTTCGAGGGGACCGGGGAACTCTATCTACCCAATGGTGATGTCGCTGTCGAAGCTGAAGGCACGTACATGAAGCGCCGGTTGGACCAGATCACCGATGCGGATTTTGTTGAAAATGAGTGGTTCGTGCCTGAGGATGATTTGCCAGAGGAAATATGTGTGAAGTGATGGGATGTGCAGCAGTTCATTGAAGTGTAACCACTTCATTTATTTGTGCGTGTCGCACATATATTGAACACTCAAGGACTCAGGAGACTTTCAATCTTTGCCAGAACATCGAGAAGAGTCTCATGGTTGACGCTACTCTCTTTTTGGGCATTTCTGGCGCGCCAGTCGACATTTTTTACGTGATCCACCAAGGCAACACCACTTTTGCCGCCTATCCTCGTAGCGACCTCAAACGGGTAGCCTTTTATCTTGGTGGTCAGTGGACAACAGATCATTAGCCCCGTTACCTTATTGTACTTTTTGGGTGACAGAACCAACGCAAGCCTTCGTCCTGCCTGTTCACGCCCTGCTTGTGGGCTAAAGTCAAGCCAAACAATATCTCCCCTGCCAGGCACAAAGGTCATCACCATTCCTCCTTCCCGACGGGATTACCAAAATCATGCTCACCATGCAGGTTTTCAAGGGTAATTTCGCCAAGGAGGTCATCGAGATTATAAGTGCGTTTTGCTGGTCGCAAAATGATGGTGTTGTCGCGCACCACAACTTCAACGGGAGAATCGCAGTGAATATCGATTTCGTCTGTGAGAGCCTTAGGAAGCCTAACGGCCAAACTATTGCCCCATTTTTGAACTTTTGTAAGCATTGAGTGCTCCTTGCTTAAATGATATTCTGAACTTTATCAGTGTATATACAATGTGTCAACATGTATCTTCATTGTATATATTCACTGTCAAGCGAATATGAAACTGAGGTGTAGCGAAACAAGCTTAAAAACGTGTGATATTCTGTGTAATATTGTGTGTAAATGGAGGTGGGAGATGGCAACCAATCTTGCGATAGATGACAACCTCGTTGAAAAGGCCAAACAAGTTGGTCGGCACAAAACCAAGAAAGCCGCGGTCACGGGAGCTCTAGAGGAATATATCCAGCGTCGCCAGCAGATAAAAATGGTCGAACTGTTTCATAGTGTCGATTTTGACCCTGATTACGATTACAAAGAGCAACGGCGTCGATCATGATGGTGATTGTTGATACCTGCGTGTGGGTGCAAGTCTTGCGCAGGGGAAAAACTTCTGATGATCATGTCGTCAGGGAGTTGCACGAACTGATCAGGGAAATGCGTGTGCAGTTGGTGGGGCCGGTCCGCGAGGAATTGTTATCGGCTGTCCGCGTTAAAAAACAGTTTCTGGAACTGCGTGATCATCTCCGTGCTTTTCCTGATCTGGCTCTGAGCGAAGGGGATTTTGAAACGGCGGCAGAGTTCTTCAACCTGTGCCGATCGAAAGGGATCCAGGGCTCCAATACCGACTTTCTACTCTGTGCCTTGTCCGCCCGCCACGATCTTACGATTTTTACCGTCGATGGTGATTTCAAACGCTATGCAGATTATCTCCCCGTTCGGTTACATGACCTGCGCTGAAAGGCTAGGTATAGGTTGGTTTCTGCTGATTTGCTGCAGAGGCCTTTGAGAGTAGGGCACCAACAGGTCGTAAGGTTAAGATGTGTAGAGGTGTAAAGCAAAGCC
>JBPPMB010000116.1:0-3197 GCA_051305855.1 Desulfuromonadales bacterium
GATGAAGTGATGAAAACCGCTCACATCGTCATCGCCACCACCGGCTGCCCTGGCCTGATTAAACCGGAAATGGTGCGCAAGGGATCGGTCATCCTTGCCCTCTCCAACCCGAACCCCGAGATCACACCGGAACTTGCCGTACAGGCGGGGGCCTCCTTCGCCGCCGACGGCAAGAGCGTCAACAATGCCCTCGCCTTTCCCGGACTGTTCCGTGGAGCACTGAACGTGCGGGCGACCCGCATCAACAACAAGATGAAGATCGCTGCCGCCAGAAGCATCGCCAAGCATGCCGAGGAGAATGAGCTGGTTCCGTCAATACTGCATCCGGAAGTTCACAAAGAAGTGACGGCCGCAGTCGAACGCGCGGCTCTTGAATCGGGGGTAACCAAGCACTGGGATTGACCTCCTGAAAGAGGGGCCTTTCGGGTTCTTCGGGAGAGTCTCTTTGATTAAAAAAAGACGGGCCTGGCAATCAATCTGCCAGGCCATCTTTGTACAAGAGGAGTGTTTCGATTGCCACCGCTACCTCTTGATGCGTGAGGTTCGGTGCTCTGTCTGTCTTAACGTTTCCGTTGATAACAGATGATTATGATCTGTTGTTATCAGTCGTTATCATCGTCGTTTTACCATGTTTTTCGGTAACCTCTGACAAATTCCAGAAGCTGTGAACAGTTTGCCGTACAGGGGATATAGATTGACCGTAGTTTCGGATGTCTGTATCTTGAAAAAGCTTTAAAATTACATGTGTTATTGCTCAGGGGGAGCCGTGACAAGGAACGATTGAAAGCGTCCTTTATAAACCGTTATTGCCAGCGTTGTCTGGCCATGCGGTTTTTTTGTTGTCTGGAGTGGGTATGTCGAAAAAAGTCTTTCCGAGCGCGATATATGCACCAAGTACATCACTCCGGCAATCCTGTCAGCTGGCTGGGATATCCACACCCAAATTCGTGAAGAAGTCACCTTCACCGCCGGTCGCATTATCGTCAAAGGTAAGCTTCACACCCGTGGCAAAACCAAGCGCGTCGATTACATTCTCTATCACAAACCGAACATCCCGCTTGCCATCATCGAGGCAAAGGACAACAACCACACGGTAGGTCATGGCATGCAGCAGGCCCTTGATTACGCCGAGGCCCTCGATGTGCCTTTCGTGTTCAGCTCCAATGGATGAGGGTTTCCTTTTTCATGACCGAACCGGACAGTCTAACCCTATTGAACAGGAACTGACTCTTGAGAGTTTCCCTGCTCCGGAGGTCCTCTGGAAGAGCTACAAGATTGGGAAAGGCGTTGACGATACGACAGAGGAGATCGTCGAACAGCCTTACTACACCGACGGCAGCGGACGCGAAAAGCGCTACTATCAGCGTGTTGCTATCAACCGCGCGGTCGAGGCCATAGCCAAAGGACAAGATCGTATCCTTCTGGTCATGGCCACCGGGACCGGCAAGACCTACACCGCTTTCCAAATCATCTGGCGACTCTGGAAGTCCCGCAAGAAAAAACGCATCCTCTTCCTTGCCGATCGCAACATCCTGATCGACCAGACCAAGACCAATGACTTCAAGCCATTCGGTACGGCGATGACCAAGATCACGAATCGTCAGGCGAACAAAGCTTTCGAGATTTACCTCTCTCTCTATCAGGCCGTGACCGGGAACGAGGAAGAACAGAATATTTATAAGCAGTTCTCCCCTGACTTCTTTGACTTGGTGGTTATAGACGAATGTCATCGTGGCAGCGCAGCCGAAGATTCTGCCTGGCGTGAGATCCTTGCCTACTTCTCCAGTGCAACGCACATCGGCCTGACGGCGACTCCGAAGGAGACCAGGGAAGTTTCCAACATCACTTACTTCGGTGACCCGGTATATACATACTCCCTGCGGCAGGGGATCGATGACGGCTTTCTCGCCCCCTACAAGGTCATACGTATCGACATCGACAAGGATTTGCAGGGGTGGCGGCCGTCATCCGGGCAGGTGGATAAACACGGCGAAATCATCGAGGATCGTATCTACAATCAGAAAGACTTCGATCGTCACCTGGTGCTGGAGAAACGCACAGAGCTGGTGGCCAGAAAGATCACCGAGTTCCTCAAGGTTTCTGACCGTTTCGATAAGACCATCGTCTTCTGCGAGGATATCGACCACGCCGAGCGGATGCGTCAGGCGTTGGTCAATCAAAATGCCGATTTGGCCGCCGAGAACAGCAAGTACGTCATGAAAATCACCGGTGACGATCATCTTGGTAAAATGGAGCTGGACAACTTCATTGACCCGGAAAGCCGCTATCCAGTCATCGTGACCACCTCGCGTTTGATGAACACCGGCGTCGATGCACAGACCTGCAAACTCATCGTGCTCGACCAGACCATCAATTCGATGACCACCTTCAAACAAATTATCGGCCGCGGCACACGCATCAACGAGGATTTCGGCAAGTTCTACTTCACTATCATGGATTTCAAGAAGGCGACCGAGCTGTTTGCTGATCCGGACTTCGATGGCGATCCAGTTGTTGTCTACGAACCGGGCCCTGAAGACCCACCGGTGCCACCTGGAGACCCAGAAGGGCCTGATACACTGCCCGACCCAGAGTCTCCCGAGCCACCAACCGACCCGGAAGACCCCGAGCCGCGCAAGAAGTATGTGGTCGGTGACGTCCCGGTGTATGTTGTTGCCGAGCGCGTCCAATACTACGGACCGGATGGCAAGCTGATTACCGAGTCATTGAAGGATTACACCAAGAATGCTGTGCGTAAGGAATACAAGTCGCTTGATGACTTTTTACGTCGCTGGAAGGGTGCAGAGAAGAAGCAGGCGGTGATTGCCGAGTTGGAAGAGCAGGGAGTTCTATTAGAGGCCTTGGCAGACGAGGTCGGCAAGGAGTTTGGCCCCTTCGACCTGATCTGCCATGTCGCGTTTGACCAGCCGCCGCTGATCCGGCGTGAACGTGCTGAGAATGTACGCAAACGTGACTACTTCACCAGGTATGGCGAGCAGGCCAGAGCAGTTCTGAATGCTCTTCTCGACAAATATGCCGATGAAGGCCTGGTGTCCATTGAGGATGCCAAAACCCTCAAGATCCAGCCGTTCGACCGCTTCGGTACGCCCAAAGAGATTATCAACACCATTTTTGGCGGCAAGGCCCGATACGAGGCAGCGATCCGCGAACTGGAATCGGTTCTTTACGTCATGTAG
>JBPPMB010000013.1:0-21209 GCA_051305855.1 Desulfuromonadales bacterium
CTTGTCAAACTCTATCGGGATGAGTACGGTGTCCCCTACCCCTCCGAAGCGGTTATGGTGGAGGATCCCGAGACCGGCGTGGAGGTTCCCGGCGGTCGGTGTTGGCAGCCCCTCGCGTTTAATGTGTCCGACGAAGTTGATGCTTTGTGCCCAGAGAGTTGTGTGGAGACCCCTTTCCCCGCAACGGACGTTGATGTTGTAGCTGTCGACCAGTACAGCTGTGCCATTGAGGATGGTTGTGCGGGCTGCACGCAGGAGGTCGATTTCGGCCGCATGAACAGTGCACGCGCTCCAGATTCTGTGTTTGCGTCCCAGTTGGATGACGTTGTCGTGAACCTCGCCACAGCCGACTGTCTGACTCTGGATCCAGCCGGACGCCTGGTTGCCAGTAGAGTCGATGAAAACGGCCTGGTGACGTCTGCCGCCATCGACTCGCCGTTACAAAACATGGCGATCTACAAGCAACTGATGATAGAGGGCTACCTGGGGGATGAAGAAAACCCGATTACATTGCCCGAAAGCATACTTGAGACCGCGGCCAGGGCGCTTGGCGCAGCTTCCGCCAAGGACGGTGAAGTTAACGTGGACATGGTGGCCTACCTCAACCAGCTCATGGGCCTGAGCGACCCTGACACGCCGACTGTTCTCGAAAAGGTCTGCAAGATATACAGGAAAGAGGTGATGGGCAATGTGGAAGAGGTGGAGAAGTGCTTCCTGGATTACACGAAAAACCCGGAAATGGGCACAAACTACCAATATCGTCGCAACGTGAACTTTAATTCCCTGCCCCATCCACCGTACATCCAACCCGACAGAGCGAATTCCATGTTCGAGTATCTCTATGTAAAGAACGAGACACCGACTTTTGCAGTCGCAACGGGCCGCGTTCTTAGCGCCGTGTTCTGTGTTGACAGCAACGGCAATCCTATTTTGCCCACGACCAGAAACGGTGCTTGTACAGGCGAAATTGATCAATTTCTCGACCGTAATATCAGTGGCTTCGCCCAGGCGGCAGACGACACCCGCGCGGTCATCAACTTTTTGCATTATTGGGCCCTGCCAGGCATTTACGACACCCCGGTGGCATGTGAAGCTGCAGATAACGGTATCATTTATGACCTCTCGATCAGCCCGGAGTCGGGTTTGCAGGTGCCCGTTCAAATGGTGTCCACCACGGAGGGTCGGGAATTTATCGTGACCATCGCCAACGCGGGTCCTGACACGGCCAATGGCACTGTACTGGTGACAGCCAAAACCGGTGATGATGATTCCACCGCCGTCGTGGAGATAGTGGAATCAGGTGATCCGGCCTACTGGAAGGCTGGTGCAGAAAGGTTCGAGTTTCCGATCGTCGATCTGGCAGCGGGCAGGAGTGCCAGCTGGACCGTATTTTTCAGCATAAGTGAGCCGATGGCAACCACGATCAGCTGGACGGCGACTGCCGTAGCCGGCGAGGCAGAAACCGATCCGAACCTGGGGAACAACACCGTCAGCAAAACGACCACCGTCATGTTGACGGCAGGCGGTGGAGGCGGCGCGGGTAAGAGATAACCGGCTGCCAAAAGGCTCCGGTCACAGTCTTCTGCGTAACAGATGGAAACAGCAAGAGCACGATAAACCAGGGGGGCAGGCAGCTGTCCCCCTGTAAAAGTTCGATCCTGGCTAAGCATGCGAGGAGGATGGGTCAATGAAAACATCGACATTGGCAAGCGCCGCGCCCTGTCAACCATTTCCAAAGGGAGAAGGGATGGACACGACCCTGATCACTAAATGTGCTGATTGCGCCTACCGGGGGCGCCATATCTATGTCGTCGGCGCCTTGCGTTTCCAGCGCGAACTGATTATCGATTATATCAGTACCCATACGGCCGCCAGGTGGTTTCAGGCAGAAAACCTGGAAGCGATTTCAGTCTCCAGTCAGGGCGTCCCGCTCGGCAGGAAGATGATCCTGGTCGATACCCAGATGCTGACGCGGGACAACCTGGTTCACCTGCTCACTTCGCAAGCATGGCAGAACCATGCCCATAACCTGATGGTGCTGTTCAATCTGTCCCATGATTATAAAATTGAGAAGATCGCACTGCAGAGAGGCGTCCGCGGTTTTTTGTATTGTGACGACCGCGTCGAGGGTCTGATCAACGGGATTTGCACCATCAATACTGGCGTAATCTGGATCTCCCGGCGGATACTATCCGAATGCGTGCAAGACAGCTACACCGGCAAAGAATTGCTGGAACCGGCCGGCCACTCCTTGTCCGAACGCGAGACCGAACTGTTGCGGGTGCTCGCGAACGGCGCATCGAATGACGCGATTGCCCAGCAGATGGGCATCAGCCACCATACTGTCAAAAGCCATCTTTACAACATCTTTCACAAAATCAACGCCGAGAACCGGCTGCAGGCCGTTCTCTGGGCGCAAGAGAACCTGTAACCGCCCAGAACAGGTTCTGTTTGACCTTGGCGAGCGTCTTGCGTCCCAGACGGATGCCGCGCTCGACATCGCGGATATCGCCCTTGACCACTCGGCGACCCCTTCAACCCCCTGCAGGGCTGCGGTCACCCTGGCGACACATTTCTGGCAGCTCATGCCATGGATCGGGATCGTGATTTCGGCTCTTGAGGTCAAGGATCGAGCTCCGTTTCTCCCAGTCTTGGTTGCCGGCGCGCCGCAGGAAGGTGGTGCCGGCCTTGTCATTTCCAGCGTTTAATCACTCGGGAGTGCAGTTGACATGTACCGAACCCGGACCTATAGTGGCGCCCATGAGAGCACTTTTTCTTGCAGACGCGCATCTTTGCAAGCCTGCCGACCCTAACTACCGGACCCTGCTGGCCTTTCTGGAAGAGCAGTGCGGTCAAACGGACCGCTTGATCCTGCTCGGTGATATTTTCGAGTTCTGGATTGGCAAGTCGACCGTGGTCGCTGACTATGCCCCTTTGATAACTGCTCTGGAGCGCATGCACCAGCAAGGGACGAAGCTGGTTTACGTGGAAGGCAATCACGATTTCCACCTGGGTCCGGTCTTTACCCAACGGCTGGACTGCCAGGTTCTCCCCGATGGCGGCAGCATCGAGCTCGATGGCAAAAGCATCTTTCTCGCGCACGGCGATCTGGCCAACCCTGATGATGCCGGCTATCGCCGGCTGCGCAGGTTTCTGCGCAGCAGCCTGATCCGCACCCTGCTCCGCCTCGCACCAAACCGCCTGACGATGGCGATCGCCAATCGTGGCAGCTACGAAAGCCGCAAGAGTTCCAACGAGCGCCGCAGCCGCTGGCCGGCCCGCGACATTTTAAAACCCTATGCGGAAGCGATCCTCGCCGCCGGACACCAGGCTCTGGTCACCGGCCACTATCATCAGCCTTTTCACGAAAAACTGGGCGATGGAGAGCTCATCGCCCTGGGTGACTGGATCACGCAATATTCCTACGCTGTCTATGAAAACCACGCCTTTACCCTGCAGAGTTACCCGGCAGCGCCGTCCCCGACGGACGCCGTCTCCTGATTTTCACTCATTTCGAGCTGCAGCACCAGGTCCCGCAAGGTCATGCCGTCCAGGGCCTGCACTTCGGCTTGTCTCAGCGCGTCTGCGAGTTCAGCGATTGCGTCATGCTCATGCGTCTTGTTCAGGGAGCGGTAATCCTCTCCGTCCAGGGCGAGTCCACGGACAACATCGTGCAGCTTGACTGCATCCAGTGCCTGGGCGGGCTGATAACCGACATTGTCACTGTTCTGCGCAGTTTCCACGATAAAGCCAAGACGCACCAGTTCTTCGAGGATGGCACGCAGCAGGCGCGACGGGGCATCCAGTTGCGAAGCCAGCTCCTCGTGTCCCAATGCTGACTGACCGCGATAGAAGCGCCGGCCGATGTGCAGCAGCACCGACAGGGTAATGAATTCATAGCTGGCAAAGTTGACCCGAGCACCGCGGATATCCTGGCGGAGGGTCCTCAGGTTCTGGGTGGCATAGGTCATTTCCAGGCCGAGCAGGACAATCATCCAGGACAAATAGATCCAGACCATGAGGATCGGCAGCACGGACATGGTTCCGTAAATGGCGTTGTAACGCGCGACTCCGACCTGAAAGTTCAGGTAACCCCACTGGCTGAACTGCCAGAGTGTGCCGCCAAAGATGCCGCCGATCAAAGCCGCCCGCGGGCTGACCTTGACGTTCGGCATAAACAGGTAAAGGCCGGCAAATACCAGCCACATCACCATGAAGGGCAGCACCTTGAAAAGCGCCAGGAGCAGTTCGCCGACATATGCATACCCGAGCAGCGACTGGACAAGACCCTGGCTTTTCAAGGTGCTGGTCATGGAAATGGCCACCACCAAAAACAGCGGGCCGATCGTCACTACCGAGAAATAATCCGTAAACCGGCGCCGCAGCGAGCGGGTCTCTTTGACCCCCCAGATACTGTTGAATGACTGCTCGATGTTTGACAGCAGGGTCAAGACGGAGATGATCAGGAAAATCAGGCCGATGGTGCCAAGACGCGTGACATTGGTGTTGTTGATGTATTCCACGATCTTGGTGACCGCCGCACCGCCACCGACCGCCAGCTGCTTCAGCAGCAGCGGTTCCAGTTCATTCTGGACACCGAAGCCTTTGAGGACCGCAAACATCAACGCCAGCAACGGCACCAGGGAGAGCAGGGAGGTAAAGGTCAGCGCCGAGGCACGCAGCATACAGCCATCGGCAAAGAAACCTCGCACGACCAGGATCAGAATCTGGCCCTGATTGAGCAGGAAACGCCGCCACCAGCGCTTATCGGCGGCATCCAGTTCCCAGAGCCCGTGCTGCAGAAAATGCCGACTGCGATCAAAGAGTGTGCGTAGTTTGCTCAAGCGTCTCTCACTCGCCCTTCCGTCCGTTATCGGGGTTCATCCAGGTCGACTTCAACAACAGGCAGGCCAAGCTCTGCAAGCTGCCTGCCGAACTCTTCCGGGTCGCCGACCAGGACAATCTGCTGCCGTGCAAGGTTGATAAACTCACGTGCCGCGCGCTGCACATCGGCGGCCGTTACGGCAGCAATGTGGTCACGATAACGGGCCAGGTAATCCTGTGGATAACCGAAAAAAGCCAGCGTCATCTGTTGGCTGACCACCGCATGGGTGTTCTCGAAACCGAACACAAATGAGTTGATCTGGCTCTCTTTCGCCAGCTGCAACTCGTCATCGGTGACCGGGTTGCTGCGCAAATCCTGCATAATCTCGCGCGTCAGGCTGAGCGCAGGAAGCACAGAGGCGTTCTTGGTTTCCGTCCCGGCAACAAAAGGTCCGGGCAGGCGCCGACCAACCTGGAAGTAGGAATAGGCCGAGTAGGCCAGGCCGCGGTTCGAGCGGATTTCACGCATCATGCGCGAGTTGAAGCCACCGCCGCCGAGGATGTAGTTGAGGACACGAACAGCATACTGATCGGGATGATCCTTGGTCAGGCCCAGATCGCCGATCACAATCGTGGTCTGCGGCAGGTCTTTTGCAACCACCTGGATCGCACCCGACCCGGACCGCGTGACCGGCTGCAGTTGCTGCTCAGGCACCCCGCGTTGGGCCCAGTCGCCAAAGTGATCATTCAGGATTTGCAAAAGGGTCTTGCGGTCAAAATCACCGGAGACCGCGATCCACAGGTTGTTCGGGGCAAAATACGTGCGCTGGAAGTCGATCAGGTCCTGCCTGGTCACTGCATCCAGGCTCTCCGGGGTTGGCGAATAACCGAGATAGTGATGCGGATAGAGGGCCTTCATCAGCAGGCGCCTGGAAATGGCGCCCGGATTGTCGTTCTGGCGGCGCAGCTGCTCCTGGGCCTGGAGGCGTCCCAGCTCGAGCCGTTCCGCGGCAAATGTCGGACGGCGCAGCAGATCGCCGAGCACCGCCACGCCCTGTTCCATGTCCTCCGAGCGCAGGGAAAGGTCCAGCTGTGCGGTGTAGGGTCCCATGCTGGCGCTCAGATCGGCAGCCAGATAATCCAGGTATTCATCCAGTGCTTCAGGGGTACGCTCGCCGGCTCCACCAGCGCGCCATGTGCTGCCGAACAAGCTGTCAAAGCCGATCTTCCCGGCCGGCGTGGTCATGGCTCCGGAACCGATCATTGCCGTCATCTGCACCAGGGGCAGCTCTTTGTCCTCTTTGAGATAGAGATGAATGCCGTTGGCCAGGACCAGCGTCTCAACTTCAGGCAGCTGGAAGGCCAGCACCGGGTAACGCAGCTGATCAGGACGTTGTGGCTGCGGGGCAATACAGCCGGGCAGGATCACGAGGATGGCGAAGCAGCAGATAAGCATGCGCTGCAGAGAACGGCAGGAGAGTTTCATAGCGCAGCCTCCCTCTGCAGAACGACAACCGTACGATTGGCCGGACTCAAGTAGTGATTGGCCGCCGCCTTGATATCCTCGGCAGAAAGCCTGGCGATTTCGCTGGTATAGGTCGCCAGGTAACGCCAGTCGCCCACCAGCGACTGATAGCTGGTCAGGAGGCTGGCCAGCCCGGAGTTGTCCGCGAGCTGCCGCAGCTGGTCGGTCACCAGTCGATTCCTGACCTTGGTCAGCTCGGCATCATCCACCAGCTCATTCTTGAGCCTGTCGAGTTCGCTGTAAATAGCCGATTCCAGCTCCTCGGTCGTGTGCGGATAGCGCGGTATGGCTTCGATGACAAACAGGTTCGGATAACGCGAACCGGGCGCCCCGTAGACAGAGACCGAGGTGGCCAGCTGCTTCTCTTCCACCAGTGCACGGTAGAGTCGCGAGGTGCGGCCACTGCCCAGGACCTGGTCGATAAGATCGAAGACATAGTCGTCCTTGTGCGGCAAGGTCGGCTTGTGCCAGGCAATGGCCAGGCGCGGCTCGGCATCAAAAATTTCGGTGATCCGTTTCTCACCGCTCTGCTCGGGCTCAGCAGCGGCAACCCTGGGTGCCGGGGTCCCGGTCTCGAGCGTGCCGAAATAGCGATCCACCAGGGCGATGGCATCCGCAGCCCTGACGTCGCCGACCAGGGCAATCACGGTATTGACCGGCGCATAATATTTGTGCAGGAACTCACGGGTTTTTTGCGGACTCAGGTTGGCAATATCCGAATGCCAGCCGATGATCGGATTGCGATAGGGATGAACGGTGAAAGCATTGGCAATCAGGGTTTCGTAGAGAAGGCGCGGCGGGCTGGTGTCGTAGGAACGCCGCCGCTCCTCCCTGATCACATCGCGTTCGGTGTAGAATTCCCGCAGGACCGGGTTCTTCATCCGATCAGACTCGATCAGCGCCCACAGCTCCAGCTTGTTCGCCGGCAGGGAGATCAGGTAAGTGGTCAGATCCTTGCTGGTAAAAGCATTGTAGCCGACACCGCCATTTTCTGAATAAAGGTTGGAGAAGACATCCTTGACCACGTACTGCTTATGCTCTTCCTGCAGATCAGCCAGTTGCTTCTCGAGGGTGGCAAGCAGCGCTGGGTCTGCATCGGCCTGTAATCGCAGCGCGTCCAGTTTGCTGCCGACCTTTTCAATGGCCTCCAGGATCGGCTGCTCTTTTTGGTAGTCGGTTGTGCCCAGGGTTTTGGTTCCTTTGAACAACATGTGCTCAAGCAGATGAGCCACACCACGTGTCTCACTGGTCTCATGCACAGAACCGACGCCGATGGTGATATAAGCCGAGACGATCGGCGTATCATGCCTCTCGACCACCAGCAGTTTCAAGCCGTTGGCAAACTGGTGTTCAATCACCTTCTCTTCCAGTGTCGTGCTGCCGAAAGCCGCCCCGGAAAAACAGGTCAAGAGCGCGGCCAGCAGCAGGACAATCAAACCATTGTGCTGTCTCATGGAAATCATTCCTATCTGTTCGTTACGAAGTTCAATGTTTAAATTAGTTTCCTGGATGTCCACTTCACTCAAGTTACTACTGTTTAGATGTATCATATTTCAGCAAAAAACAACCAATTGCCCACAATATCCAGGCATGAGATTAACGGCTCGCTGCGCGGCGCACGAATCAGGCCCCGGCCCTGCTGACAGAGAGGTAAGCAGGGCCGGCATTCATTCATCAATTGCACATCAGGCTGTCATTTTCCAGCAAACTGTAGAGATCGCGCAGATGGAAGGGCTTGCTGAGAAAAGCATCGGCGCCGGCCGCCAGCGCCTTTTCAAAATCGATGCGCTGGGTCAGGGCAGACATGACGATGATGACGGTTTGATTGAACTGACGGTCCTTGCGGATCATCTTCAGCAGATCCATACCATCCAGATCGCCCGGCAACATGATGTCGAGCAGAAGGACCCCGGGCTTTTCGGCGCGCATCATCTCCCAGCCCTGCACGGCATCGTAGGCATGCAGGATTGGACGGCAGTACCTCTGCAAAGCGATGTCGAGCAGCGTCTGGACATCTTGCTGATCTTCGACGATCAGGATCGCTGAATTATCTTTGCGCTCCGGCATCATAATGGTTTCCTGTTTGGCAGGGAGAAGACAATCGTCGTTCCGACTCCCGGCGTGCTCTCCACCCGAGTCTCGCCGCCGTGGGCCTTGATGATCTCCTTGACCAGGCTCATCCCCAGACCGAGACCGCTGACCCCGGTGTTCGAAATGTCGGCGCGGTAGAATTTCTCGAAAATTCGTTCCCGCTCCGCAGGGCTCATACCAATGCCTTCATCAGCAACCGTCACTTCGATGCGGTCGGCAAGAGGCTTGGCCGACAAGGTGATCTGGCCCCCCTTCGGAGAGAATTTGACGGCGTTACTGATCAGGTTGTCGAGCACCTGAGCCATCTTGTCGGCATCGAAAAGGATCTGTGGCAAATCGTCGGCAATCAGGGTCTGGAAGCGGTGCTTGTCTTTTTTATGGCGATAAGGTAGCAGGGCCTGCTCCAGCAGGGCCCCCAGGTCACCGGGAAAGGGGTTGATGATGATCAG
Organism: Desulfuromonadales bacterium; assembly: GCA_051305855.1. Classification (GTDB taxonomy): domain Bacteria; phylum Desulfobacterota; class Desulfuromonadia; order Desulfuromonadales; family BM103; genus M0040. Next base: position 8,890 of record JBPPMB010000013.1, read on the forward strand.
GCGTCCGGATTGCACGCGGCTCAGATCGAGCATATCTCCGATGATCCGGGAAAGCACTTCTGATCTTTCGTGGATAATCGCTACGAAGTCTTTAAGTTGCCCGGCGTTGAAATCCTCCATGCTCTCCAGAATAAGTTCGGAATAGCCCTGGATCGAAGTCATCGGGGTGCGCAGTTCATGGGCTGCAGTCGAAATGAAATCGTCTTTCAAACGGTCGATTTCCCGCTCCCGTGTGACATCACGCAGCGTCAGAACGGCGCCAGTCATTATCTCGTCCGCATTGCGCATGGGTGTGATCCGCGTCTCGAGAATTTTGTCGAAACCACCATGTCCCTCCGGCAAGTGCAGATCGTAAGGACGTTGGTGAACCCTGCCTGACAGCACCGTTTTCACCCTCTCGAGGAACACCTCATCCTTAAGCACCTGCCCTATGGCAGCCGCACCATCCAGACTGTAATGATGATCGAAAAGCGTCTCTGCGATCTTGTTGACCATGATGATCCGGCCGTCGAGATCGACCACGATCAATGCATCGGCCACCGACTTCAGGATGGCATCAACCTGTTTTCTGGAATTCCGGGCATCATGCAGCGCTTGTCTCAGTGCATGCTCGGCCAATTGCCTGTCTGTTATGTCTTTGAAAGTCACGACGGAACCGACAACTGTTCCATCCTTGATGATCGGGTAGGATGAGTATTCAACCGGGATGTTGGTGCCATCCAAACTCCAGAAGACATCTTCTTTGACATGAACCGATTCACCCAACCTGAAAGTCTTGGATATCTCACATTCCTGCTCAGAGTGAGAGCTGCCATCCTGACGGGTATGATGAAACAGCCGATGCATATTTTTGCCGAGGATTTCACCTTTGTCGCTATATCCAAGCAATTTCAAGCACATGGGGTTGACAAATGTGCAGTTTCCGTCACGATCCACGCCAAACACAGCTTCACCGGAAGATTGCAACAGCAACCTGACCTGCTCTTCCTTATCTCGCAAATCCTCATTGGAACGAATAATTTCTGAGATGTTCAGTGCGGTAAAAATAACGCCGGCATTGAGATCGCTGGCATCAATCGGCATCGACCGCAGCAGCACATCGATCACGTTGCCGTTTTTGCAGACCCAGCGGGTCTGCACCTCGCCCATCTGACCTTGGGCGACTTCGGTATATTTTTCATAACCGACCCTTTCGAATTCGGCCTGGCTTTCATAGAGCATCACAGCGTTCTGACCGATCAGCTCCTCTTCAGCATAGCCCAACTTCTCTGTCATCCAGAGGTTGACCCAGCCAATAACCCGGTTGCGGACCATGCCGATACTCATCGGTGCAGCACTCAAAATACTTCTCAGGGTTGCCTCACTGATCCGCACTGCTTCATCTGCACGCAGATGTTCCGTGACATCCATGAACATGCAGGTGATCCGCTTTGGTGAGGTCCGAAAAGCATGCACTTCGTAGGCACCGCTGACCTTTTTATCATCATAGATGAATTGATGGGTATGCCAGGCTTCTCCACTGACACAGATCTGCCGATATCGTTCAGGAATCTCCGTGGCTTTTAAATTCGGGAAAGCTTCGCCAATTTCCAGACCCAGAAACTGGCTGTTGTCGACACCGAGGATCTCATTCGCTGCCGGATTATAACCGGTGAAGATCAAGCGACCGTCATCTTCGAGTGCATACATGTGAATACCAAGCGGTGTGGAATTCATGATGCTACGCAAACTCCGATCGGATTCTTCGAAGTCCTTCCTTGCCGTCACTTCGTGCAGCCTTCTTACTCCGGCCTCAATCAAAAGTTTGACCTGAATCGCATGGAATGCGAGATATTCCTGAGCTTTTTCTCTTGGCACGACAGGAACATCAGCGAGAAGTTTCAGGTATACCGCTGGATCGAACCCGCTACGGGCCGCCTGTTCACTGAAATGTTCTACATTTGGCGGTTCGTAGAGGAGTTGCCCGATATAGAGCAGGCCAAGATAGTGATCTTCGAATAAAATGGGCAGAGCAATATTTACCAGCCCGCTCTCACAAATGAATTCAACGGGTTCCCTGCCGGAGAGCTCACACCCATCGGTGCCCTGGTTTGAGACCCAGGTCAACAGGCATCTCTGGCCGACGTCAGGGTTTTTGCAGTGATACTGTCTGCAGAGCTCCTGCCAGCCGGTTTCAACCAGGAATTCACCCTGAACGTCGATGATGCCAAAGGGAATTCCAGTGGCACGCCACAGGCTGTCGAGCATGTTCTGCAGGGTCGGAAGATCGAGGATGTTTTTCAGCTGTTCGTTCATAAGCCCCTGAATAAACTGACCGCAACAGTCCATAGCGGGACTGACCTGAATGAAATCGGGAAGGAATGGCTCAGAAATTCGAAACAATAATACCAGACCATGGGTTGTTTGTCGCTAAGCACCCGTCATTATTGCAAGGGATTCAATCGGCCAGGGCAGCGTCAGGCGGAACTGCGGGCAGCAACAGCCGCCTGCCCCAGGGCAAGGCCGCCGTCATTGGGAGGGACAAGGGAATGGCTGAGAACCTTGAAACCGGATGTCTTCAGCCGCGCCAGAACCATCCCGGTCAAAAGGCCATTCTGAAAGACTCCGCCAGAGAGAACCACCATGTCGAGGCCGGTCCTGTTTCGTATCAGGGCGCAGACTTCTTCAACCATCACAGCAAGGGAAAGATGAAAGCGGCCCGAGACCTGCGCCGCGGGACGTCCGACAGAACAGTCTGTGACTATGGCATCGATAAGCGGAGACGGGTCGAAGATGATCCGGTCGCTGTCGTGCAACAACAGATAGGGATAAGGCTCTGACTGTGCCGGGTCGGCGATCATCTCCAGCTGCATGGCAGCCTGGCCTTCAAAGGAAATCTTCTGGCGCAGGCCAAGCAGGGCCGCGACGGCGTCGAAAAGACGTCCGCAACTGGAAGTGAGCGGCGTGTTGATGCCCTGCATGGTTGCTTGCTTGGTCAAAAGCAATGCGTCTGCAGCGATGCCGTCAAAGGTTTTTACACCCTCCGGTATTTCGCCATAGGTTGACAGCATATAGCTCAAGGCCATGCGCCACGGCTCTCTGGTCGCCAAATCGCCGCCCGGCATCGGCTGGTAGCGGAAATGTCCGACACGCTGGTAGTGGCGCAGATCGCCGACCAGGAATTCACCTCCCCAGAGGTGCCCGTCTGCTCCGTAGCCGATTCCGTCAAAGATGACGCCGATGGCCGGGGCTTCGACGCCATGCTCGGCCAGACAACTGGCCAGGTGGGCATGGTGATGCTGCACGGCGACGGTCGGCAGGCTGCTTTCCTCCAGGGCATAGCGCGTTGAGCAGTAGTCAGGGTGGAGATCATGAGCGACCAGTTCCGGGCGAACTTCAAGAATCGTCTGCAGATGCTTGATAGTTTGCTTGAAAGAGTCATAAACTTTAATATTTTTCAGATCGCCGACATGCTGGCTCAGAAAGGCACGGTCGCCACGGGTCAGACAGACCGTGTTCTTCAATTCGCCACCGACTGCCAGAACCGGCAGGCTTTCGCCCGACAAAGCAATCGCACGCGGGACAAACCCGCGTGAACGCCGCAGCAGCAGGGGACGATCGGCCATCACCCTGGCCATCGAATCATCAGTACGGGTATGAATGCGGCGATTGTGACTCAAAAAAACGTCGGCGACCGATGACAGGCGCTGGCGTACTTCGTCGTCATCGTAAGCGATCGGCTCATCAGAAAGGTTGGCACTGGTCATCACCAGAGCAGAGAAATCATCGTGCAACAGCAGGTGATGCAGCGGCGTGTAGGGAAGCATGACCCCGAGATAGCGGTTATCAGGGGCAACACTTGCCGCCAGCGTTTGACCAGGCCTCTTCTGCAACAGCACAATCGGCCGTTCGACCCCCTGCAGCAGCCTGGCCTCTTCGTCACCAACATGGGCCAGATGCCGAACGCTTGCGAGATCCCTGGCCATCAGGGCAAAGGGCTTTTCGTCACGTTGCTTGCGGCGGCGCAGTTCGAGCACCGCCTCCTGGTTACCGGCGTCAACGGCGAGATGATAGCCGCCCAACCCTTTGACCGCCAGGATCTGCCCCTTTTTGAGACGGCGGATCGCTTCGGGCAAGGGGTCGTCCACAGCGAAGGGGTGGCCACTGGCATCAAGCAGCTGCAGCTGCGGGCCACAAGCCGGGCAGGCATTGGGCTGGGCATGAAAGCGCCGCGAGGCGGGATCCGAATACTCGATACGGCAGTCGGCGCAGAGGGGAAAATCGGCCATGGTGGTCAGCGCCCGATCGTAAGGGATGCCGGTCACAATCGTGTAGCGCGGGCCGCAATTGGTGCAGTTGATGAAAGGATAGCGATAGCGGCGATCGCCGGAATCGAAGAGTTCATTCAGGCAATCGTCGCAGACAAAAGTATCAGGGGAAATCTGGGCACGGCGGCTTTCATCAAGAGTGCTCTGCAGGATCGTGAAACCGGCTGTTCCCTGTACGGCAAGGGCTTGTATGTCAACAGACTGGATAATCGACAGCGGCGGTTTTTCGCTGCGGACGGCGGCCACAAACCGGGTCAGGACATCTGCTTCCCCCTCGACTTCGATCGTCACACCACGATTATCGTTACACACTGATCCGTCCAGCCCGAAACGCCCGGCCAACTGATATATGAACGGACGGAAACCGACCCCCCTGCACAATACCTTCTATGATGATTCTCTGTCGTTGCAATGGGATTCCGTATCCTGTGCCGCTTCAGGCTGGCTTGCGCGCACTGATCACCCCTATTCCGTTGGGCAGATCCACAGGCAAGCGTTCAATGTGCGCCAGTCCGGCCGCCTCAAGCAGAGCTTTGATTTCCCCTTCACTGTAGGCTTTCCCCTGCGGAGTCCCGAGCAGCATATTCAGCGAGAACAACGCAGGGAAGAGCGGGCTGTCACGTGTATCGTCGAGGACAAACTCCTGCACCAGCAACCGCCCGCCGGGTTCCAGCACTTCGACGGTTTTCTGCAGCATGACGGCACATCCGGCCTCGCCTTCGCCATGCAGCACATGAGAGAGCCAGGCCACATCGTAACAACCGGACAGAGAATCATCCTGGAAGTCGCCGGCGACAAAGTTGATCCGCTCCTGCAGCTTGAACTGATTGATCTTCAGCTCAGCGATTGACCGGGTGGTCGGCAGGTCGAAAATGGTTGCCTGCAGCCCGGGATTCTGCATGCAGAAATGAATGGCGTAGGTGCCCGGCCCGCCACCGAGATCGAGCAGGTGCCTGCATTTGGCGAGGTCTATCTGCCTGACAACCTGAGGAGCCAGCAGCGTCGCCAGGTTGTACATGCCGAGCAGAAAGCTCTCCCGCTCTTTCTCATCAGAGCCATGAGAAACGCTGCGGCGGGCGGGTTGCCCGGAACGCACGGCTTCATCCAGACGGGCCCAGCTGTCGACCAGGTGATGATGATGCAAAATGATGTGGCCAAGATAAGCGGGGGAGTTTGTCGAGAGGAACTGGGCGGCAAAGGGCGTGGCCTGGTAATCCTGGCCATGCTTGCTGAGCAGTTCCAGGGCTGCCAAAGCATCAAGCAGCATGGCCAGCCCTCGCACATTCAGGCTGAGACGCGTGGCAAGCTCCGCAGCCGACACCGGCCCGTCGCTTAAAGGGGTAAACAGATCGAGTTTCACGCCGGCATGCAGCGCGCAGCAGCTCCAGTAACTGCCCGACATGTTCAGTAGTTCAGGCGGTGTCCAGACGGTTTTTTGCATTGCATCCTCCCGACAGGTCAGGGATTTTCGTCTATCCCGTACTTTTCCATTTTATAACGCAAGGTTCCGCGCGGCAGATTAAGCAGGCGTGCCGTTTTGGCGACATTCCCGCCGGTTATGCCTACCGCCTGGGCAATCAGGTCCTTTTCCAGACGTCCGACAATTTCCTCGAGCACTATCCCTTCCGGGGGTATCCGGCAATCAAAAGTAGCGTCATCCTTTGGTTTCTCTCCCCATATTTCACGGGGCAGGCAATCGGGCGTGATTGTCTCCTGGTTGTGCATGATGCAGATTCGCTCCATCACGTTACGCAGCTCACGCACATTGCCAGGCCAGTGATATCGCATCAGCAGGTCAAGGGCGGCACGGGATATCTCGCGGACATTCTTGCGAAATTCCTCTTTGTAGTGTTTGAGGAAGAATTCAAGCAACGGTGGGATATCCTCACGACGATCCCGCAGGGGCGGCACATGGATGGGGAATACATTCAGGCGATAGAAAAGGTCTTCACGAAAAGTCTTCTGCTCGATCGCCTCCTTAAGATCCAGATTGGTGGCGGCTACGATGCGGGCATCGATATCGATATTCCGGTTACCACCCAACCGACGGATCTTGCGGTCCTCGAGGACCCTGAGCAGCTTGACCTGAAGATTGGGATCCATCTCGCCAATCTCATCGAGGAAGATCGTGCCGCCGTTGGCCTCTTCAAACAGGCCTATCTTCCTGTTTTTGGCATCAGTAAAAGCTCCCCGTTCATGCCCGAACAGTTCTGTCTCGAGTAAATTGAACGGCAGGGAGCCACAGTTGATTTCCACAAAGGGCTTGTCCTTGCGGGGGGACAGGCGGTGGATCGCCCTGGCCACCAGTTCCTTGCCGGTCCCTGATTCACCGGTAATTAAAACAGTCGAGGTCTCATGTTTGGCAACTTCACGGATCTGCCGGTAAACCTGGGTCAGTTGTGCGCTGGAACCGACCATGATGTTGTCTCCGGAGGCATCCCGGGCCTGGCTGCCGCGCCGCAGGTGGCGAACTTCGCGGCGCAGGTTCTGAGTTTCCAGTGCCAGCCGGACAATCAGGCGAATCGCATCAGCTTTGAAGGGTTTCTTGATGTAATCATATGCACCCATTTTCAAGGCTTCGACAGCACTCTCCACGGTTCCGTACCCGGTAATAATGATCACGAGTACGGCGGGGTCAATCTCGCGCATGGCGCGCAAAACGTCGAGGCCACTTTGGGCTCCAAGGTTCAGATCGAGCAGGATCAGGTCAACATCGGCCTCGCTGACCTCCTTGACGGCATCATCACCATTGTCCGTAGAATAGGGATGATAACCATCTTCCTCGAGAATCCTTTCGAGATTCTCGCGTATGAAGGCCTCATCATCAACAATCAGAATGCGCTCCATGCAACAACCTCCTCTGACGATCCTGAAGGGCTCCTTGGTTTTCGGCCGAAAACTGCGGTTGTTTTATGCAAAGCTTGCGGATGGACACTCTTTGCGAGAGCCATGATAGCGACAATCAGGCGGTGAGACAACAGGAATGGCCACAGGTGGCCACTTCCGAGTCTTTTCCCGGAGGAGAAGACCAAGATGGCCGTATTCAGAGGCTAACCTTGGCCATCATTCGGCAGGAAGATCCTGAATTCTGTCCCCTCACCTTCCCGGCTCTGTACTTCGATACGTCCGCCGTGGCTGACGACTATGGTATGCGTGATGGAGAGTCCCAAACCGGTTCCCTCTCCTTTGGTGGTGTAGAAAGGTTCAAAAATCAGGGCGATACGATCAGCAGGGATTCCCTTTCCGGTGTCGCGAATCGTCAGCCGGATACCGTTAACGATGCGTTGTGCAGCAACCCACAATGCTCCGCCATACGGCATGGCAGCCAGGGCATTGGTGAGCAGGTTAAGGATCGCCTGCTTCAGTCGATCACTGTCCATACGCGGGTGCAGCAGCTCGTCAGGGATATCTTCGTGGAGGGAAATCTGCTGCTTTTGAAACTGCTTGCGCGTCAGGAACAGCGTGTCACGCAGGGTAGCAGCAAGATTACCCGGCACCAGGCGTGTGTCCGGCATGGATGCAAAATTCAACAGTTCGTTGACCAGTCCCTCCAGACGCTCGATTTCCTGCAATGCACGCTGAATCAACCCCTGATCTCCCGGGCGGGCGAGCATGCGATCATGCAGTTCATCGAGCAGCAGGCTGATGCCGGTCAGCGGGTTGCGTACTTCATGGGCGATTCCGGCCGAAAGACGTCCCAGCGAAGCGAGGCGCTCCAGACGGGCCATCCGCTGGCGCGAGCTGACGCGTTCGGTCAGGTCTTCAATGGTCAGGATGTGGCCGTCTTCCCGGCCGGACGACAGCGGGTGCAGGGTTAATCGATAAGTCAGCGACCGGCCGTTGCGTTCCAGCGACGTGTATTCACTCCAACGCTCAGAGTGCAGAGTTTGAGGGATTGCATCATACAATTCATGGAAATCATGCAAAATGTCGCCAAGAGGCAGATGACCAACGGTTTCTTCCCGGATGTTCAGAATGGCGCGTGCCACGCCATTCAGTGAAGTCACCTGCTGGTTGCTGTCAAGTGTCAGAATCCCGACCTCGACATTTTCAACGATCGTCTGCTTGAAATCTCTCTCCTGCTTGATCTCCTTACGTGAGCGCCGCAGAACGGCCAACGTCTTGAGTAACCTCTCGCGGCGCTCTTTGAGCTGCGCAGCCATGGTGTTGAATGCCGTTGCCAGCTCAGCAACCTCAACCGGGCTGGTAATCTGCACCTGCGTTCCCAGCTTGCCGCGGGCCATCTCCTTGGTTCCGGCAATCAGGGTAGACAATGGGCCGGTTATATTGTGCGAAAGACGATAGGCAACGAACACAACCAGCAGGGCCGTCATACCTATCAGCATCCAGGCGCCAGTCAGGAACGCCTGATAAAGCAGGCGGATATTCACCGACGCCAATTCCGCCATTTTGTGGAACTGTTTCACCTCGGCGCCGATCGTTACGCCGCCAAAGACACCCGTTTCCGCATAAGAGCCTGAATCGTAAAAGATCGGAGCGAAAGCCATGATCTTCTGCGAACCACCGACGTTGGTGACATCCACAACTCCGGAGCGGCCACCGAGCACGGACTGCAGGACTTCCGGATAATTGCGGTGGATAAACGCCGCTTCACGCAGGTTGTAGGGGATGATGCCGCTGGCAATCGCTTCCGGGCTGGAATCACTGGTATAGGGTGGTACCAGGCGGCCGTATGTATCCAGTCCCCTGATATCCCAGAACTTCGGATGGGTAATGATCCACCCTTCATTGTCGAACATGAAGGCATAGTTGCCGCTCTGGTAAGAGGGAAAGATGACGAACCTTTGTTCCGTCGGCGTGATATGCTGAGTGAATTCCATCAGATGGCGATGGTCGAGGGACAGGACAACAACGCCGGTGAGTTCACCTTTCGGCATGAAGACCGGTTGTGCAAAGCGGACAACCCCCGCATATTCCTCCCCCTCAACGCTATCCTCAGGAGAGGACGCCCCGGCAAGCTGTGCCTCTTTACTGACATGCCATCCGGTGACATGAGAGACATAAATCTGGCCATCCTGGAGTTCTCGTGCAGCATTGAAATAGATTTCTGACAGATAGGTCGTGTTGGCGGGATCAGACACATCGCGCAAATCTTCAGAGACGACTCCGTCAGCAATCCGCAGGCGCTCCATGCCATCGGCGTCTATGAAGGCGATCTCTTTATAGAGTCGTACTGACGATCGTAATTCACGTGGCCACTGGTTGGTCCCCGCGCGCACCCAGATTGGCCGGCTGTGGTTCTGATCAAACCAGAGGTATTCTTCCGTCTCAACCGGCAGGCGTGTCAGTACAGCCAGATCACTCTCGATCCTGTGTAAAAAAGTACGCACCTCATCGGCAACCATGACTGCGCGCAGTTCAAGCGTCTCAGCGGCCTGCTCGTCAAGGGCTCTGATGGCGCTGGTTCGCAGCATCTGTTCAACGCTATCAAGGCTCTGACCAGCAAAAATCGCCAGAACGATCAACGGCAACAAGGTCAAACCACAGAAAACGTAAAGGACTTTCTTATGAAAGGAGAAACGCGGCATTGTTGCAGTATAGCAGGAGAGGCATCGAATCGGGTATGCGGATTTGCATGAACTGCGGCGATCAGTTGATCATGCGTGAAGAGAAAGGCATCTTTCTGGAACGTATGGCAAGAGGCAGCAGCTGCTGGTGCTTGAGAAGAACATCATTGAGGCTGAGACCATCACTGATAATCACATCATGCGGACTGAAGGCCGTGCGTGCAAAGTGACTGCCATCGGGACGGCTGAACACCTCGATCAGGCATTTGTAGCCCTCGCATTCGCACATCAGTTGGTGCACAAGTTGATTGTTCTCCACGAGGCCTCCAGATTCCCGCACACAAGGACTTATCCTGTTCAAAGGGTGTAGCAAACTTCGCGCCAACCCGAAAAACACAGTATTATAAGGTGCAACACAGGAAAAACAGAGATGAGGAAGTTAAAACACGGCATGTCATGTGGGAAATGGCGGGACTGCTGGACAGGGGAGCACCGGGTTATCCGCATGAAAGCAAAAGGCAAGCCCTTTGCAACCGATTGCAACCGATTGCAACCGATTGCAACCGATAGGCGAGTCACGGTTCGATGTCTGCAATGTGATCAGGGCTGGGTGATGGAGCGGACGGATTTGCCTGACAGCCACGGATGCGGCCGGCGACCTGCTAGTGATTGCGGCTGACGACGTATTCGGCAAGCCTGTGCATGGCTTCTCTGGCCGGGCACTCGGCGAATATGGCAAGTTGATCCTTGGCTGACTGCACCAGGGTTTTGGCCCGCGCGCGGGTATAACCAATACCATCGTAGGAGTGAATCAGGCTGACAACATATTGCAGATCTGCGCTTGGCAGGACTTCCTGTTCGACGATGGCGGCAACCTTCTGCCGCTCCTCGCCCGTACAGTGACTCAGGGTATGAATCAGGGGCAGCGTGACCTTGCCCTCAAGCAGGTCATGACCACACTCTTTGCCAAATTTACTCTGGTCGGCGACGTAATCAAGGGCGTCATCCATAAACTGGAAGGCGATACCGAGATCCATGCCATAGGCTGCAAGGGCTTCTTCCTCCGCGGACGAGCAGCCACCCAGGATAGCCCCGCAGCGGCTCGCCGCCGACAGCAGCACTGCCGTCTTGTTCTGAACGACTTCGATATAACGCTCTTCGTCAAGTTCGACATCGCTGGTACTGATTAACTGCAACACCTCGCCTTCCGCCATTTGGGTCGTAGCCTCAGAAAGCGTTTTGAGGATCTTCAGGTTGCCGGCACGAACCATGATTGAGAATGATTTGGCAAAGAGAAAATCACCGACCAGCACACTGGCCTCATTGCCCCAGACGGCATTGGCGGAATCCTGGCCACGGCGAAGTACGGCGCTGTCGACAACGTCATCGTGCAGCAAGGTCGCGGTATGGATAAACTCGACGACACTGGCCAGGCCGATATGGGCATCATCCTGATATCCGGCGAGCCGGGCGCTGAGCAACAGAATCATCGGACGTATGCGTTTGCCGCCGCTTGCCAGCACATATTCGCCGACCTTGCGAATCAGCGGCACGCGCGACGCCAAGTCTTGGCGAAACTGTTCCTCGACGCGACGGACCTCGTCATTTATAAGTTTGACTACAAAATCCATAATTTATGGGAATTCCAAGGGGGAAATTACCGCTCATCCTAATGAATCCTAACGAAGCATGTCAAAGCTTTTTTCCTCAAATCGCCACCATTCGCAAACTAATCTGACAACGACGGCAAATGCGCGCGCGATCGGAGATCGGCGCGTAAACAATATCCATTCTGTTTGGTCAAGTTATGCTGGAGAGACAGGCAGGAAAACCGGAAATTTTCAACCAACACTATTGACAAAGCGATTACGCTCCCTGTATAAACAATACCGTTTTTGTAATGTTTAATTAAATCTTGACAACCTCTAGCATGATCTTAGACTTTGAACCACATTGATATTCCTTCAGGAGGTGCTATGGAGAACCAGACCTATAACTACGTCATCGTGCGAAGTTTCGTAACATGGAGCGTGATTTGGGGGTTGGTCGCTGTGCTGGCAGGGGTTATCGTCTCCTTCCAGATGGTCAACCCTGACCTTAATTTCCCGCCCTACTTTACTTTCGGACGTCTTCGCCCGATCCATACCAACGCAGGCATTTACGGTTGGGCGGTCGGCGTCATTTTTGCCACGTTCCTCTACATGGTCCAGAGGCTCTGCAAAGTGCCCCTCTGGAGTGACAAACTGGCAACATTCCAGCTCTGGTTTTTCAACATCACCATTATTGCTTCGGCAGTCACCCTGCTGCTCGGCTACACCACCTCCAAGGAATACCACGAGATGGAATGGCCGATCGACGTCATGATCATCATCCTCTGGGTCGCCTTCGCCATCAATATCATCATGACCATTATGAAGCGTAAAGAGGAGCAGATGTACATCTCGCTCTGGTTCATGATGGCGTCGATCATTGGCGTGGCAATCCT
>JBPPMB010000154.1:0-3960 GCA_051305855.1 Desulfuromonadales bacterium
GCAGCCTGGTGTGGCACAGGTGCCGCTCACCCAGAGAGCCAAAATTCTGGTCATGGATGATGAAGAGATGATCCGCAACATGCTCAATGAAATGTTGGGAGAATTAGGTTTTGCAGTCGAAACGGCGGTCGTGGGACAGCAAGCCATAGACATGTATCGACAAGCTATGGATACCGGAAAACCCTTTGCAATCGTCATTCTGGACTTGACCATCCCCGGCGGTATGGGCGGGCAGGAAGCCGCCAAAGGCATTCTGCAGATTGATCCGGAAGCCAAAATTATAGTTTCCAGTGGTTATGCCGATGACCCGTTGACGGCCAACTATGCTGACTACGGCTTCAAGGGCGTTGCTACAAAACCATATAGATTTAATAAATTGTCAGGAGTATTGGACCAGGTCATGGAGGAAGGCTAAAACTTTTTGACTAAAATGTCATAAGTCACCATCTATCAGACGCAAAAACCCTCGATTTCAGGACCGGGGGTTTTTCTTAAAATGCAGGACAAACAAGATTTTCTACTTTGTTGATTAGTTCGAGTCCACCTTGGGGATCCGTGTTGGACTCGAACTTTCAGCTTTAGGTTTCTCAAAAGTCACCATTTATAAAACACAAAAACCCTCAATCTTCGGATCGGGGATTTTCTCATATTGCAGGATCAGCAAGAATTTCGCATTATAGCCGATTTCATCTCTTGAATAGGATGTAAGAGGATATTTGGGAAGCAGCGTTGCCTTACCACCAAGCTCGCCTGGAATAATAAAGTCATCCTTGAAAACAAAAAGGCATGGCCGACTGGACAATAAATTTTTAACGAGAAACTTTAATCTTTTCAGTCTTGCCACAAGGTTCAGAATAAATCGTTTTTGCTCGTATTTTTAAGTTACCTTGGAGTCGCAGTTCAGGTCTATGTCATCCTACTCTTTATAGACTCGAGGACTGGCTTCGGTTCAACGGCGATGGATCATGGGAAAAAGGGTTGTCACTCTTAGGAAGATGCGGGGCACTAGAGGGAGCGCTTGACCTTGATTGCCAAGGTGCTGACGCCGATAAATGCGATACCCATCACACCATCGCCGGCGGCATAGGGCAATCCAAGACACCCGCAAAAGCTCGCAATAACTCCACTTCGACTGCCGAAGCCCTCTGATCGTGCCAGATACTGGCGGCACAGGCCTTGAGTAATCTGGATTTGGCCAATGGTTTCAATTCATTCAATTTCCCCAAGGCCAGATCCAGATCCGCAATTTTGATTTGATCATTTGCCAACAATGCAAGCTCGCCAGACGCCAGCGCCTCTACTGACGCGCCAAACGCACCTTCCACCTCGCTCCGATCTTCGGCACCGGCATGGGCCATCATCGAGAGTACGAGTTCGATTTCTTTCTTGAGTTGGGCAGGATCGGAATAGCGCACTTTCATCGGCGCCGGTTTGAGAAACTGCCCGTCGAGATGATTTGACACGATCTTCTGCAATGACCACTCCATCAGGTCAACCCTGGAGTCCATCTCGATTAACGCAATCAGATTTCCCTTGAACAATTTGTACTGACTGAACGATAACTGCTTCAGCGCCGGAATGGCGATATCTATGAGCGGCAGACGGAACTTGCTGTCCAGATTATCCATCTGCGGCATCAACTTAAGCGTCAATGCGTGGACGTCCGGATCGGCATGATTCTGTAATTGCTTCAATTGTCGCTCGCGAACCTCCTGCCCCTGGTCGAGCACCATGGCATAGATGATCGCGCGAGCGCCATAGGGTTCGCGCGCGGCCTCCTTGATGACCACGGACAACTCCGATAGAAGCGAGTGGGCATAATCGACAGCTTCCAGTTTTGGATTGCCGATTTGATCCATCGCAGTCATAACACCGGCCACCGTTGCTCCAGCGGCGAGCGTACCCATCTTCTTGGCATCTGCCTCGCCCGTCATCGATTTTGCTTCTGCGACCTGCCTCGCGTCGGGCCGGTCGGAGGAATCGAACTTGCCGTCCCAACCAGGATCGATGCGCAGGATGCGCTTTGCCAGCGGCGGATGCGTAGCGGACAACATTTGCATGAATCCCGAAATTCCCTGGGCAAAAAAAGCATGGCTGACTTCGGGCGCACCGGGATTCTTCACTTTTGAGCCGGACTCCAGGCCCCCGATTCGCTTCAGCGCGCCGGCTATCCCGTTCGGGTTGCGCGTAAATTGAACCGCCGAGGCATCTGCGAGGTATTCCCGCTGCCGGCTCACCGTGGCTTTTATCAGGCCACCGAAAAACGTGCCCGCAAAACCGATGATCATTAGCCCGGCGGCGAGCCCCAGTATTGCGGCCCCGCTTTTATCATTGCCGCGCCGGCGCCCAGAAAACGACGTCGAATACAGCAGATAATAGCCAAGGATGCCGAGGATCAGGATGCCGTTCAGTGCGCCCATCAGGCGAATGTTGAGCCGCATGTCGCCATTGAAGATATGGCTGAATTCATGGGCAATTACACCTTGCAATTGGTCGCGGCTCAAATGTTCGATCGCCCCCTGGGTAACGCCGATGACCGCATCGCGCGGCGAGAGTCCTGCCGCGAAGGCATTGATGCCCGATTCCTTCGTGAGCAGATAAACCGGCGGCGCGGGCGTGCCAGACGCGATGGCCATTTCTTCCACCACGTTAAGAAGTTTGCGTTGATTCGAATCCAGCGTATTGCGCGAAATCAACTGGCCGTCCAGCGACTCCGCAACGACTTTGCCGCCGGCAGACAAGGCCATAATCTTGTAAAGACTGCCGGCGAGCACCACAACACTGACACCGGCGCCTACAGCGGCAAATGTTTGCCAGTCCATTTGCCGGATTAATGACCCGCCATTATGCAACTGATCACTATTGATAAAGCCGAACACGACCATGACCAATACATTGGTCATGATGATCAGGGCGATCACGGCAAGAACAAACAGCACGACAAGCAGTGTCGTGTTCTTGCGCACACGGTCTTGCGATTCAAAGAAGTTCATCATCTTAACACCAAGGCGAACAGCAGCGATCAGAACTCGATCCGATCAAAACGAAACCTTCGGCGCGGCCTGTATGACCGCGCTGTCTTCGAATTCCATTAACACCGCATCCTGCGTGTGGCCGAACATCGGGGCAAAGAAAACCGACGGGAATGACTGTTTATAGGTGTTGTAGGCCATCACCTGGTCATTAAAGGCTTGCCGGGCGAAGGAAACCTTGTTTTCAGTGCTCGTCAGTTCCTCGCTCAACTGCATCATGTTCTGACTGGCCTTGAGATCCGGATAGGCTTCCATCACCATTCTCATATTCATCAAGGCACCGGACAGCTTACCCTCGGCGCCCATCAGTCCCTTCATCGCCGCAGCCTCGCCCGGTGCCGCCGCTGCGCTGGACAACATGCTGGATGCCTCATTGCGCGCCGCAATCACCGATTCCAGAGTTTGGCGTTCGTGTTTGAGGTAACCCTTTGCGGACTCGACAAGATTGGGAATCAGGTCGTAACGCCTTTTTAGCTGTACTTCTATCTGCGCAAACGCATTCTTGTATCGATTCTTCAGCGTGACCAATTGGTTATATATCGCGATTACATAAAAAAACAGCAGTGCGATGACAACCAAGATCCCTATGCCTATTATTAACATGGTACCCATATTTTTCCCCTTTATCGTGGTTTGACGATTATCAAAAACCTGGCCGTGTTCACGGTTCCATGTCTTCGGCCCGCCCGGCACCCCAGCGCCAACCGCGGATTTCAGGCATATCCTGGCCGTTCTTGTCGATGTACTGCTTGGGCTCGATGAGTTTGTCCTTCAACTGACCCCGGGCTTTAAATCTCCAGTCTGCGCAGACGCAAAGCATTGCTTACTACAGAGACTGAGCTGAAACTCATGGCTGCTGCTGCAATCATCGGGCTGAGCAGCAAACCGAAAACCGGGTAAAGCACTCCGGCGGCAATCGGCACTCCCA
>JBPPMB010000174.1:0-9534 GCA_051305855.1 Desulfuromonadales bacterium
GTGGGAGGTCGTGCAGAATGGTTACGCAGGAGCACAGGTCGCTCACCCGTTGATCCGGTTTAAAGCTGTCCAGTCAAAACAAAAACAATTGATTCAACAGGCCTACGGTTTGCTCTCTTCTTTAACGGCATTACAGCAAGAGCAAAACGGGCAGGACATAGCCGAAGCTGCCGACTTTAACGATTGCCTGTCGGCACTCTTTAATAGTTTTGGGTTGATGAACAATCCCACTGATTTTTCTGTTCGGGTCTTTCAGAAGAGGGCGATGAATAACAGAATGTATGACAAGCAAGCTTTTGTGCAGCAGCTTCGTGAGGAGCTTGGCTTCTATGCTGCGGATCAAGATGACCAAGGAGGCGACAATGCAAAACACTGAAACAGGCAGGAAGCGACTTATCCCTGTTACTAAATGGAATGATTATCACATCTGGCCGCCCATCGGTGGATTGCGGCACCTGATATTTTATGAGTATACGAACGGTTTTCATCACTGTGTTGTGCGTCTTGGGCGACGGGTGCTGATCGATGAAGGGAAGTTTTTTGAGTGGGCTGAGTGCCAAAATGAATAACGACGAATCAAGACCTGAAAAGACGTACAATCGTTGCGGTTACACCGTTACCTCTGTTTACGATGAGGATAGAAGGGACTGGCACCACGTAACTTTTTGCCGACGAGAATGGCCAGGACTCCTTTTTTATCCAACGATTCCTGAGTTAAGAGAAAGGTTTAAGATAAAAACTTAGCCGCCATTTTCTCAACAACCGAAGTTGTATGTGTCTCAGAAAGATGCGCGTACCGCTTCACCATCGCTAAAGTCTTGTGTCCCAACACTTCCGCGATTTCTGCAAGAGTCGCCCCATTCATCGCCAGATAAGAAGCCGTCGTGTGGCGCAGGTCATGAAAGCGAAAATCTTTGATTTCGGATTTTGCTAAAGCGTCATTCCATGTGTCACGCATATAAACCGGCTTACTTTCCTCATTACCTGGGAAGACATAAGGGTTATCCAGTCGGCGAACCTTGGAAAGTTTTTTCAGGAGATCATGAGCAAGCCCGACCAGAGGGGCCGCTCGTCGTTCATCGTTCTTTGTCTCGTGCAACAGAATGCGCCGCCTCTCAAAATCAACATCCTTCCATTGAATGTTCGTCACCTCTCCGTAGCGCATGCCCGTGGTAAGAGCCAA
This sequence comes from Desulfuromonadales bacterium, assembly GCA_051305855.1. Classification (GTDB taxonomy): domain Bacteria; phylum Desulfobacterota; class Desulfuromonadia; order Desulfuromonadales; family BM103; genus M0040. The sequence continues at coordinate 1,184 of JBPPMB010000174.1, forward strand.
AATGACGAAAGGGTAGAGTAGTGGGTTGTTGCTCGTCTGACAGGTCTCCAAGAGTTTGTCGCGCTCTCCTTCATCGAGAAAGCGAACCCGGCCCCTCGACTCTTTGAGCTTCTTGATTCTGGTTAGAGGGTTGAATTCCATCCACTCCCATTCCCTGATCGCCACATTGAAGAGGTGGGAGAGGGTAGTCGTATAACGATTAACGGTTGCCGGTGATTTTGGCGTGCCCTTGTTGGTCATTTCTTTTTTGAGCTTGTCGCGGCACTCGACGATCATGGCGGTGTTGACATCGGCAAGGAAGTAATCGCCGATCTTACCTTTCCACCAGCGAAGGTGAATCTTGTAATTTGGGGAGTTCTTGGGCCTGAGTGGAAGGACTTCTTCTTCGTAGCGTTTGATCAGATCGTTGATGGTGTGTTTCTTCGCCTCTGCTGATTTGAAGTAGCGCCCGTCTTTGATTTCCTCTTCCGTTGTTGCCGCCCACCTTTTGGCGTCCGTCTTACGGGCAAAGGTTGCCGATACTGCTGGATGACCTTTGAGGCGAATCAATGCCCTGTAATTGGTCTTGCCGTCTTTCCCCTTGCGCTCCTGGATGACTGCCATGATTTCCCCCTGAGTACCGTGAATGGCTGTGTTTATTTGTTATTTACTGTACCAAGAGTGTACCACGGGAATGTTTCAGGTAAAGAAAAAAATGAAACAGGGACTCGGCCTGTTTGGCTAAGTCCCTGTTTTCATTGATTGGCGGGAGTAGATGAGGATCGAACTCACCAGGGGAGGGATGCTCCCCCCATCGGTTTTGAAGACCGAGCGCGCCACCAGACTACGAACTACTCCCGTATATTAAAGGCGAATAACGTTGCCAGCTCCTTGCAGGGCATTGACCAGTTCCAGCATGTTTGAAACCCTGCCGACCGCCAGTGCTTCTTTGACACCGAAAAACTCCAGGCAGAGTCCGCACGAAGCGATGTCGACGCCACGATTGGCGAGTTCTGCCAGGGGTTCAATGACATCGGAGCCACCGAGCGTCAGCTTGACACCATTATTGACACAGTAAATGGCATCGGGGATGGTGTCGGATTCGATCAGGGTGAAGATGAAATTCTTCATCAGGATTTGGCCGAGTTTGGAATCGCCATGGCCCATCTGGTCGGAACCGATGAATATTATTGTCGGTCCGGACACGCCGCCACCGGCAACCACTTTTGTCGGAGTTTCTCCCGGAGTCAGCTCCAGCCGGATCATCTCGCCGGTGTCCTCAACCTTTATCGCATAGCCAAGGGTCGTCGCCAGGCGTGAGACATTGTCCCTGCAGACCTGGTCATCCACCAGGACCTGCAATGCCATGTCGGGTTCTGCCAGCAGGGTTTTCCGGGTTTGTATGACGGGGTGCGGGCACTGCTGGCCGCGGCAGTCGATTGTTCGCATAATGCTCCTCTGGCTGAAAGTTGCCATACTATATGGGATTCTCCATATTGGCAAGCAGACTTTGTCGGGTTGGGGGCTGGGGGCTGGAGGCTGAAGGCAGATTGCTGATAGCTGAATTGCAAGTCTGCTTGACTCGCTGTGGGGTCGCCTTTAAACTCCCTTGCAAAGAGGCGGGAGTCAGTAAACTTTATGAGGCGTCAAACGCGTAAAATACAGGTTGGCAATGTGGCCGTCGGCGGTGACGCTCCGATTTCGGTGCAATCGATGTGCAACAGCGATACCCGGGATATTGCCGCGACGACTGCACAGATTGAGGCTTTGGCTGCCGGCGGGTGCGAAATCGTACGCTGTGCTGTGCCGGACGAAGCCGCAGCAGAAGCACTGGCGCCAATCTGTGCGCAAAGTCGCATTCCTGTGATCGCTGACATCCATTTCGACTATCGACTGGCCCTGATGTCGCTCGAAGCGGGTGTGTCTGGTCTGCGTTTAAACCCGGGCAACATCGGTGAGCGCTGGAAGGTCGAAGAGGTGGTGAGGGCCTGTGCCGAGCGCTCGGTACCAATGCGCATCGGTATCAATTCAGGCTCTCTCGAAAAAGAGCTGCTGGAACAATACGGGCATCCCACAGCCGAGGCCATGGTGGCCAGCGCTCTTGGCCATATCCGCATACTGGAAGACCTGAGCTACCGTGAGATCAAGGTCAGCCTCAAGTCCTCCGACGTACGCCGTACGGTGGCTGCCTATCGCCTGCTTGCCGAACAGGTTGACTACCCGCTGCATATCGGAGTCACCGAGGCTGGAACGACCTGGAGCGGTACGATCAAGAGCGCGGTCGGCCTGGGCGCCTTGCTTTATGACGGCATTGGCGACACGCTGCGCGTCTCTCTCACCGGTGACCCGGTTGAAGAGGTGCGGGTCGGCTGGGAAATTCTCAAGAGCCTTGAATTGCGTGAGCGCGGCCCGGTGTTTATCAGCTGTCCGACCTGCGGTCGTTGCCAGATCGATCTGATCACGATTGCCGAGGAAGTCGAGCAGCGTCTGCACGATCTGCCCTGCCGCATCAGCATTGCCGTGATGGGCTGCGTGGTGAACGGCCCCGGCGAGGCACGCGAGGCGGATCTCGGTATCGCAGGGGGGAAAGGCCAGGGGTTGCTTTTCCGTAAGGGTGAAGTGGTGCGCAAGGTGCCTCAACATGAGCTTGCCGATGCCCTGGTTGCCGAAGCCCTGCAGCTGGCCGAAGAACGGCGATCCTGAACCGACATCACTCGCGACATCACTTTCTTGCAATCCCTTGAGAAATACGCTAATTTCAAAGGCCCTTTTTAGAGATTGGAAAGGGCCATTATCTTATCCAGAGGTTATCAAATGCGCTATAGCCAGTACTTCTTGCCGACGTTGAAAGAAACTCCGGGCGATGCCGAAGTCATCAGCCATCAGTTAATGGCCCGTGCGGGAATGATCCGCAAGGTCGCAGCCGGTATCTATGATTACCTGCCGCTTGGACTGCGGGTCATCCGCAAGGTTGAAAATATCATTCGAGAAGAGATGAACCGGGCCGGAGCGATCGAGATTCTTATGCCGGCTGTGTCGCCGGCTGATCTTTGGGTGCAGTCAGGACGCTGGCAGCAGTACGGCAAGGAACTTTTGCGGCTCAAGGATCGCAAGGACACCGAGTTCTGTATCGGCCCCACCCACGAGGAGGTGGTCACTGAAATAGTTCGCGGTACCGTGAACTCCTACCGGCAGCTGCCGCTCAACCTGTACCAGATCCAGACCAAGGTCCGTGATGAGATCCGCCCCCGTTTCGGTCTGATGCGCGGCCGGGAATTCATCATGAAAGACGCCTACTCCTTCGATATCGATGATGCCTCTGCCGATGTCTCTTATGACAAGATGTATCAGGCCTACCGACGCATTTTCAAACGTTGCGGTTTGGATTTCCGTGCCGTGGAGGCGGATTCCGGAGCAATCGGCGGCAGCTTCTCCCATGAATTCATGGTGCTTGCCGAAACCGGTGAAGACGCGATCGTTTCCTGCAACACCTGTGATTATGCTGCGAACGTCGAAAAAGCTGAGTTGCGTACGCCTGCTGGTGCGACTCCATCACCGAAGCTGCCGCTGGACAAGGTTGAAACCCCCAATCTGAAAAGTATCGAGGACGTTGCTGCCTTTCTCAAGGAAGAACCCAGCAACATGATCAAAACCCTTGTTGTGCAGAATGACAACGATGAGGTTGTGGCCGTACTCCTGCGCGGTGACCGCACTCTCAACGAGATCAAACTGTGTAACTTCCTCGGCTGCAACCATGTCCAGCTTGCTGATGAAGCCGTAGTGCAGAAAGTGACCGGGGCGCCGAGTGGCTTTTCTGGACCTGTCGGGTTGTCCTGTCGTATTCTGGCTGACCGGGAAGTTGCCACCATGAGTGATTTCGGGCTTGGAGCCAATGAGGAGAACTACCATCTTACCGGTGCTAACTACGGCCGTGATTTTCAGGTGGAGGCCTTTGTTGATCTTCGTCAGGCCACGGCGGGCGATTCCTGCCCGCGTTGCGACGGCAGGCTGGAAGCCTGGCGTGGTATTGAAGTCGGGCATGTTTTCAAGCTGGGCACAAAGTATTCCGATTCCATGCATGCCACCGTGCTTGACGACCAGGGCAGGGAGCGGACTCTTATCATGGGCTGCTACGGTATCGGTGTCGGCCGTGCTGCCGCTGCATCCATCGAGCAGAACCACGATGCAAATGGTATCGTCTGGCCGATGCCCCTGGCGCCATTTCAGGTTATCGTGACCATGCTTAATCCGCATGACGAAGCCGTGTCCGCAGCAGGAGAAGCGCTCTATCAAGAGCTTGTTGAACAGGGCATCGAGGTGCTTCTTGACGATCGTGATGAGCGTCCCGGCAGCAAGTTCAAAGATGCCGATCTGCTTGGCATCCCACTGCGCGTCAACGTTGGTGCCCGCGGCTTGAAAGAGCAGTCTTTCGAACTTCAGGAGCGACGCAGTGGCGAAAAATTCCTGCTGCCGACCGAGGGTGCTGGAGCTGAAATCGTCGCCCGGGTGCGGACGGCGCTCGATGCCGTGTAGGGAAGAGGTTAATGAGTGATATTTGGGTTGAAAAAGGTAGCCGGCTGACTCTGCCGCCCGCTGTCGCACGGATTCTTGGAGGGGAGCCTCTGAGAGTGTCGTCCTGCTCCGCGCGCCATCTCCTGCTGGAATCTGCTGCTGACGGTGACAGGGTACAGATGACCGGCCTGATTGTCGATGGCGGGATTGTCGATCTGCTTTCCTTTTTCAACATGTTCCGCAAGTCGGGTCTTTTGCATTTCATGCTGCCTGCCGGCAACAAGACGCTCTGTTTCCAGAAAGGCGAAATAGTCTATGCGACAAGCACCTTTCCGGAAGAGGAGATAGGAGAGATTTTTTATCGCCTCGGCATGATCGATCGGGAAATGCTGCAGGGAGCCCGTCAGTTTGCCAACGGCGAGCTGCCGCTCGGCAAAGTCCTGATTGACCACAACATCATCACGGCCAAGGACCTTTGGGCGGCGACCCGAAACCAGGTAGAAACGATCGTATATAACCTGTTTGCGTTTCAGGACGGCTCATTTGTCTTTACTGACAGCCTCCTTGATAAAGGCCAGCTGGTGAGCCTCTCCATGAACACCCAGAACCTGATCATGGAAGGGCTGCGCAGAGTCGATGAGCGAGCAGTCTACATGCAGAAGGTCAAGTCGCTGGATGCCATCCCGGTCGCGAGCGATGCAATTCCCAATGACCTCGATAGTGTCTCGCAGAAGATGGTTGCCTTGATTCAAGCCGGTGTCAGTAACGTCGGAGAGTTGCTACGCCGCTCAGGTTCAGGTGAATTTGATGCATTACGGCTCCTGAGCCAAATGGTCGAAAGGGGCGTTGTCGCGACAGAAGAGGCTCCGAGAGTGGCCGTGGAAGGAGTACTCGGTGAGGTCATCAACATCTTCAACGGTATTCTGGTTGCCATGCATCAGGTGGTGTCGGCCAGGAATCCGCAGTTCCGTGAGGACGTTACCTGTTTCCTCCGTGAACTGCCGCAGCCGTTTTCATATGTCTTCAGACAAGCCACCCTCAAGGAGGACGGCTCGGTAGATGGCGGGCGTGTGCTTGCCAATCTGGCCGGTCTGGAGGAAGGCGACAAGCTGCGTCTCCTTTCCGACTCGCTGAGTGAGCTGGTGTACATGGAGTGTATCGCTGCACGTCGTGAACTTGGTGCTACCGATTCTTCTGAACTTATTAAACGGGTGCAGGATGTTTCTCAACGCGTACAGGACTTGATAGGGACACGTGACAATGCTTGATGCCAGACCAAAATTGATATTCGCACTTGATGTCGACAGCCTGGAAGAGGCACGCCGCTGGGTTGAACAACTACAAGGCCAGGCAGGCGTTTTCAAGATCGGCAAGCAGCTCTTTACCAGGTGCGGCCCGGAAGTTGTCAGGCTGGTGCAGGCGAGCGGCGCCGATGTGTTTCTCGACCTGAAGTATCACGACATCCCGAATACCGTAGCGATGGCTGGTCTTGAGGCGCTGCGTCTTGGGGTCAGGATGTTCAACGTTCACGCTTTGGGTGGTTTCGAGATGATGGCCAGACTGGTCGCGGCTGTCGATGCTGTCTGCCCGCGTGGCAATCCTGATCGGCCTCTGCTGCTGGCGGTTACCATCCTGACCTCCTCAAATGATGAAACCCTGCGTGGCATTGGTATTGATCGGCCGGTTGCTGAGATGGTTGCGAGGCTGGCCAAGCTGGCCCAGGATGCGGGCTTAGATGGCGTCGTGGCTTCGCCCAAAGAGGTCGACCTGATCCGAACGGCCTGCGGCCGGGATTTTGCTGTCGTCACGCCCGGTGTCCGCCCGGCATTCGCTTCCCAGGACGACCAGAAGCGCGTTATGACACCCGGCGATGCTTTGCGAGCCGGCGCGGATTACCTGGTTATCGGCCGGCCGATATCTGCGGCTGCAGACCCTGCGGCAGCGGCCCGGATGATCCTTGAAGAAATGCAAACGGCCCTGGAAGGTACTTAAAAACGTGAAAGTCGATTATCTCTACGGGATTCACCCGGTACGTGAGGGGTTGCGCGGTCGTCGTCTGCCCCTCGAACTCTTTGTAGACGAAACAGGCAGTGGTCCGCGTGTTGATGAACTGCTGTCTCTGGCACGGGAACGCGGTATCCCGGTTCGGCAAAGAAAACGCCAGGACCTGGACCGCATGGCCGACCAGCCTCATCATCAGGGGGTCGTCCTGAGTATGGAGCCATTCCCCTATACGGAAATCGAAGATCTGCTGTTATTGTGGCAAGGCTCCGGGAAAACCGGGCGGTTTCTGCTGCTTGACGGGATTACCGATCCGCACAACCTGGGTGCCATTCTGCGTAACGCTGATGCATCTGGTTGTCAGGGGGTGATCTTGACGAAAGACCGTAGCTGCGGCATCACCAATGTGGTCGATCGCACCTCGGCCGGCGCCGTGGAGCACCTGGCCATATGCCAGGTCACGAACCTTGCCCGGGCCATGGAGCTGCTGAAGAAAAGCGGCTTCTGGGTCTACGGACTGGCCGCCGGTGAAGATGCCCAGCCGCTGTTCAACTCAAGCCTCTCGGGAAACATTGCCCTGGTCATAGGCAGTGAGGGGGAAGGGTTGCGCCACCGGACCAGAGAGTTATGTGACGGTTTGCTGGAGATACCGATGATCGGTGGCGTCGCATCACTCAATGCTGCTTCGGCAAGTGCTGTCGCGCTTTTTGAGGTGGTGCGTCAAGGGGCTGCCGCGGAGAACCAGGCAAAAGAGGGAACTCCCTCAACTGGGCAAGAACCCCGGCAATAAAATATTATCAATGGCCCTTTTGCTGGCAACTTAACCGGATATAATTTCCAGGCCGAACAGCTCCCCCTGGGAACTTTTGTTGGGAACAAAGGTTTTGTAGTTTGACATGGCACGTTGTTTTCGTTATAACTGCGCACTTGTGGTGGCGTTGTCAGAATGCGGCAAATTTTCTCTTGCAATTTTTCTGACACTGTTGTATATAACGCCCCTTGTGCTGGCGTAGCTCAACAGGCAGAGCACCTCACTTGTAATGAGGATGTTGGGGGTTCGATTCCTCTCGCCAGCTCCATTGAGCTACCGGGGAGTTTGGTTCCCCTTAAAACTGAATAGAGATGTCCCCTGGAGGGGTTCCCGAGTGGCCAAAGGGATCAGACTGTAAATCTGACGTCGTAGACTTCGGAGGTTCGAATCCTCCCCCCTCCACCACATAAAGGACTTGCCGGAGAAAAGTTGAACTGTCTGCCGCAGGAGGTTGTTAGCCGTTGTAACTGCGAGGATGGCACTGCTGGACTCCACAAAGAAAACTTCATAAGGTTTTAGCATAAAGCCCAATGAAACGATTTATGCGGGAGTAGCTCAGTTGGCTAGAGCGTCAGCCTTCCAAGCTGAGGGTCGCGGGTTCGAATCCCGTTTCCCGCTCCAATTTCTTGACTGTCTCAGAAACGGATGAATTGCAGGCCCACATAGCTCAGTAGGTAGAGCACATCCTTGGTAAGGATGAGGTCATCGGTTCGAATCCGATTGTGGGCTCCATTTCACGAATAGCACAGCAAGAGGCAGTTAACGGTATCGGGTTCGTTTCTAGGTGGGTCGGCGGGTCTCTGGTTGTCGCAAGACATCAGCCCCTGGCGAATAACGCAGACATTATTTTCGAAGAGAAGACACAAGCAAGGGAGGATAACGTAATGGCCAAAGCCAAGTTCGAGCGGACCAAGCCCCATGTTAACATCGGAACGATCGGTCACGTTGACCACGGCAAGACGACCCTGACGGCAGCGATCACGAAGGTCCTGTCTACGAGGGGCGGCGCAGTGTTCAAGTCATTCGACCAGATCGACAACGCTCCCGA
>JBPPMB010000177.1:0-9963 GCA_051305855.1 Desulfuromonadales bacterium
GGGGCCGATCGTGCGCCGCTGTGTGAGCCTATAAAGGGGCGCTTTATGGATTTTTCCATTATCATTCCGGCCAAGAATGAGCAAGTTAACATTGACGATTGCCTCGACTCCATCAATAGTATGGATTTCGACAAGGACCGGTATGAACTGCTGCTCATCGATAACGGTTCATCTGACCGTACCGTAGAAGTCGCCAAGGGGAAGGGGGCTAAAGTCTATGTTCAGCCGGAACTGACCATTGCAGGATTGCGTAATTTTGGTGCAGCCAAGGCCCGGGGGACGATTTTGGCCTTTCTAGATGCAGACTGCAGCGTCGCCGTCAATTGGTTGCAGGAAGCTAGCCGTTATCTCGACGATAGGATTATAGTTTGCTTCGGCTCTCCGCCTATCGTGCCAGCAGACGCCACATGGGTCCAGAAAGCCTGGTTCCTGATACGCAGAAAAAAGATGACAGTGCAGAAAGTCGACTGGCTTGAGTCAATGAATTTGTTCGTGAGGCGAGAAACCTTCGAAGCGTGCGGTGGTTTTGATGAGAACCTGGTCACCTGTGAGGATTACGATCTCACGCTCAGGCTGAAGAAGATGGGGACCTTGCTGAACGACAGCCGGATTGTTGCCATTCACCATGGTGAAGCCTCCACCGTCAGGCATTTCTACCGAAAGGAGAAATGGCGCGCTGCAAGTAACTTCAAGGGTCTGCTGCGGCACGGCCTGGTCCTGCGAGAGATTCCCAGCCTGGTCGCACCATTGGGGCACTGCATATTACTGGTTCTGGTTATCTTGAGTCCGCTCTTGCTGTCGACTGGGGTTGCCGGGATAATATTCACTTTGTTTTTGCTCTGGCAGGCTCTGCTGTTGCTGGTCAGCTACAGGAAAAATCAGCCGGGAGCGGTATTGATGCCCGTCATGCAGCTTTACTGGCTGTTGAACATCTACTTTACCGCGCGTGGCCTGGCGGTCTTGACGGGAACGCGACGGTGAACAGGGTGCTGCTGCGGGGGTTTAAAGTATGTGTGGTATAGCCGGTTTTTTCAGGACCTGCGCACCCTACGCCGACGATTCTGTTCTCAAGAGGATGGGTGAGGTGATTCGCCATCGCGGCCCCGATGCCGGCGGCGAGTATCTGGATGAACAAGTCGGACTGGCCCACCGACGCTTGAGCATCATTGACCTTTCACCGCAAGGCAACCAGCCAATGATCTCTGCAGATGGTCGTTTGGTCATTGTTTTCAATGGCGAAATCTACAACTTCCTCGAATTGCGTGCCGAGCTTGAAAAAGCAGGTGTGTCCTTCCGCTCCCGCACCGATACCGAAGTACTGCTCGCTCTCTACCAACGCCAGGGCAATGCCTGCTTGAAACTGCTCAACGGCATGTTTGCTTTTGCCATCTGGGACAAGGTCGACAAGACCCTGTTCATGGCCCGGGACCGCATCGGCAAGAAGCCACTCTACTACTACCATGGCGGTGGCGACCGTCTGGCTTTTGCTTCCGAGATCAAATCCCTGCTGCAACTGCCCGGTCTCTCGCCAAAGGTTGAGCCGACGGCACTGACCGACTTCCTCAAATATCTCTACATCCCGGCCCCGAAGACGATTTATCGCAATATCTACAAACTGTTGCCCGGGCATTCCATGGTCTTGCGCCCTGGCGGGCAGCCGGTCATCGAGCAATACTGGGATGTTGATTTTTCCGCCATGACCCCTTGCTCACAGGACGAGGCGCAAGAAGAGCTGGTGGAGCTGTTGCTGCAGAGCACCGCCTGCCGGATGATCGCCGATGTCCCGCTCGGGGCCTTTCTCAGCGGTGGCGTCGATTCCAGCGCCGTGGTTGCCCTGATGGCAAAGGTTTCCGCGGAACCGGTGCGTACCTGTTCGATCGGGTTTGATGATAAACGCCACGACGAGACCCCATACGCCAGGGAAGTGGCCAGCCTGTTTGCCACCGATCACCATGAATACTGTGTTCAGTCGCGCCTCGAAGATACGGTGGCCTTGCTGCCGAAGTATTTCGATGAGCCATTTGCCGATTCGTCGGCTGTGCCGACCTTTCATGTCTCCAGGCTGGCCCGCCAGGCGGTCACCGTCGCCCTGGCCGGGGATGGTGGTGACGAGAGCTTCGCCGGCTACGAAAAGTATGCCGTTGAGCTCAAGGAAAACCTTGCCAGGCGATACATACCCAAATCGCTTCTGGCTGCCCTGCATGCCGGGGTTGGGGGCTTCAGCCACCCGGCCGCTCGTAAGGCTCGCTCACTGACCGGCAGCGCCCTGCTCGATCCTGGCCGCGCCTTTTACGTCACCAACAGCCATGTCGATGACGCGACTCTCGAACGCCTGCTGGCCGACGGGGTGCGTCGGGCCTGCAGTGGCTACGACCCGGCAGAATCCACCATGCGATACTATGACCGGATGTCGGGTGCCGACCACGTCACACGCATGCTCTATACCGATCTCAAGCATTATCTGCCTGATGACATCCTGGTCAAGGTCGATCGGATGAGCATGGCGCACAGCCTGGAGGTCCGGGCGCCCTTTCTCGACTACCGCGTGATTGAATTCGCCGCATCTTTGCCCAGCGACTGGAAGATCAAGGGCAGCAGCAAGAAGATTATCCTCAGGAAGGCTTTCGGTCGCTTGCTCCCGGAAAGGATACTCAACCGTCCCAAGCAGGGCTTTTCCGTGCCTCTGGATGCCTGGTTTCGCCACGAATTGAAACCCTTCGCCGAGAGCTGCCTGTTAGGTGGCGCCGCCCTGGCTGAATACATCGATACAACATCCGTGCGGGAACTTTGGCACCAGCATCAGGAACAAAACCAGGATCATAGCAGCGTCCTCTGGAGCCTGTTGATGTTCGCCTTGTGGCGGATGGAATACCAGGTGTCATGACGATACGTTTGGCAGATTCCTTCAACAAGGAGATCATCATCCGCGAGCCCTGCGGCCTCGACCGAGTCAGTGAGTGGGTACGGGCCGCCGTCCCCTGTGCCCGTGGTGAGCTGCGAGCATGCGCTCCCCTTGTTATACTTGACCCGAACGGGCGGCCCCTGCCGATTCAAATCAGGGTTCTCAAAGAGTGGCCCGACCGCTCAATCAAATGGCTGCTGGCCGACTTTGCCGTCGACCTTCCCGCTAACGGTGAGACAAAATTCCACTTGGCAGCCGCGGCAGACTCTGTCCCGGTTCATCCATACCAGGTTGTGGTGACTCCTGGAGAGGAAATCTGGACGGTCGATACCGGTGCGGGAAAATTCGACCTCGATGCTCGGATCTACCGGCCTTGCAAAAGTGTGCATTGTGAGGGTGTGGATACCCTTACTGAAGATACAACCTGTCTGCTGCGCGAACAGACCGGGATGGAAGCTTTACCGATCGTCGAGGAAGTCAGCCTCGAAGATGATAGCCGCCTGCATGCCATCGTGCGCATGACTGGCCATTTCACAAGCCCGGCAGGAAATGACTTGAGATTTGCCAGCCGTCTGCACTTTTTCGCCGGCTGTATGACAGTGAAGGTCGAATTTACCCTGCACAACCCCCGATCCGCAATCCATCCACAAGGGCTCTGGGATCTTGGGGGTCCGGGTTCGGTCCTGTTCAAGGAACTGGTTTTTACGTTTCCTCTTTCTGCCAACGACCAGGTGCATTGTGCCGTCGAACCGTCGTTGCCTTTCATCGTGGTGCCGGCAGGGGCGGGTTTCAAACTTTACCAGGAATCGAGCGGTGGAGAGAACTGGCAAAGCCCGGTACACAGGAACCGTGAAGGGCGGGTTCCCCACAGCCGTCGCGGATATGTCGTCGAAGTCGATGGTAGAGAGTCTACCGAAGGCTTGCGCGCTACACCACTTGTCTGGTGTGGCAATGCAGGGAAGGGGGTTGCCGTCGCGCTACCCCGTTTCTGGCAGGAGTTCCCCAAAGGAATCGAGGTTGCCGATGGCAAACTACGGATCGCCCTGTTCCCGGCAGACTTCCCCGGTTTACATGAACTACAGGGCGGCGAGCAGAAAACCTGCTTTTTCTGGATCGATTTTACCGCTGAAAAAGATGCTCTTGCATGGGCTCTCGATCCAGTGCAAGTTGTTGCGTCTCCAGCGACTTACAGGAGATCAGGCGTGTTGAGTGACCTGCCCGGCGATGATGATCTGGTTGACAGTTTTGCTTCTTCAACGGATATCATCACCAAACGCGAAATAGTTGATGAATATGGATGGCGTCATTTCGGTGAGGTTTATGCAGATCACGAGGCGGTCAATCACCAGGGTGACGAGGTCTTCGTCTCTCACTACAACAATCAGTATGACTTTCTTGCCGGAGCTTACCGCAAGGCTTTCACTACCAAAGATGCAGGTTGGTATAAAATCGCTGCGGAGTTGGCAGACCATGTAAGGGATATCGACATCTACCACACCGACCGGGATCGCGAAGAGTACAATCACGGTCTGTTCTGGCATACCGATCACTATGCCGATGCCGGCCTGTCGACTCATCGGGCCTATTCCCGGGAGCAGAAAGCGGCTTACCAGATGCATTCAGGTGGTGGCGGCCCGGGAGCCGAACATTGCTACACCACCGGACTGGTGCTGCACTATTTTCAAACCGGCAATCCAGACTTCAAAAAGATGGTCATCGATCTGGCCGAATGGGAATTGCTGTCTTTGACGGGTCCTCAGACGCTGCTTGCCGCCCTCAAGAGGGGTGTAGGTTACCTGAATCTCTGGCGGTCTTCCAGGGGCAATCGTCAACTCTTCCCACGTTATCCCCTGACCCGCGGCACCGGCAACGCCATCACCGCCTGCCTTGACGCCTTTGAGGTCGGCGGCGGGCGCAGGTTTCTCGTTCGGGCAGAAGAGCTGATTCAGCACACGATTCACCCCGGAGACGATCTTGGCTGCCGCGAGCTGCTTAACACCGAAGTCGCCTGGTCGTATACGGTCCTGCTCGTAGCCCTCGCCAAATACCTCGACAAAAAGTTCGAATTGGAGGAATTTGATACCGCTTTTGCTTATGCCCGAGCAAGTCTGTTAGCCTACACCGAATGGATGGTGATTCATGAGTACCCTTACCTGGCGAAGCCGGAGGTTCTGGAGTATCCCAATGAGACTTGGGTAACCCAAGACCTGCGCAAAAGTGTGGTTTTCTGCCAGGCGGCCCGTTATGCGGAAAATGAAGAGCAGAAGGTCGTTTTTATGGAGCGAGCAAGCTTCTTTTACAACTATGTACGAGAGGAACTGCCGAAACATAACAGCAGTTCCTTCTCAAGGCCTCTGGCACTCATGCTGCAGAACGGTTGGGTGGGTGATCGACTTACGAATGAGGTTAAACTTGCCAACTTTCCGCCGATGCAGTCAACGAATGGCCGACCAGCTCCATATCTGAGCCTTGGGTCGGTTATAGAGCGAACAGGATCTGAGATTGTAAAGGTTTTTGGTCAAACCAGCGTCAAACGTGAAATGGCTTGGTTGCGGGTGCGGCTTAAGACGAGGGCATAAGGTGGTCCAAGGAAGACACGGAATAAGACATACAAAAATTTGGCATTTCAGTGTTTTCCGTGCCTTCCTTGGACATGAGATTTTATGAACATCAACAATAAACCAAATACAATGCCCCCCAAGGTGCTGCACGTCGTCATTTCCATGGTGGTCGGCGGAGCGGAGCGGCTGGTCTACGACATGGTGCGCCATCACGCTTTTGCCGACAACCCACCGGCCATCTGCTGCATGGACAGCCTCGGCGATTTGGGGGACACGCTGCGCCGCGAAGGCTACCGGGTCTATTGCAAAGGGCGCAAACCCGGGCTGGATTTCGGGATGATCCTCTGGCTGCGTGACATGATCAGACAGGAACGGGCGGATGTAGTGCATGCCCATCAATATTCCCCGCTCTTTTATGCGACGCCGGCCGCTTTCCTGGCGGGACGCAAAAAGGTGGTCTACACCGAGCACGGACGCTTCTACCCGGATAACAAGAGCCGGAAACGGCAGCTCTTCAATCCGCTGCTGGCGCTGTGGGTCGATCACCTGGTGTCCATATCGCAGGCGACGGCCGGAGCCATGGCTCGTAACGACAACCTGCCGGCGCGCCGCATTCGGGTGATCCATAACGGCATCGACCTGGCTCGCATGAATCCGGCCTTTAACAAGGACGAAAAACGGCAGGCATTAGGCTTGAGCGACACCTGCCGCATCCTTGGCACGGCGGCGCGTCTCAACAGCATCAAGAATATTGCGATGATGCTGCGCGGACTAAAACTGGTGCTGGAGCAAGTACCGGATGCCTGCCTTGTGGTAGCCGGGGAGGGTGAGGATGAAGAGCGGTTGAAGGCGCAGGCGCGGGAACTCGGGGTTGCCGATCGGGTGAAATTCATCGGCCTGCGTTTCGACCTGCCTGAAATCTATCCCCTGTTCGACGTCTTTTTGCTCACATCTTTTTCCGAGGGGATTTCCGTCACACTGCTCGAAGCCATGGCCAGCGGGGTCCCGGCGGTGGTCACCGCCGTCGGGGGTAACCCGGAAGTGGTCCGGGAAGGGGAAACCGGTTACCTGGTGCCGGTGGATGACGATCTGTTGCTGGCGCGTCGCATATGCGACCTGTTTCAAGGGCGGGAACTGGCCTCGCGGCTGGGAGTCGCCGCCCGGCTGCGGGTAGCCGAAGCCTTTTCGGTGGAGGGGATGATGACAGCGTATCAACAACTTTACACAAAATAGGAAGAAAAAGGCGGGGTGTCCACGGAAGACACGGAAAGCAAGGAAGAAGGCAAAGTTCGAAAAAAAAAGATGAAATTGGAGCCCCCAGTAGTGATTTTGGTTTGGAATCTTCCAGATTTTTTCCGTGGCTTCCGTGCCTTCCGTGGCAGATTATGAAAATACGGGATGTCCCAATTGTCTCTTGTGGACGAGAAAAAGGTTAGGTGATTTTGCAGAAGTATCAACACATCTTCGATACCAGCCATCTGCAGGATGATCTGAAAAAAAAATCGCTGCGCAGTGGGGCGGTTACGCTGACTTCACAGGGGCTGCAGTTTGTTATTCAACTGGGCTCGACCATGATTCTGGCGCGTATTTTGTCACCGGCGGATTACGGGATTAATGGCATGGCCGTAGCCATTACCGGTTTTGCGGCAATTTTTTCCAATCTGGGTCTGTCGACGGCGACGATTCAGCGGGCAGAGATCAACCATGAGCAGGTCAGTTCCCTGTTCTGGATCAATTCGGCAATCGGGTTGTTGTTAACTCTTCTGGTTGCGGCAATTTCGCCGTTGGCTGCCTGGTTTTATAAAACGCCTGAAATGTTCGAAGTGATGCTGTCTCTCTCGATCATTTTTGCAATCACAGGTCTGACCGTGCAGCATTCTGCCCTGCTCACGCGCCAGATGCGATTCTATACCCTGGCTAAAATTCACGTTTTATCCATGCTGGCCGGCATTTTGGTGGCGATTTTCGCTGGGTTTCAGGGTTTTGGCTATTGGGCACTGGTTTTTAACACTCTGACCAATGTGGCCTTCAACACGCTAGGGTGCTGGCTGGCCTGCCGCTGGGTACCGGGTATGCCAAAACGTGGGGTCGGTGTCGGTACGATGATCAAGTTCGGGGCCGATCTGGTGAGTTTCGATGTGGTGAATTATTTTGCCCGCAACCTGGATAATATCCTGATCGGCCGATTTCTGGGGGCAGCAACTCTGGGTCTTTACAGCAAAGCTTATCAGTTGTTGATGATGCCGATTACGAATTTACGCAGCCCCATCACAAGCGTGGCCATGCCGGCGTTGAGTCGTCTGCAGACTGAGCCGGAAAAGTATCGGGATTACTATTTAAAATGCGTTTCTCTGTTGGCATTTGTATCCATGCCGCTGGTTGCGTTTATGTTTGTCTGCAGCGATCAACTGATTACATTGTTGCTGGGTTCACAGTGGCTGGGGGCCAGTGTTCTGTTTAAAATTCTGGCAGTCGCTGCATTTATTCAGCCTGTTAGCGGAACAGCAGGGATGGTTCTTATTTCGACCGGGCAAAGCAGGCTTTATCTGAAACTTGGACTCGTCAGTTCAGTTTTTATCTGTTTGTCATTCGTTCTTGGTTTGCCTTGGGGGGCTAAGGGGGTCGCTACGGGTTACGCGATAATCAACTATGTTCTTCTTGTGCCAGTGCTTTTTTATACTTTTAAAAATACTGCGGTTAATATTAAAGATTTCCTTTCGGCAATTATTAAACCATTGATTGCCAGTATTGCCATGGCTTTGGGATGTTTCGAATTGCTTGTTTATACTGCTGATTTAAATATCTTTTACGTTTTGACAATTGGCTTTTTATCCTCTTCAATAATTTATTTAGTTGTTTTTTCGGTTATGCCCAGTGGATGTAAATCGATTCAGGAATATTTCTCTTACGGACTGTTGCTTTTTGAGAGGAAGGGATAGATGCAGAAGCAAGCCATTAACAATAAAGCTATTTGTTATGTCCTCAATTCATTTCCGAATCCCAGCGAAACTTTTATATCTGGAGAGGCGGCATCAATGCTCGATTTTGGAATCATCCCTTACATTTTAGCACTCAAACCAGGGGATATGTCGGTTGTTCACCCGTCTGCCAGGAAATTAATGGATGCTGGCCTGGTAACGATTAAACAAGAGTTTTCTAAGATTGAGTCGTTATATTCTCTTCTTAAGCTGTTACTTTTTCGGCCTCGAATCGCTTTTAAATGTTTTTTTAAGGCGTTGTTCTCAGGTGACCGTTGGCTTTATTTTCAAACCGTGCCATATGCACTAGAACTGCTAAACCGGAAAACGAGGTTTATACATGCACATTTTGCTGACTGGAATTTTCACTGGGCAAGTGTTTTATCTGCATGGACAGGCATACCTTATGGTGTGACAACCCATCGGTATGATCTTCTTGATGATCCTATTCCCGCAGCTATTGTAACTAATCTTTTAACTAATGCTGATTTGGTGGTTACTATAAGTGATTTCAACAGACAGTATATGGCTAATAAGTATGAGCTTTCTTTGGAGGGTATTAAGATTGTTCGGTGTGGGGTGGATTTGACTAAATTTGTTCGGAATGAGAAATTTACCAATTTAAAAAATAAAAAAATAAATTTGATTAATATCGGACGCTTGGTTCCAGCAAAAGGGCACGATATTTTAATAAAAGCACTTTCTAAAGCACGATGCATGGGTGTTGAGTTTGATCTTACGATTATTGGCGCTGGTCCCTTACGCGAAACCTTGTCTGTCCTTAGCAGATCATTAAATTTAGATGATTGTATTCATTTCATAGGTGCTCAACCACAAGATGTTGTAATTGAGTTGTTGAAAAAATCAGATGCGTTTGTTTTATCGTCCAGAAGTGAAGGCTTACCCGTCGTTTGTATGGAAGCTATGGCCATGGGTACATTATTGATAGCTTCACACATAAATGGCATACCTGAACTGGTCGAGGATAAAGTTAATGGTCTGCTTGTTGAATCGGAAAATATCGATGCTTTAGCCAATGCGATTTGTTGGGTTGATCAAAATAGAGATCGTTTAGAATCAATGTGTGATTCGGCACGGGTAAAAGTTGAGCAGGAATTTGATAGGATTAAGTGCACCCGAAGACTTCTGTCATACATGTTTGCTGACTGATTGTTTCTTGACCATTTCGGCACAGAAAAAATAGTGATTGGGGGATGGCACACCGCTGCTGGCCCCCGACGTCGAGATCGAGAGTTACCTGAGCGTCGAAATCTGAGAGGTGCATGCGTACCTCTCACTGATTCAGGAGCATGTTATAGCGTTTCAACTTTTTTACAAATAATCCAAAATGTAAAATGAAAACAATATCAATATTGAGCCCTACAATCTCAGGAAATGCTTTAGCGAGAGTGCATTGTCTAGCTAAAATGTTGCATAAAAACTACAATGTAGTTGTTGTCTGTCCTGGAACTAAAGATAATATTTGGCCTCCATTATTAAATGACAAAACAATTGAATATAG
>JBPPMB010000234.1:0-2757 GCA_051305855.1 Desulfuromonadales bacterium
ACAAAGCATCAAGACGAGACGCAATGTCATGCAGGGAGCTTCTTTTCAGCGAGCAGCATCAAGGCATTCAGGATCGTTGCGGCAATGGCTGACCCCCCCTTACGGCCGCAATAGGTGATAAAAGGTAGCCCGGAAGCAAGCAGTGCCCGTTTCGATTCCTCGGCACCGACAAACCCGACCGGGACGCCAACGACAAGGGAGGGCTTGACATGCCCTTCCGCAGCGAGATTGAGCAATTCAAAGAGTGCCGTAGGAGCGTTGCCAATCAGATAAATGCCACAGCCCTGAGCCACCCCTTTGCGGGCCGCGACAATCGAGCGGGTCACTCCCAGCTGTCTGGCTTCTCTGGTCACATCATCATCGGCGACATAGCAGTTGAGAGAACTGCCGAAACGGGCCAGGCGGGGCTTGTTGATTCCGGCCATGACCATGTTGGTATCGCACAGGATAGACTCACCACTGCGCAAGGCAGCAATTGCGACAGTGACGACTTCAGGTGAAAACCTGGTGATCGCCGCGAAGTCAAAGTCGGCAGTGGTATGAATCACCCGCCGCACGATCGGCCACTGCTGCTCGTCGTAGTCATGCGGACCGACTTCACAGTCGATGATGGCAAAGCTCTTTGCTTCGATCTCGCGGGGGTCGACTGTCTCTGCTTTGCTGGCCATAGTGATCTCCTCTGCCTCAAGCTTTCCAGCCGGCACGCTGTAGCGTCTCTGCGACTCGTTCCTGGACAATTTCCGCAAGCTTCGGATGCACACCCAGAGGTTCACCAAGAACCATTTCCAGGCCGGGGTAACGTTCTGTTGCCGCCTTCATTTCGGCAGGCAGATCTTCGAGGACGTGGGCCCCGGCGAAAAGAAAATAGGGGTAGAGCACAATGCGGTCGGCTCCCTGGGCAACACAGGCGTCTATGCCTCGCTGGATATTCGGCTCATGCATTTCACGAAATGCGACTTCGACGATCTCGCAGCCGCTCTGTTGTTTGACTAAACCGGCAATAACCCGCAGGGCATCGTTCGCCTCGGCAATACGGGATCCATGTCCCATCAAAAGTACGGCGGTCTTCATCGGTTCTGCTCCTTCGAACTGGTTGTGCCATCCAGATGCCCTGCCAGTAGGGCTCCAGCAGGCTTGGCACTCAAGATTCTCCTTGATGATATCGGGAATTGTTCCGGCAGAATCTGACAAAATTCTCTACCACCTGCGGATTGCTGCCAAAGTGCAGATGGACATAGCTGCCGAGAGTATTACCAATCCGACAACCCTCGTCTGCAACAGCCTGGCCATGGCGGTCCTTGACCAGGTAGACCTTCTCGATCTCCTGCGGCGCCTCCATCTCGGAATAATGGAACTCATGACCGCGCGCGACTGTGCCGGCCGGGCCGAGCAAGCAGTCGCTGCGCAGCTCGATTTCCCGATAGCCGAGAGCTTTGCGCCGTAACAACATTCTGGCCTGGGCAGGAAAGACCCCGGCCATGGGCCGCTGGTCAATCGACTCGGCAAGCAGCATGAAGCCACCACATTCGGCATAGACCGGCAGGCCTGAAAGCGCAGCCGACTTGAGTGCCTTAAGCAGCTCATGATTTCCGGCCAGTTGTTCGGTATGGATTTCCGGGTAGCCACCGCCGAGATACAGGCCATGCAGGTTTTCGGGCAATCGTGGCGCGTTTAACGGCGAGAAGAAAACCAGCTCCGCGCCAGCCCGCTCGAGCAGCTCAAGGTTCTCCGCGTAGTAGAAACAGAAAGCCTCATCCCGAGCGATACCGATACGCACAGGTTTACTCAATCCGGCACTGTTAACGGGCTTTGCCTTCTTCCAGTCTGTGTCGCCCAGAGGTCTTGGGAGTAACGTCTCCAACAGGGACAGATCAAGAGCAGCAGACACCCAATCGATCAACCTCTGGTAATAATCATCGGCCACCGCTGCCCCGGCCGTGGTCAAGCCGAGGTGGCGTTCCGGCAGGTTGAGTTCTTCCACGCGCGGCAGGTAACCGAGTACCGGCGGCAAGCCGGGAGCAGAGGCCATGGCTTCACCGAGCAGGGCGGCATGATTGTGACTGGCGACACGATTGAAGATCACGCCGGCCACATTTATCCCCGGCGAGAATTCGGTAAAACCCTTGACCAGCGCTGCAGCGCTGCGAGCCTGGGAACGGGCATCCACAACCAGCAGAATCTGCCCATGCAAAATCTTGGCTATGTCAGCAGTACTGCCGGTGTTGTCACGTCCTGAGGCGCCATCAAAAAGGCCCATAACCCCCTCAATGACCGCGACGTCAGCCCCCTGGCAACCCTGCGCAAAAGACTCTTTGACTGCACCTTGAGTACACATCCAGCTGTCAAGATTGCGCGAGGGCCTGCCACAGGCTCTGGCGTGATGACCCGGATCGATGAAATCGGGACCGACCTTGAATGGAGCCACCTGCCTTCCCATGCGACGCAGCAGGCCCATCAGGCCGAGGGCAATAGAGGTCTTGCCACTGCCACTGGACGGTGCGGCGATAATCAGAGGGCGCAATCTGCCTCCTGGTGGGCAGTGCCGTTAAGCAGCTTGACCACTGAATTGCCATCGGCAAAATAATCGATGATATTCAGGCAGCCGAAATCCTGATCAATAGAAAAAGCCTGTTCTAGAGGTGCCCCGATGGCTTCAAGAAGGACAATCCGGTTTACTCCGCCATGAGCGACCAGGGCAACGTCGCCGCCAGGGTGATTTGCAATGATTTCCTGGAGGATCGGGCGGATGCGGTTGGC
>JBPPMB010000252.1:0-6830 GCA_051305855.1 Desulfuromonadales bacterium
ACCGGTGTGTGCATCAGGGTTTCGTGGATGATCCAGCGGCCCCGGGTGCTGACCCCGACCTTCAGGTAAATGAACAGGTAGACCGAGAAGGTCATGATCCCAAGGCCGCCGACCTGGATCAGGGCCAGGACAACGCATTGCCCGAAGAGCGTGAGTTTGGTCCCGGTATCGACCACAATGAGGCCGGTGACGCACTGGGCCGAGGTGGCGGTGAACAAGGCATCGAGAAAGGAGAGCGGCTCGCCATGGGCCGCCCATGGCGTGGCTAAAAGTCCTGTGCCGAGGAGGATCGCGACGGCATAGTAGAAAACCAGTGCCTGGGCCGGTGAGAAATTGTTGATTCTTTTGATCACACGGGAAGGGTTCATCCCTACTTTGAATCCTGCGTCGTTGGTTGAAATTCGACTCCGGAGAGGATCAGATCCCCCTTGACCGCCATCATGTTGACCTTGTGGCCAAGGGCACTGAATTGATCGGCGGCCGATCGGGAGTGTTCCAGCAGGTATTTGGTTGAGGTGGTTTGACGTTCCTGCTCCAGGGTTTCACGAAGCCTTTCGATCATGACACGGGGTTCCTGCAGTGCCTGGTGCAGGGACGCGTTGCCGTGGGTTTCAATCTCTCCCAAGAGGTGATCGGCTCGGTTGAGGTGTTCAAGCATCGCATCGTGACGATTGAGGGCGTGAAGCCGGCCGGCGTCATAAACCAGTTGACGAACCTCGGTGATTGGCAGGTCGTAATAAACCAGGGCGCGAATATGTTTCTGCGCATTATCGATCTCTTGACGAGCCGCTGTGAGCTTCCCCCGTTTCAGGTCCGACTGAAGTTCTGACAGGGAGGCCTGCAACCGTTCAGATGCTGTTTTGAGATAAGAAAACCCCGTATTTTCAAACTCGGGTACCCATACTCCTCGCTCTATGGTCCGGTCTTGGCATCCGGCCAACATCAACAGCGCACAAGCCAATGCAACCGTAATATGTCTCATGGTGCCACCTCCTTAAACTTTGGCATGCTGCTTTCTCCAACAGGGGTCAATCCGACCTGAAGCGGTAACCAATCCCCGGTTCGTTGATGAAATAAACGGGCCGGGCCGGGTCGTCTTCGAGCTTCTGGCGCAACTGAGCCATGTAGACCCGCAGGTACTGCACCTGGTTCGCCTGACGAGGTCCCCAGACCTCCCGAAGCAATTGCGCGTGAGTTACCACCTTATCGGCATGGCGGATCAGCATGGTCAGCAGCCGGTATTCAATCGGGGTGAGATGAACCACTTCCCCGTTCCGGAGGACCTGGCGCTTGCTGAAATCGACCTTGAGTTTTCCCGCATCGAAGATGACATCCTCTTGACCGGATTCCTGCCGGGCCAGGTGACGTAGTGACACCCTGATCCGAGCCAGCAACTCGTCCGCGCCGAACGGCTTGGTCAGGTAGTCGTCGGCCCCGGCGTCGAGCGCCCGCACCTTGTCCCGCTCCTGTTCCCGGGCAGAGATGATGATAATCGGCGTGCTGGTCCATTCGCGCAGCTTCTCCGTCACCACAAGGCCATCCATATCCGGAAGGCCGAGATCGAGCAGGATAACGGCCGGCTTGCGACTGGCGACCTGGGCCAGGCCGTCTTCGCCGGTTTCCGCTTCAATCAGGCGATATCCCTGGCTGTGCAGAGAGACGCGCAGAAAACGCCGCATCTGTGGTTCGTCCTCGATCAGCAGGATCAAAGGTTTATCATCGGTCATCGGGCAATCTCCAACATGACTTCACCTCTTCATGGCGGGTTTTCTTCCGCTTCCTCTTCAATGGATGGCGGTTCCTGAGAGATCGGCAAGGTAAAGGTGAACGCACACCCGCCTTGCGGGAGATTGTCCACCCAGATTCTGCCGCCATGGGCGGCAACGATGCCCTGACAGATCGCCAGTCCGAGTCCGGCCCCGCCACCAACATGTTTGCCGCGCACAAATTTCTCGAAAATCCGCTCGCTCTCCTCCGCAGACACCCCTGGCCCCCGGTCTGCCACCGTCACCAGCACTTCCTGGTTCTTGATCCTGGCCGACAGGGTGATGTCGGTCCCTTGCGGAGCGTATTTCAGGGTGTTTTCCAGAAGATTCCGCATCACCTGTTCGATGAGCAGTTCGTCGCAGGGGATCAGCGGCAAATCGGCGGGGAGATGGATATGCAGGGGATGGGTCTGAAACTGCCCGGCCATGCGATTGGTGACCGCGCCGACGATTTCCTCCAGGGATTGCCACTCCCGGTTGATCTTGATCCCGCCCGATTCCAGGCGGGTCATGTCGAGCACGTTGCGGATGATCCGGTTGAGATGCGCGGATTCCTCGACAATGGTCTGAACCAGCTCCCTGCGGTTCTCCGCATCCAGCAGCTTTTCGCTTTGCAGCAAGGTCGTTCCGGCTCCGGTGATGGCCGCCAGGGGGGTTCTCAGGTCGTGCGAGACGGAGCTAAGCAGGGTATTGCGCAAGGCTTCCGTTTCCATCTTGAGCAGGGTACGCTGCGTTTCTTCGGCGAGAAAAGCCCGCTCCAGGGCCATGGCGATCTGGTTGGAAAAACTCTCCAGGGCGTGGACCTGTTCCGGCGTGAATGGCTCTGAGGCAAGTCCGGGAAGCAGACCAACCACGCCAATGGTCTTGGCGGCGGCAATCAGGGGCAGGTAGAGGGCCTTGGCTTCTGGAAGGGTATTGGTGCCGAGTCCCGCACTTTGCTGATGCTCGAATGCCCATTGAGCGACACCCCGCTCCTTCTGGTCGAGGGCGAAGGTGTGCCGGCCGGTGCTGGGCGGCGTCAACACCGACTGGTCGTCAGGGACAAGGATGACCGCCTGGCAGGAGAAAACCTCGCTGAGGTGGCGGATCGCGATGGCGCTCAAACTCTCCCGGCCTTCAACGTGAGCCAGTTCCCGGCTCAGATGATAGAGGGCGGCGGTGCGACGCTCCCGCTGCCTTGCTCTCTCGGCTTGCTCGCGAACCCGCCAGGTCAAGCGACTGATGACGAAAGCGACCGCGAACATGACCGCGAAGGTGACGACATAACGCACATCCTCGACCGTGAAGGTATAAAGCGGAGGGATGAACAAAAAGTTGAAAGCGGCAACGCTCAACAGCGTGGCCAACAGGGTTGGTCCCCGGTCCAGACGACTCGCGGTCAGCATGATGCCAAGCAGATAGACCATGGCCAGATCGACCAAAGTGAAATGGGGGTGCATCAAGGCAGCGATGACACTGAACAGGGTGACATTGCCAACGCTCAGCAGCCAATGTCGAAGATGGACTGGCTGAGACTTACTGAGCGGTTTTGAAACGGGGCGAAGCGCCCTCTCGCTGCTATCGCCGGTGATGACATAGACGTCCATCTCACCACTGCCACGCACCAACTGGTCGAGGACGGACCCGAACAGCCGATCCTTCCAGCGGGGGTGGGTTGGCTTGCCGATGATGATGCGGGTGACATTGCGCGAGCGGGCGTAATTGAGCAGCTCCTCACTCACACTGTGCCCGGACAAAGTCACGGTTTCGGCCCCGAGGCTTTCAGCCAGTTGCATGTGTTCGGCAAGCTGTAACAGATCCTGCTCGGAGGGGCGAACTTTGACGGGAGCCTCAACGGTTACGGACAACCAATCACAACCAAGATCTGTGGACATTTGCCTGGCGGTGCGGATCAGACGAACGGACCGTGGATTCGCGCCAATGCAGACCAGAATCCGGTCAGCGATCGGTTTTGTTTCCTGGCAACATGAGCTCAGCTTTTTCGGAAGATCTTTCCGAGTCGTGTCAGAATCTGAATGGCCTTCTTCCATCATGTTCCTTCAATCTCTTGGCAGTGGAAATTTGGCATAATTCGATAATTTGTGAACGTCTAATAAAACCGCCGCAATAGCACTGCAATAACTTTCTTTCACTTTGGAAAACTACCAGAAACCGCATTAATGGTGCGTTAAAAGTAAGAGGCTGAGCATAAAGATTTCATAAAGATCCGGGAAAGGCATGAGAATAGATTGATATGGGATTGAAGTTCTAAACCTTCTTCGCCTTCAGTAAAAACTGTTCGATATTATGGAAATTCCGCTGACACGGCTTGTGTCTTTTCGTCAACCAATCATTGTGTCAGTCCGGACCTGCCCCCTATGCGCGGCTCCAGCTTCGACAACCCTCTGACCAGCCGTTTATACTAGATGGTATAGCCGTCGCGGATCTGGAGAACGGCCACATCCTCCAGGTGCTGAAGAAAACCGGTTGGCGACTATCCTTGGTCTCAATCCCAGTACTCTTCGCGTCAGAATGCGCAAATAGGGCTCCGCCGCCAATAAAGCAGAAGCTACCTTCCATTTGGCCACCGCATGTGACAGATATGTCACATATGACTGTTGCCACTGACGACTTTCCCTCACACTGACCTTTCTCTTTCTATTTTACTCATTGTTATCAAAACGTTGTACTAGCATAACCCACAGTTCCTTTCTGGCCCGTTAGTTGCGATATCTTTTCAACGGAGCGTGAGCAGAGTGGCGCTTCTGCGTCGTTCAAGCTGTTGCCAGGGGAGAATCCATGCAGGCGCTCAAAGCTGGTTGTCCGTAGCCTTCCGGGTCAGGCTCAAAAGCCTGTCCCAACGATTTGCGTCTTTTGACCACAACAAAGATATTTTTAAAGAGGAGTTCATCATGATCCAGGGAAAAGCCCGCCAGGAAAACGGCAACATGACTATCGGCGCTTTTGTCGCCGAAGATTACCGGATTGCAGACGTCTTCGAGAAATACGGCATCGACTTCTGCTGCGGTGGTCAGGCAACCCTTGCCGCCACCTGCCAGGAGAAAGATCTCGACCTGACCAAGATCCTGCAGGAGATTGAAATCGTCGGAAAGGAGCCGGTTGGTCGCAGTGAAAACTTTGCGGCCTGGCCCCTGCCGTTTCTCATCGACTACATCGTCAACACCCATCATGCCTATCTTAAAGAGAATGACGAACAAATTGCCGACTATGCGCGCAAGACTGCCGAGGTGCATGGTGCGCATCATCCCGAGATGATCGAAATCGCCGCCATCTTTGCCAAGATTGCCGACGATATGGCAGTCCACTTAAAAGCCGAAGAAGAAGTTTTCTTTCCGGCCGTCAAACGTGTCGATGCGGCTGTTGGCAGCGGGCAGAACGCGCAAACCGATGACCGCGCCCTGATCAAATCCGAGCTGACAAAACTGCATCGTGAGCACGAGGAGATCGGCGATGCCATCCACAAAATTCGGCATCTCGCCGCGGATTATGCGATCCCGGAGGACGTCTGCAACACCTTTGTCGTCACCTACCGCAAGCTCAAGGAATTCGAGGACAATCTGCACAAGCATGTGCATCTCGAAAACAACATCCTTTTCACAAAAGCGGCACAACTGTAGCCGGCGGCGTAAGGAAACAATCAGATAAAAAAAAGGAGAAAACAACATGGCCAAACAAGCGTGGGTCGATCAGGATGAGTGCATCTGCTGCGGACTCTGTATTGATAATCTGCCAGTCGTATTCCGTTATGCCGATAACGGCAAGGCCGAATGCTTCGATTCGAGCGGCGCAACCGAGGCAGAAATCGAAAGCGAGGCCATCGATGTCTGCCCGGTTTCGTGTATCCATTGGCAGGAGTAATTCAATAACCCATGGACGATACCAACCTGCGGTGTGGCAATACCTGACCCCGCTCCACCCCGCGCCGGCATTCCGCTGCTGCGCAATCAACTGCAGCAGAGCGAACACCTGCTGGCGGTGCTTGCCGGCCGACCACCGGGCGCGGGAGGCCTGCCATCTTTCTCACTGCAGGAGTTCACCCTGCCCGCCGTGCTGCCGCTGACCGTCCCCTCCCAGTTGGTGCGCATGCGCCCGGACATCCAGGCCGCCGAGGCTCTGCTGCACGCGGCCAATGCGGAATACGGTGTGGCGGTCGCCAACCTCTATCCACAACTCAACCTCAGCGCCAATCTCGGTTCGCAGGCCTTGACGACCGGCGCATTGTTCGGCAGTGGTTCGGCGATCTGGAGCCTGGTTGCGCAGTTGACGCAACCGTTGTTCAATCCCGGGTTACCGGCTGAAAAACGGGCGGCCCTGGCCGCCTTCTATGCGGCGGCGGCGCACTACCAAGGCGTCGTTCTCGAATCCCTGCGCAATGTGGCCGATGTGCTGCGAGCGCTGGAGAATGACGCCCGGAGGCTGGCAGCACTCTCTGCCGCTGATGCCGCGGCCCAGGGTTCTCTCGAATTGATGCAGCGCAAGTACCGGCTGGGCGCGGCCAGTTATGTCCAGCTGCTGATCGCCCAACAACAGGCTCAGCAGACCCAAATCGATCTGATCGAGGCCCAGGCACAGCGCTTGGTCGACAGCGCCGTATTTTATCAGGCCATGGGCGGTTAAAGGTTCGCTCCTTCAAAGCCGTACACGACTTGCAAGCCTGGGTGAGGGGGAGTGCTGTTAACGCAAACCTGAAAATCGGGCCACCGGCAACGAAACAGGCTGACCGTGGGAAGGATCAGGGTCGGGATGCTGTTGATGCCGAGGGACTTGGCGACGGCCAGGGTTTGTTCGATAGCTTTACTTTCGACCCGACAGTATCTATCTATTTTTCTCGAAACCCGTTCTCAGAAACCAAGGATTACGATAATCACAGCCAAATCCCGCTTAAGCTATTCGATGTATGTACTGGCATGAAAAAGCCCTCTCAATTTGAGAGGGCTTTCCAGCAGGGTCAATTCATCATTCCGCCGCCAGGCCCCATCGGCCAGGTAGGGTTCTGAGTATCCACTGGCCTGTTGAAGTTTTGGCTCATGCGGTATCCACCGCCGTCATAATGAAAGCCGAAAT
>JBPPMB010000019.1:0-2369 GCA_051305855.1 Desulfuromonadales bacterium
GCTGACGGTGGTGGCCGCGTTGACCTAACGATCACTCAGCCGCCCCAGGGTATGATCCAACGAACGCTTCAACTTCTCGACCGCACCGTCAATGGCCTCATCAATGGTCTCCGCCTCATCCGTGACCGCAATCGGCTGCTGACCTTCAAGGCGCGCTTCCATCATGCAACGCTTGTCGTGAGCGCCACCCTTGTGACTGTTCTCGTCGCTCAGGTGGACTTCCACGCGAGTAATCTGTCCGGTGAACCGGCCCAGTGCGCTTTTTACCACCGCTTCGGCTCGCCGGGACAACTCCACGCTGCCTTCTATGTTGTTGTCCGTGTTGATCTGGATTTTCATGATCTCTTGTTCGTTGTCTTCCGCCTGGTCAAAAGCGGCACGTCGTGGCCAAGCCCGTTCCCGGGGTTCGAGGCGACCGCTATTCCCGGTCGAAGCGCACGACTTTTCCGCTCTTGAAACGCAGCACCAACTGGTCGCTTTCAAAGGAAAACTTCGCCTTTTTTCCATCCCGAATCGCCTCCGAGCTAATCGTATCACCATACACTGAAAATGGCCCTTCGAGATCTCGGACCTGCCCGACAAACGGAATATCGGACCACGCCAGGACAGTTACTTTCTTTTCCTGGCGGAAGGTGAGCCGGATCCTGACCTCGCCCATTTTTGCGTCCACATCCTTGGCGATCCAAGTGCCGTAAAGGCGCTCGGGTGGACGAGGGGGCTTCTCGTCTTTCCCGACTTCAGCCGCAAGAACGCTCGGTTTCACCCTCTCACCCGGAGTTCCATGAGCAAGAGATCCGCCCAATACTGCGGCTGCGATGAAGAGGGCACCGAGCGCTCCGCCAGTGGCATTTCGCGCGTTCCTGATCAGTTTCAATATCAATCTGTTTTTCATGTGATCCTTTTTGAAAATTTTCATTCAATGGAAATGTTCCTGGACCACCGGTTCCCGGGGGCCGCTGAGAGTTTTATCCTGGACTGCGTCAGATCAACGATTCTCCGGAATTTGTCAGAGCTGTTTGCGGATGGCTTCCAGTTCCTTGATGCGTGCCTTGCCGACGTTCGGATAACTCATCCTGAGGTCCTTCATGGCGTCGAGGATGATCTGCGAAACAACCAACCGGGCATTCTTCTTGTCGTCGGCGGGAACGACATACCAGGGCGCATGAGCGGTGCTGGTAGTGTTCAGGCACGCCTCATACGCTTTCATGTAATCATCCCAGCGCTTCCGCTCCCGCACGTCCGCGAGGCTGAACTTCCAATTTTTGTCCGGCTCATCGATGCGCGCCTGAAACCGTTTTCGTTGTTCGTCCTTCGACAGGTGGAGAAAGAATTTGATGATCCGGGTGCCGTTGCGGTGGAGATGCGCTTCGAAGTCAACGATGGAACGATATCGCTCCTCCCAGATGGCCTGCTTGGCGATTAACCCTTCCGGCAACCCCTGGCTGCGAAGTTTTTCCGGATGCACGCGAACAACGAGCACCTCCTCGTAATAGGACCGATTGAAGATGCCGATTCGTCCGCGTTCCGGCAGGCGGCAGGTGGTGCGCCAGAGAAAATCGTGTTCCAGTTCTTCGGAGCTCGGCTGCTTGAAACTGAACACCTGACAGCCCTGCGGATTTACGCCGGACATCACGTGCCGGATGGCCCCATCCTTACCGGCCGCGTCCATCGCCTGAAAGATCAGCAACACCGCATAGCGGTTGGACGCGTAGTGCATGCGTTGCAGTTCGCTCAACTCCTCAACGCCTTCATCGAGCTGTTTGTGATAGTGCTTCTTCGACTTGAAGAAAGGCTTCACCTTCGTCGGGCGCTCACTGAGTTTGAACCCTTCTCCAGGCGGTACCTGGAAATCCTTTGAGTTGATTTTCATTTTTCAACCTTTCGACGTTGTCAGCCATGCTGCTCGCATTTGCTTTTTTTCATCTTTCCGATTTTTACGTTCTGCCTTCTCCAAGTCTGCAACTGCTTGCAGGTCCTGACGCCCCAGCTCCTCGTAAAGTTGATGTCCTCGCTTGATCATCCCAACGGTCAAATCAGTCCGCTTTGACTGGATCAAAAATCCGATACGTGAGCAAAGGCAAAGGAGGTGTTCCCCTTCACTCTTCGTGGGCAATCCTTGCAATTTCTTTAGCGATATCCTCAGGTGAAAGAATAAAATCTATGCACCCGCTTGCTATTGCGCTCTCAGGCATATCTGGCTGCCCGGCGGTTTCGGGCTTCTGCGCAAGGGTAATGCCGCCCACTTCCTTTATGCCGCACAGCGCTGCTGCTCCATCACCATCAAAGCCAGAGACAATGACAGCAATAAGTTTGCCGTCCCAGTTCTCTGTCAGGGAACGCATAAAAACCGTAATCACGTCGGGCCATCC
>JBPPMB010000065.1:0-22859 GCA_051305855.1 Desulfuromonadales bacterium
GGGCAAGACAGCCGCGAAAAACTTCCTGCCGCTTCAGCCGGGTGACGTACCATCCACCTGGGCGAATGTCGATGCCTTGAGCAGCGATGTCGGTTTCCGCCCGGCGACCCCGATCGAAGTCGGTGTCGGCCGGTTTGTGGAATGGTACAAGGAGTATTACCTGTAAAGATGAGTGCTGTTGTTGCCATAGTCGGCCGCCCCAATGTGGGCAAGTCAACCCTGTTCAACCGGATCCTCGGTAAACGTCTGGCTATAGTCGAGGACATCCCCGGTGTGACCCGTGACCGCAATTATGCTGAGGTGACCCGCTACGAGAAGCGTTTCACCCTGATCGATACCGGTGGTTTTGAGCCGGCCAGCAATGACCGACTGCTCGCCCAGATGCGCGAGCAGTCGCAGCTGGCGATGGAAGAGGCCGATATCATCCTGTTTCTGATGGATGGCCGCGAGGGTTTGAACCCTGCTGACGAAGAGGTGGCCCACATGCTGCGCCAGGTGGACAAGCCGGTGCTGTTTGTGGTCAACAAGGTTGATGGACCGGCCCAGGAAGCGACGCTCGGTGAATTTTACGCGCTCGGTGTTGGCGAGATCCACGCGATCGCCGCCGAGCACCGTCTCGGCACGCGTGACCTGGTGGATACCATCATCGACCTGCTGCCCGAGCAGGCCCCTGAAGACGACGACGTCACCGAGACCCGTCTGGCGATCATCGGCCGGCCCAATGTCGGCAAATCCTCGCTTGTCAATCGCATGCTCGGCTTTGAACGGGTGGTCGCCAACCCGATCGCCGGAACCACCCGCGACAGTGTCGACACCCCTTTCAACTATAATCAGCGCCGCTATGTTCTGATCGATACCGCCGGGATCCGACGCAAGGGCAGGGTCTCACAGAAGCTCGAAAAGTATTCGGTCATTCTGGCGCTGAAGGCGATGGATCGCGCGCACATTGCCCTGGTGGTGATCGATGCCGAAGAGGGGATTACCGATCAGGATATGACGATTGCCGGCTATGCCCACGAAAAGGGCCGGGCGGTTATTCTGGTGGTGAACAAGTGGGACCTGGTCAAGAAGGACAACGCCACCATGAACGACACTATCAAGGAGGTGCGGAGTGCCTTCAAGTTCCTGCCAGACAGCCCGATTCATTTTGTTTCGGCGCTGAGCGGCCAGCGCATCAGCAAAATCATGGCGGATGTCGAGATGGTCAGTGACGAGTTCAACCGCAAGGTGTCGACACCCAGACTCAACAAGCTGTTGAAAGATGCGGAATATAACCATCAACCGCCCATGTATCAGGGCAAGCGGCTCAAACTCTTCTATATTACCCAGACGGCTGTCCGCCCGCCGACCTTTGTCATTTTTGTCAACAAGGCCGAGGGGATCCATTTCTCTTACGAGCGTTATCTTATGAACTGCCTGCGTCAGGCGTTCGGCTTTACCGCCTGCCCGATCCGCCTGAAATTTTCAGATCGGGAGCATTGATGGCGGGGGTTGGAGGCTGGAGGCTGGAGGTGAATCCCTGCTTTACTTGATGGCGTTCTATGCAGTATATTTAATTTCCATTTAATTCCCGACTCTTACGTCACATTACGTTCCTCTGACATTGAAGCTTTCACCAAGAACTTATGAGCCTCGTTGGTAACCTTAAAGACCTCGGCCTGGGAGAAATCCTGCAGATTGTCAGCCTGAGCCGCAAATCCGGCGTGCTGCAGCTGAACAGCCGTGAGCGCGAAGGGCGTGTCATCTTTCTTGATGGCCAGGTCATCCGCGCGACCGCCACGACCTTTCCGGAGAATATCGGTGACCTCGTTTTGCGTAGCGGAATGGCAGACATGGCGACCCTTAAAAAGGCTCTCGTCATTCAGCAGCGCAGAGACAACACCCGCCGCATTGGTGATGTTCTGGTCAGTGACTTTGGTGTAGACCGCGAGGCGATTGAAAAAACGGTTCGTGAGCAGATCGAAAAGATCGTTTACAGTTTTTTCGGCTGGGAAGAAGGGTCTTTTTCCTTTGAGCTGGGCGAGCCGGATGAGCTGGCGGCCACCAATCTGAATCCCCTGCAGTTCATGCTCGACTGTGGTCTCAACCCCCAGTGGCTGTCCATGGAAGGAAGCCGCCTCCTCGATGAAAAACGCCATCGCGGCGAAGATCTTGACGAGCACGGTGAATCCCTGGTCGATCTTAAGCAACTGCTGGCTGAACTCAATGGTGAGACGCCGGTTGACATGCCTGCGGCTAAAGAGTCGCCGCTGCGCCCGACGGCACAAAGCACGGCCCCTGTCCGCAGATTTATCGTGGTCGACGATGACCCGGGGACTGCCGAGCAGATTGCCTGCCTGCTGCAGGAGCGCAGAGTCCAGGTGCGTGTTTCTACCAATTGTCGCTCCTTTATGGAGGCCGTCGCTGCGGCCGATCCGCAATTGACGACCCTGGTCATAGATCTGATCATGCCCCGGCGTGACGGCACCGGTGTCCTCGGCGGCCTGGAACTGCTTGAAGAAGTGCATGGCAAGTATCCAGACTTCCAGGTCCTGGTCATGTCGGACTATCCCAACCAGGAAGCGCTCCAGAGTGTCCGCAACTTCGGTGTACCGACACTTTTCCCCAAGCCGAAGAAGACGGACGTGTTTGATGAACGCGGACGTGATGGCCTGATGGCCCTGGTAGACGCGATGATCGCCTTTGGCGAAAAACCCGTTGGCGATACGCCTGCACAGGAGGCCTTGTACAACATCGGTGCGGAACTGCTCAAGGAGATGGGGGAGGTGGCTACCGGCGCCTCGCCGCAACTCCCGCGACTCTCCCCCGGGCTGCACCTGCTGCGCGGCATGCTGCAGGAGCTGAGCAACCCTTCGCTCGGCGGCGGCATTATTCTTCTGATTCTGCGTTTTGCCAGTGAGCTGATGAACCGTGCTGTGATTCTTCTGGTCAAGGAAGAGGAGATTGTCGGGCTTGGCCAGTTCGGTATCGAAATACAGGGCGAGTCTGCGGATGTCCGGGTTCGCAATACCAGGCTGCCGATCGCAGGAAAGCATGTGTTCAGTGAGGCTCTGGCATCGTTTGCACCCTGCATCGGTGCGCCGCTCAAAACAGACTGGAATGATTCCTTCTTTTCTCAGCTGGGCGGCGTGCGTCCCGGACAGGTGTTTGTCGGCCCGCTGATCAGTGAGGGGAGAGTGGTCGCCGTTTTGTATGGTGATAACCTGCCTGACGAGAAACCGATCGGCGATACGGAATCCCTGGAAATCTTCCTGTCCCAGGCAGGCCTGGCGATGGAAAGAGCGCTTCTGGAACGCCGCATGAGTCAGCGCAACCTCTGAGTTTTTACGAGACCATCAACAGTTGCCTGACAGCGTTCGACACCCTTCCGCGAGCCTGCTGCGCTGCAGCGCCCTGTGCAGCCCGACCGGTCCGGTCGTGATACGGAGATCATCTTGACCGATATGAGCTCTTCACAGGGCCTCAAGGATTTTATCAGCGAAACCGAGGAGATCATCGGATCGCTCAATCTTGACCTGGTCAAGCTGGCTGATGCGCTCGATGCCGGCGCATGCGACCCTGATCTGCTCAACGGCATTTTTCGCGGAGCACATTCGCTGAAAGGTCTGGCCGGCATGTTCGGTTTTGACGACCTTGCAGCGCTCTCCAACGCCATGGAAAACCTGCTGGACGGTTTGCGCCTTGGCAGAATCCCTCTGACAGATCCACTGATCGACACCCTGTTCAGCGCTCTCGATGTTTTGTCCGGTCTGATCGACGGCAAAAACGTCGATGAGCACTTTACCCTCGATCTCGGCCCGGTTCTGCTGCGGATCAAACAGGCGGCCGAGTGTGCTCCGCGCGATGCGGCCGATCTTTTGACCGGTCTGGGTATTGATTCAGGCATACTGAGTGTCCTCACCGAATACGAAGAGCATCGATTGCGCGAGAACCTGCGCAGGGGCCGGTGTCTTCACCTGCTGGGCATGGACTTTGACCTGGCCAGTTTCGACCAGGAACTGGCTGAAATCACTCAGCAGCTCAAGCAGCAGGGCGAGGTGATCAGTACTTTGCCCTCGGTCGGTGCCGGCAGTGAACGGATCGCTTTCCAGATTCTTTACGGAAGCGACCTGAACCAGGCTGGCATCGGATTGCTGCTGAGCCGTGAGATGCTGGAGATCCACAGCTACGGTAACACAGCCGCTGCCGCCGGCCAGGACAATGCTGCCTGTGCAGAGCCGGCTGCGCTGCAGATTATCGCTGCTGATCAGCTGCTGCCCCTCGAGGCTGATGATGCAGAGGGCGGCAGTTCTGCCATGCGCTCGATCAGCCGTACGGTCAGGGTTGATCTCGACAAGCTTGATCTGCTGATGAACGTCGTCGGCGAACTGGTCCTTTCAAAAAGCGCCATAGCCAGTATCAGCGACTGTTTGAAGGGCACAGCTGAAACAGAACTGGCTGGGGATCTGGGCAAGGCTACCCGGATCCTCGAGCGACGCCTGCAAGAGCTGCAGAAAGGCGTCATGGCCGTGCGCATGGTGCCGGTCGGCCAGCTGTTCGACAAGATGACCCGGATTGTCAGGCGGGTTTCCCATGAGCAGGGCAAGCAAGTCGAACTCGATATCAGGGGGGCGGATACCGAACTCGACAAGTTGATCATCGAGGATGTGTCCGCTCCGCTCATGCACATCATCCGCAATGCGCTTGACCATGGCATAGAATCCCCCCGTGAGCGACGCCTCGCCGGTAAGGCTGAGAAAGGACTGGTGCAGCTGCGCGCTGCACAGAAAGGCAATCATGTCGTTATCGAAGTCCATGACGACGGCCGCGGCATAGATACCGCCAGGGTACGCCGCAAAGCGCTGGAAAACGGCCTGATCACACCTGCCCAGCCGCTGTCTGAACGGGAGGCCTTTGATCTGCTCTTCATGCCCGGGTTTTCTACGCGCGATGAAGTCAGCGACCTCTCCGGCCGCGGCGTTGGTCTGGATGTTGTCAGGAACAACATTGCCGCGCTCTCCGGCATCATCGAGGTCAAAAGCCGGCCCGGGCAAGGCAGCAGCATGATCATTACCCTGCCGATCACCCTGGCTATCATCAAGGTGTTGACGGTGAGAATCGGAGAAGAGATTTATGCGCTGCCGACCAACTCGGTCGTTGAGACCCTGATGATCGATGCTGACGCCATTCAGACCATCGAGAAGCGCGAAGTGATTGAGGTGCGCGACAGCACTCTGCCTTTGCTGCGCCTGGATCAGCTTTTCGCTCTGGCGATGCCCGACAAGCGGCGTGATCATCGCCATTTTATCGCTGTAGTGGCCCTGGCGGAAAAGCGTATGGGGTTTGTCGTTGATGAATTCATCGGCCAGCAGGATGTTGTCATCAAGCCTCTCGGCAGGGCTCTCGGTTTTGTCAGGGGGGTCGCCGGGGCGGCTGAACTGGGCGACCAGAAAACCATCCTGGTCCTTGATGTTGCCGCACTGATGAGCGAAGCCCTGCACGGCGAGTCTGCAGGCGAGCTCTGATCCGGATCCGTGAGGAGTGAGGAGTGAACATTCATGGATAGCGCGGATAGACCAGACAAAGCGAACGCCCGGACCGGGCCTGACGACCTGGTGATTGAGCCGGCCAGGCCACAGAATTCAGCGCGCGAGGTGGAATCCGGGCAGCCGGAGCTGCTCGGTCAGGCGCAGGATGCTGCCAGAGTGCACACAGCACTGGCCGTCCTCGAAGACAGTGCTGCTGCGATGCAGAGAGCCAATGCAGGGATAGACCGTCTGTTTGCCATGCCCGATGATTGTGCCCTGGCCATGGCTGAGTTTTATACAAAGAGCCTTGAGAATCAGGCAGACTCTCACGCTCAAACGAACCGCCGTTATCTTGCTTTTCAACTTGGCAATGAAGAATATGCGCTGGACATCAAACGAATTAGCGAGATAATCAAGTTTAGAGAATTGACCGGCATTCCCCGAACTTCGGAGTTTATTCTGGGGATTGTTTCCCTGCGGGGGGTTGTCGTTCCGGTTTTCGACCTGCGTCGACGACTGCATCTGGGTGCCTCTGCAATGATGCCGACGTCACGTGTCATCATCTGCCGCCTGGACGATGCGACAGTCGGTCTTCTGGTCGACAGTATCAACCAGGTCGTCAGTTTCGCTGATGATGAGATCGAGCCGCCACCGGCAGTTCTGGCGGGCAGTGAACGTGAGATGGTCTCCGGAATCGGCCGCTGTCAGGGTCGCATGATCATTATCCTGAATCTGTATAACGCCCTGAAGGGTCAGCTGCATTGATATTTTCTCAAGGAGTTCGCCGTGACCAAGAAAAAGATTCTGATCGTTGAAGATGAAGAGAGCCTTCTGAAGCTGGAAAGCATCCTGTTGACCTCCAAGGGTTATGACGTCCAGGGGGTTGGCGACGGGCAGGCCGCGCTTGATGCCATTGCCAGGACCAAGCCGGATCTGGTGCTCCTGGACATCATGCTTCCGGAAATCGACGGCTTTGAAGTCTGCCGGCGCATCAAGGCGGATGAGGCGACCAGGCACATCCCCGTGATTATGCTGACCGCCAAAAAGAGCCGTGAAGACATGGCGCGCGGCGAGCAGGTTGGTGCTGACTGGTATATCACCAAACCATTCAAATCGGCCATGGTCATTGAAACCATCCAGAGATTTACAGACTGATCCCCTTGTCGCCAGCACCCCGTGACATATCCCCGGCTGCGCCTGACGAAAAGCCGCTGCGCAAGGAAATCCAGCTCGCCTGCTTCAAGGTCGGGCCGGAGTTGTATGCCCTGGATATCATGAAAATCAGGGAAATCATCCGACCGCAAAAGCTGACGTTCATTCCCAAAGCGCCAGCCTTTATCGAAGGTGTCATTAACCTGCGCGGTGCCGTAATCCCCATTGCTGATATGCGCAGGCGTTTTGACCAGCCGGTCTGCGCAGAGCATCGCAACACCCGTATCCTGGTCTGTTCTCTGGCCGGCCAGATGATCGGTTTGCTGGTTGATGAAGTGACCGAGGTGAAACGTTTCAGGCGCGAGGATATTGCTCCATCGCCTCAATTCATCACAGGGTACCAGGCTGATTATTTCCTCGGGGTTGCGTGCTGCGCTGACCAGCTGATCATGCTGATCGACCTGGAAAACGTTTTTTCCGCCCATGAAAAAATCGAACTGCAGACCTTGCGTCACGCAAAAAATCCGGCTGGCCAGACCTGAAAAGCGTTGGCGCCGGAAGCCGCCGATTTCCCCTCTGAGTGAGCTGACTGATCTGATGCTGCTTCAACCTCCTGACATACCGATGAGTGCCGATGAATTTCGCTTGCTGCGGGATTTTGTTCACCAGCACTGCGGTTTGCATTTTACCGAGGACTCCCGGTACCTGCTGGAAAAGCGTTTGGCCAGGCGCCTGCAGCAGCATGGCCTGAAGTCGTTCAAGGACTATTACTATTTGCTGCGCTACAGCCCGAACAGGGATCAGGAGCTGTCCGAGGCCATAGATCTGCTGACGACCCACGAAACCTATTTCTTCCGGGAAGACTTCCAGCTCAGGACTTTCGTTGAAGACATACTCCCGGAAGTGCGCAAGCGCAAGGAACGGGAGGGGCAAAAGACCCTGCGTATATGGAGTGCAGGCTGCTCCTCGGGCGAAGAACCTTACACCATTGCGATGCTGCTGCTTGACCAGTCGTGGCTGAGGTCCTGGCGCGTTGAAGTGATCGGCACCGACATCAGTCACAGGGTTCTGCAGATGGCCCGCGCAGGTGTCTATGCCGACACCTCCTTCCGCAATACCGGGCTTTTACAGAAAAGGCGGTTTTTTTCCGCGTATGAGGGGAAACTGCGCGTGAATGATGAAGTCAGAAGCCTGGTCTCCATCAGTCATCTGAACCTGTTTGATTCTTCCCAAAGTGCCCTGATGGGCAAGATGGACGCGGTATTCTGCCGCAACGTCATCATTTACTTCGATCAGGCCGGGAAAAGAAGTGTCATCAATAACTTTTTCCAGAGGCTGCACCCCGGAGGTTTTCTGCTGCTGGGCCACTCCGAATCGTTGATTAATCTCAGCACCGCTTTCCAGTTGAGGCATTTCCAGTATGACATGGTTTACCAAAAGCCCCTGACAGCAGACACCCACTGCGGAGGGCCTTCATGACAGCAGGAAAAGTCAGGGTGCTGGTTATCGACGATTCTGCTTTTAATCGCCGCACCCTTATAAAGATGCTCGAATCCCTCCCTGATGTCGAGGTTGTCGGTTATGCCTGCGATGGTGAGGAGGGTCTGCGCAAAGTGATTGATCTGCACCCGGACCTGATTACCCTCGATCTGGAAATGCCGCGCATGGACGGCTTCACTCTGTTGCGCATCGTCATGCAGAAACAGCCCACGCCCATCATTGTTGTCTCCTCCAGATCGGATGATGAGGATGTCTTCAAGGCCCTTGAACTCGGCGCTGTTGAATTCGTGCGGAAGCCTTCGGCACAGGTATCGCCGCTGCTCATGGATATCCGCGAGGAGTTCCTGGCAAAAGTCCGGGATGTCACTACGGCCAACCTGAACAACCTCATGGCCCGCGCCAGAATGGCCGGCAAGCCGCAGGAGAGGGCAGCGCAACGCGCAGCAAGGCTCAACCTTTTAAACGACTCTCTCCGCCTGGATTTTCGCATGGTTGTGATCGGTGCATCGACGGGCGGTCCTCCGGCCCTGCAGAACATATTTTCCGCAATTCAGGATGACATACCGGTTGCCTTCGCTGTCGCCCAGCATATGCCGCCCGGTTTTACCAGAACCTTTGCCGAGCGGCTCAATCGCTGCTCGGCACTTGACATTCGTGAGGCTGTCGATGGAGACATTGTGAGGCCGGGTCAAGTCCTGATTGCCCCCGGAGGCAACAACCTGGAATTTTTCACGAGAGGCGCAGAGGTCATTGCCAGGGTTTCAGAAGCACAAGAGCGCCAGCGTTATCTGCCCTCAATAGACACCTTGTTCACAAGTGCGGCAGGCATTTTCCAGCGTCGCCTGCTTGGTGTTGTGCTGACCGGCATGGGGAATGACGGCGCCATGGGCGTTTGTGCCATAAAAAACCACGGAGGCACTGTCTTTGCCGAAGCTGAAGAGAGCTGTGTTGTGTTTGGCATGCCGAAAGAATCAATCGCGACCGGCCTGGTTGACCGCGTGGTTGCTTTGCCCCAGGTCTGTAGAGAAATCCTGCTTTATTGCAGATATGGCCGTTGATCCTGGCCCCTGCCGGCGGCAAAGCGCCTGTCTGGCCGCGGGGATTATTAAATTATGGATATTTTGCGACAGGATTGCTATTATTCTCACGTTTTGACTGGAGTTGCAGACGAGGAGCTTGGGCATGAGCAATCATGACGAGGAAAAAGACGCGGCAGGCCGCGCAGATGAATTCCTGCAGATTTTCAAGAAGGGAGCCGAATTTACTCAGGATCTCCTCAAAGAAAACGAGCGGCTCAGGTTCCGTGTCGTTAAACTGGAAGAGACCCTCAAGGGAAAGGGCCTTGATGCTGCTTCAGAGTCTCCTGATTACATCGCACTGCAAAAAAAGATCGAAGCGCTGGAGCAGGAGAAGCAGGAGATTCTTGGCCAGATCAAGCAGGTCGAAGAGGAAAACCAGAATTTCGCACATCGCTACATAGAGATTGAAGAAGAGAACAACATGCTCGCCAATCTCTACATCGCTGCTTACCAGCTGCACTCTACCCTTGATTTCAAGGAAGTTTTACAGATCATCCTTGAAATTGTCATCAACCTGATTGGTGGAGAGGAATTCGGTGTTCTCCTCCTGGACGAGAAAACCAACCGTCTCGAACCTGTCGCCAGCGAGGGGATCGTCACCTCAGAGCTGCCTTCGGTTGCGGTTGGCAAGGGAATCATCGGTGAAACCGTCAGTTCCGGTGAGAACTATTTCATTGCTTCGCTGGCAGGCTATGAGCGGGATTTTGCAAAACCGATCGTCTGCATTCCACTCAAAATTAAAGAGCATGTCATCGGTGTGATTGCTATCTACAAGTTGTTCGTGCAGAAGCAGGAATTCACCAGCGTCGATTATGAACTGTTTACGCTGCTGGCCGGCCACGCTGCAACGGCGGTTTTTTCGTCGCGGATGTATTCCGATTCAGAGCGGAAGTTGTCGACTATCCAGGGCTTTATTGACTTGTTGACCAAGTAGCGCGAGGCATTGCATGTCAGGCCATAAGGTTCTTGTTGTTGAAGACTCACCCATCATGCGACAATTGATTGTGTTTGCGCTGAAGCGTATCCCCGGATTCCGGATCGTCGAGGCCAGTGATGGCGTGGATGGCCTGAAAAAACTGAGCGCAGAGAAGTTTGATCTGATTCTCACCGACATCAACATGCCGATCATGGATGGCTTGAAGCTGGTGAGCATGGTTCGTAATGACCCGAACTATCGCGATACACCGATCATTGTCATTACCACGGAAGGGGCGACAGCAGACCGTGAAAGAGCCCTGGTCCTGGGTGCAGATGAATATATTACCAAGCCGATCCAGACGATGAAAATTCTCGAGACGGTGAAAAAACTAATGAATATCTGATCATCAGCTAACGCAGCAACATCGGGAGGCAAGTTTGTCAAAAGAAGAAGCGATCGAAGTCGAAGGCAGTGTTATTGAACCACTGCCAAATGCAATGTTCAAGGTTGAGCTCGATAACGGGCATGTGGTGTTGGCCCATATCTCAGGGAAAATGCGCAAGTACTATATCCGCATTCTGCCGGGAGACCGGGTCACGGTAGAACTCTCGCCCTACGATCTCAGTCGCGGCCGCATTACCTACCGCGCCAAGTAGCTGGTTTCCAGTTGGCTTGTGCAGTTGTGCTGAATCTCTGTCGAAGCCTTGTTTATGAGATTAACCGGCTTAGGCCGGTTTTCATGTTTCAGGTTGAGAAGTTTAAATCGGACTCTTTGCGGCCGGTGTGCCCGTAGTTCGAGAATTTTCTTGTGG
Source organism: Desulfuromonadales bacterium (assembly GCA_051305855.1). Lineage (GTDB taxonomy): Bacteria > Desulfobacterota > Desulfuromonadia > Desulfuromonadales > BM103 > M0040. The sequence goes on from JBPPMB010000065.1 coordinate 10,970, forward strand.
AGGCCGTATGCAGGAACGCTACAACCCCCTGGGCATTGAAAAATTCTGGCAGGATCTGTGGTCAGAACGTCAGCCCTGGAAAGTTGCTGAAAACGACAATAAACCGAAATATTATCTGCTGGAGATGTTTCCCTATCCCTCCGGCCGTATCCATATGGGCCACGTGCGGAATTACTCTATCGGTGATGTCGTCGCCCGTTTCAAACGCTTGCAGGGTTACAACGTCCTGCATCCGATGGGCTGGGATGCTTTTGGCATGCCTGCGGAGAATGCCGCTATTCAGCACGGCATTCATCCCGCGGTCTGGACCAGGGACAATATTGCCAACATGCGAACCCAGCTCAAACGCATGGGGCTTTCCTATGACTGGAGCAGGGAGCTGGCGACCTGCGAGCCTGATTATTATCGCTGGGAACAGCTGATATTCCTGAAAATGCTGGAGAAAGGCCTCGCGTACAAAAAAAGCGCTGCCGTCAACTGGTGCCCGCAGTGCGAGACGGTGCTGGCCAATGAGCAGGTCGAAGAGGAATGCTGCTGGCGATGTGAGAACAAGGTCGAGCAGAAAGAGCTCGATCAGTGGTTCTTCCGGATTACCGCCTATGCCGAGGAATTGCTCGAGTGGACCCACAAACTCTCCGGTTGGCCTGAGTCCGTATTGACGATGCAGCGCAACTGGATCGGCAAAAGCACGGGCTGCGAAATTGATTTTGCCGTGGACGGCAGGGATGAGACGATTCGTGTTTTCACGACACGTCCTGATACCCTGTTCGGTGCCACCTTTATGAGCCTGGCTCCGGAACACCCTCTGGCAAGAGCTCTCACGGTCGCTGATCGCAGCGATTCAGTAGAGGCCTTTATCAGGAAAGTTCAGTCCGTAGAGCAGATTCAGCGGTCGAGTGACGAATACGAGAAAGAGGGCGTCTTTACCGGTTCATACTGCATTAACCCGGTCAACGGGGCAAAGATCCCCGTGTTCCTGGCCAACTTTGTCCTCATGGGGTATGGCACCGGCGCTGTCATGGCCGTACCGGCCCATGATCAGCGTGATTTCGAGTTCGCGCGCAAATACCACCTGCCCATGCAGGTCGTCATCCAGCCTGAAGGTGAACGTTTTGATCCTGTCGGGATGAGCGAGGCCTGGGAGGGACCGGGGTTGCTGGTCAACTCAGGGCGCTTCGACGGTCTCGATAATGAAACCGGCAAGCAGAAAATCCTTGAGGAACTTGAAGCGCAGGGTGCCGGCCAGCGATCCGTCAACTACCGCTTGCGTGACTGGCTGGTCTCCAGGCAGCGTTATTGGGGAACGCCGATTCCTGTCATCTATTGCGACGGCTGCGGAGCGGTACCGGTTCCCGAACAGGACCTGCCGGTAGAACTGCCGACCGACATAGCGTTTACCGGTGAAGGGGGGAGCCCTCTGGCGAACCTGGAATCATTCGTGAAGACCACCTGCCCGAAATGCGGTGCACCGGCCAGGCGCGAAACCGATACCTTTGATACTTTTGTGGAGAGTTCCTGGTATTTCCTGCGCTATGCCAGCCCGCATTGTGACACGTCACCGATTGATCGGTCTGCCGTTGACTATTGGCTGCCTGCAGACCAGTATATCGGCGGGGTTGAGCATGCCGTCATGCATCTCCTCTATGCACGCTTCTGGACCAAGGTCCTGCGCGATCTGGATATGATCACGCTTGACGAACCATTTGAGAACCTGTTGACCCAGGGGATGGTTTGCATGGAGACGCGCTCCTGTCCGGAACACGGCTGGCTCTATCCCGAAGAAGTCGATGATGGCCGTTGTTCCCGGTGCCAGGCGGAGGTTGTCTGCGGGCGCAATGAAAAAATGAGCAAGTCAAAAAAGAATGTCATCGATCCGGACGGGCTGATCCATCGCTATGGTGCCGATACGGCGCGACTCTTCACCCTGTTTGCGGCCCCTCCGGAAAAGGACCTGGAATGGAACGACCAGGGCGTTGAAGGGTGCTACCGCTTCCTGAACCGGGTCTGGCGGCTGGTCTACGAAAATCTTGCCACGATTACCGATGCCGGTAACCTTGCTGGTGCGGACCTGCCGCCGGCGGCGAAGGATTTGCGGCGCCTGGTGCACCGTACGATTAAAAAAGTCACGGAAGATATTGATGGCAGCTTTCATTTTAATACAGCAATCGCCGCCGTCATGGAACTGGTGAATGGCATAAGCGCTTCTCCCGGCAAGGAAACCCCACCGGAAGTCCTGCGTGAGGCGATTGAAACCGTGGTCCGCCTGCTCTCACCCTTCGTCCCGCATATCTGCGAGGAGTTGTGGCAGAACCTTGGTTACGCAGGTTGCCTGGCAGAGAAGGGCTGGCCGGTTTGGGATGAAGAGGCTCTTCTGGCTGACACCCTGCTGATCGTGGTGCAAGTCAACGGCAAGGTTCGCGGCAAGGTGACCGTTCCTGCTGATGCAGACAATGCGTCTGTCGAGGCAACGGCTTTGGCCGATGCCAATGTTCTGCGGTTTATCGAGGGCAAGACGGTTCGCAAGGTGATTGTCGTGCCGGGTCGTCTCGTCAACCTGGTCGCAGGATAAAGCCGATGCGTATCGTTTCATGTTTGCTTGTCGTGCTGCTCGCCGGTTGTGGTTACCATACCCCCGGTTCGTCTGGTACCTGGGTCGGCGGCGATGCACGCAGGGTCTATATCCAGCTGTTTGACAACCGGACTGTCGAACCGTATCTGGAGAATTACATTACCAATGCACTGGTTGCCGAGCTGTCCAGGTCGAGGCTTATGGTGCTGACCGAGGATCAGGCCCTGGCAGATGTGCGGCTGGTTGGCGAGGTTAAAACGTTCAGCAGCAATGCCCTTGCCTATGGCTCTGACGACCGGATAACCTATTATCGTGCAAGCATGGATATCTCTGCACGTCTGCTGAGTAAAAACAGCGGCCAGGCGGTCTGGCAGCAAAGTTTTCAGCGCACGGAAGATTATCTGGGCACCGTTAACAAGAACCTGCAGCTTGAGGGAGAACGCCTGGCGGCCCAGCAGATTTCACAAAGGCTTGCCGAAGATATCTACTCCAGCCTCCTGAACAGTTTCTAAGGCCATTTGATCCCATGTCATTGCATGCGCTGAAAAATATCCTTCAGGCCGGGTCTCTTCCCGGCCTGATTCTGCTTTATGGGCCTGAATCCTATTTTGTTGAAGAAGGGCTGCAGGCCATACGCAATGCCGCTGTCCGTCCGGAGGACAGGGATTTCAACCTGACCCAGTTTCACGGCCGTGATTTCAAGGCCATGGATGTTGTCGAGCAGGCCAGAACGTTTCCCGCCTTTGCTGATCGCCGCCTGGTCATTATCAAAAATATTCACGAGGCGTCAGCGGATCAACTCGAGGGCTTATTGCCTTACCTTGAAGACCCGGTTCCGGAAACGGTGCTGCTGCTGACAGCAGAGAAAATAGATTCCAGGCGCAAGTTTTTTCAAGTGCTCAAAAAAAACGGCACGGCAATCGAGTTCAAGAAAATTTACGAGAATCAGCTGCCTGCCTTTGTCCGGGACCTGGCCAAATCATTTCATGTGACCTTCACTGGACCAGGGCTGAAAATCTTCTGCAAAAGAGTCGGGACAAACCTCGTTGAGGTTCATGGCGAGCTGGAAAAGCTGGTCGGTTATCTCGGTGATCGCGACCTTGCCGATGAGCATGATGTTGCCGCTATCGTCTCGGATACACGCATTGAGAGCATCTTTGATCTGACCGATGCCCTGGGGCAAGGTGATCTCTCTATGGCCTTGAAGCTGCTTGATCGTCTCCTGGCGGAAGGGCAGGCGCCACTCATGATCCTGGCCATGATGATCCGGCATTTCAGGCAGATGTGGAAAGTTACGGCATTGACCGAACAGAAAGTAGCGCAAGGCGAGTTTTCGAAAAAGGTCGGGGTCAGTCCCTACTTTCTCAACGGGTTGATGCAGCAGGCAAGCCGATACAACAGCCAGAGCTATCGCCAGGCCTTTGCCCAGTTCCTGAAAACCGACCTGGCATTGAAGTCGAGTGGCGGTGACCCGAAGATGCATCTGGAGAGACTGGTCTTTGAGATCGCAACCCTCGGGAAAAAGTAAACGGGCCTGATAGCCGGAAATAAAAAAGGAGCCTCCTGTTCCCAGGTGCTCCCTTTGCTTGAAACTTGCGGTAAACCCCGTCGTTCAGGGCGGGGAGGATGTCAAGCTTGCAGTATTTAATCGCGCGCTTATTCGGCAGCGGTGGTATTGCTGACCAGTTTAGCCAGGCGGCCGATTTTGCGACTGGCCGTCGCTTTGTGAATGACACCTTTGGTGGCCGCCTTGTCGATGTATGGGATGGCTTTCTCAAGGACAGTATTTGCGGTCTCCGTGTCGCCTTCCGCAATGGCGATACGAAGCTTCTTGACAAAGCTGCGCATGGTAGAGCGAATATGACTGTTGCGAGCATTGCGGATCTTGTTTTGACGGTTGCGCTTTTCTGCTGACTTGTGATTTGCCACTTTTGTTTCCTCCGGGACTGTTTCGTGTAGGTATTTTCATTCAAACGTGAGTTTTATACCATTCGCCGAGGCCTCAGTCAATATAAAAATATTCCAATATTGAAAAATATACCTCATGATATAAGCATGTTATGAATGCCCCGCGAGGGATTAATGGGAAATAATACAACATTGCGGGTGAAAAAGCCGTGCCGGTAGCCAACCACGAAAAGAAACAGATAGCCCGGGCAGCCGGAGTCCTTACCCTGGCCACCATGGTCAGCCGGGTCGCCGGCCTGGTCAGAGACATGGTTGTCGCTGCCGTTTTCGGTGCCGGTCTGGTCACGGACGCTTTTTTTGTCGCGTTCACCATCCCCAACCTTTTGCGCAGGTTTTTTGCCGAAGGGTCGCTTACCGCCGCATTTGTCCCCAGTTTCACCGACGTGCTGCAGAATCAGGGGGCCGCTGAGGCCCGCCAGGTTGTGCGTATCTGCTGGACACTCCTGTTGCTGGTGCTGGCGTGTGTCACCCTGATCGGCATCCTTTCATCCCCGTGGCTGGTCAAGCTGATCGGTTATGGTTTCACCGGCAGTGCCGGGAAACTGGAACTGACCGACCTGCTCAACAGGTTGATGTTCCCATACATCTTCTTTGTCAGCCTGGTTGCCCTGTTCGCCGGCGTGCTCAATGTATCCGGTCACTTTTTAACGCCGGCTCTTTCGCCAGTCATGCTGAACCTGGCCATGATCGGCTCCGCTCTTGTCCTTGCGCCGCGCATGGAGCAACCGATCACCGCACTGGCCTGCGGTGTTTTGATCGGCGGGTTTGTCCAGTTTGTTATGCAGATACCTGTGCTCTACCGCTTTGGCTATGACTTGCGCCTGAACTTCAACTTTCGTCATACGGCAGTGGTCAGAGTGACTCGACTCATGCTGCCGGGCATCCTCGGGGTCGCCATCTACCAGGTGAACGTGGTGGTGACGCGCCTGCTTGCCTCTTTTCTTCAGGAAGGGAGTGTCTCCTGGCTCTATTACGGCCAGAGGCTGTTTGAGTTTCCGCAAGGGGTTTTTGTCGTTTCTCTGGCACAGGCGGTTTTGCCGGCCATGAGCCGCCAGGCGGCTGCCGGCGATCAGGCCGGCTTCCGTGATTCGCTGCGTTTTGCCCTGATCCTGATCCTGCTTGTCACCATCCCCGCGGCTCTGGGCCTGGTGCTTTGCAATCAGGCCGTATACAGCCTGTTCTTCATGCGTGGCAACTTTACCGCCTTTGATGTCTCCCAGGCGGCTCTTGCCCTGGCCTGGTATGCCCCTGGTCTGTTGTTTGTCGGCATCAGCCGCGTTGTCGTGCCGTCGTTTTACGCCATGCAGGACACTCGCACTCCGGTACTGGTTTCCTTCTGGACGCTTCTGGTCAACGTTGCTGCCGGTGTGATACTCATGAAGATTATGGGGCATGCCGGGCTGGCCCTGGCCTTGACCATCTCATCGGTCTTCAATGCCGTTGTTCTGACCCTGCTGCTTTCGCGCCGCCTGGGCGATCTGGATCTCGCGCTGATATGGCGTACGCTTCTCCGCATGCTCCCCGGTCTGGGTTTAATGACATTGGTGGTCGTCCTGTTGATCGATCAGGTCGATTGGTTGACTCCCGGCCCTTTTGCTGCGCGTTTCGCACTGCTTGGCGCTGCCGTCGCGGCCGGCGGCCTGGTTTATGCCGCCAGTCTCTGGTTGCTTGGTGTGAAGGAAATGCGCCAGGTCTGGACGATTGTTGCAAACAGGTTCTCGCTGCCTTCTCGAAAGAGGTGACAGATGTCAAACGTGATGTGGGGTATGATATGATGCGAACAGGGCGCGATTGCTCTTGTCTGCAGAGGAGACTGGCTGATCGGATTCGAGCGCAGGCTCTCCCGCGGATGAGTGCATGACTCGCTGAATCATAAACCCAACCCTGTCCCGGCCCATGGATCTATGCAATAATGCGACGTTTGTCCTCTCCAGCCGTTTTTCTCCTCTGTGTCCTTTTGCTGAGCGCGTGCAGCGAGAGTGACTACCTTCTGCAATGCGCCAGAGGCCAGTGGTCTCTGATGTCGCGGGCCAGGCCTATCGATGCCATCCTTGCAGAAAAAACCGAACCGCAGAATGTGCGTGAGCAACTGGCTAAAGTCGTCCGGTTGCGAGAATTCGCCGTAAGCGCCCTTGATTTGCCGGATACGGGAAGTTATCGAAACTATTCTGACCTGGAACGCCCTTACGCAGTATGGAACCTGGTTGTGGCGCCGGAATTCTCCCTGAAGCTGAAACAGTGGTGCTTCCCGATTGCCGGATGCGTCACCTACCGCGGCTATTTTGAAGAAGCATCAGCCCGCGCTCTGGCCGATGATTTCTCTGCCCGGGGGTTTGACGTTGATGTGTACGGTGTTCAGGCCTATTCGACACTCAACTGGTTTGATGACCCGGTTCTCAATACATTTCTCAACAATGACGACATGCGCCTTGCCGCCCTTTTGTTTCACGAAATGGCGCATCAGGTCGTCTACGTGCAGAACGATACTGCCTTTAATGAATCATTTGCCAAAACTGTGGAAAGAGAGGGCCTGCGTCGTTGGCTGCAGGACTCCGGCTCACACGATCTCTGGCAACAATACCTGCAGCGCGAAAGCCGGACAGCGGAATTTCACCAACTGCTTGCGGATGTGCGCACCCGGCTTGGCCAGACCTATGCGTCCAGGCTTGAGAATGACCTGAAGCGCTCGGCCAAAAAAACAATATTGCAACAGGCTTTTGTCGACTACGAGGAGTTGAAGAAGAGCTGGGACGGTTATGCCGGTTATGACCCCTGGATGAAGCGTGGACTGAACAACGCGCGCTTGTCTGCCATGGCGACCTACTATGATCTGGTCCCGGCGTTTCAGACGCTGCTGGCCCAGGGCGATGCCGATCTGCAAAAATTCTATGCTGAGGTTAAAGATCTCGGCGCCCTGGCAAAAGATCAGCGGCTGGCAAAGCTGAAGGCGTTGTCACCCGATCCTGAAGTCTCTCTGCATGAGTGACCCGGCGCACAGCCGCATATCATGAAACCGACTTTATTGGACAACTCACTGATTTATTGATAACCTCTCGAACCAATGCTGGCGACTCAGGAAAAGCTTTTTGCCTTTACTGGAGCCAGGTAAAGAGCGGGGGTGAAGCCTTCTGGTGCTCAATAGATGAGCAGCGACCCGTGACGATGCTTGGTTTGTGAGCACTCCCCTGGTCTGCGCACCGCGAGTTATTACTGCTGACCCTGATTTTTCCTGATATAAGCAAGTAAAATCAGACGGTTGCATTTAGCTTGGCGGCCTGCCACGCATTTAGGCAAGCATTTTGCTAATGCTAGGGTTCAAGCTCGGGATGAGTCGCTGTTCGTTGTCCTGCACGGCAGGCCGCTGACATTTACATTGATAGAGGAGCGCATTATGAGGAAAGTTGAAGCCATCATTAAGCCCTTCAAGCTGGATGAGGTGAAGGAAGCATTGAATGAGATCGGAATCCAGGGGATCACGGTCAGTGAAGTCAAGGGCTTTGGCCGCCAGAAAGGGCACACGGAACTGTATCGTGGGGCAGAGTACGTGGTTGATTTTATCCCCAAGATTAAAATGGAAATCATTGTGTCCGATGAAATGGCCGTTAAGGTTGTCGAAGTGATCGGTGAAGCTGCAAAAACCGGGCGCATCGGCGACGGCAAGATATTTGTGACTCCCGTTGATGAAGTGATTCGAATTCGTACAGGTGAAACGGGTGATGACGCTCTTTGAGAAGGACAGAAGACAGAAGACAGAAGACAGAAGACAGAAGACAGAAGACAGAAGACAGAAGACAGAATTTTTCGGGTATTTTTCAGCTCGATGTTGCTGAGTCGTTGCAAATCATAAGGACCATTTCAAAGGAGAAGTGAAACGATGACCCCACAGGAAGTAGTCAAGTTTGCCCAGGATAACAATTGCAAAATGGTCGATTACAAGTTCCTCGACTTCGTCGGTATCTGGCAGCACTTTGCCACGCCGATCGGCGAATTCAGCGAGGACACTTTTGATGAGGGGATCGGCTTTGACGGCTCATCGATACGCGGCTGGCAGCCGATTCACAACTCGGACATGCTGATTATGCCAGACCCGGGCACGGCCAAGATCGATCCTTTCGTCAAGATCTCGACCCTCAGCCTGATCTGCAACATCATCGATCCGATCACCAAGGAAGGCTACACCCGCGACCCGCGTTTCATCGCCCAGAAAGCCGAAGCCTACCTGAAGTCCACCGGCATTGCTGATACAGCCTACTTCGGGCCTGAGCCGGAATTCTTCATTTTCGACGATGTCCGTTATGCTTCCAGCGCCAATGAGTCTTTCTACTCGGTTGACTCGATAGAAGGCACCTGGAATACCGGCCGGGAAGAATTCCCGAACCTCGGCTACAAGCCACGTCACAAGGAAGGCTATTTTCCCTGCGCTCCGACCGACTCCATGGTTGACCTGCGCAACGAGATGGTTGAAGTTTTGCAGAGCGTCGGCATGACCATCGAAGCCGTTCACCACGAAGTCGCCACCGGCGGCCAGTGCGAGATCGACATGCGTTTTGATTCGCTGCTGAACATGGGTGACACGCTGCAGTGGTTCAAGTACATCATCAAGAACGTCGCCATCCAGAACGGCAAGACGGTCACCTTCATGCCGAAACCGATCTTCGGTGACAACGGGTCCGGCATGCACTGTCACCAGTCGATCTGGAAGGACGGCAAGAACCTGTTTGCCGGTAACGGCTACGGTGGCCTCTCCAAGATGGCCATGTACTACATCGGCGGCATCATGAAACACGCTAAGGCTCTCTGTGCCTTCACCAACCCGACCACCAACTCCTACAAGCGTCTGGTGCCAGGCTACGAAGCGCCGGTCAACCTGGCCTACTCAAACCGCAATCGTTCCGCCTCGCTGCGCATCCCGGTGACCGACAACCCGAAATCAAAGCGCGTCGAGTATCGTACCCCTGACCCGAGCTGCAACGGCTACCTGGCATTTGCCGCCCAGCTGATGGCCGGCCTCGACGGCATCGAGAACAAGATTAATCCGGGCGATCCTCTCGACAAGGACATCTACGGGCTGTCACCGGAGGAGCTGAAGGATATCCCGAGCGTTGCCGGAACCCTGAACGAGGCCCTCGATTCCCTGGAAATCGATCACGACTTTTTGCTCAAGGGCGATGTCTTCACCAAGGACGTCATCGACATGTGGATTTCCTACAAGCGAGAAGCCGAAGTTGACGTGACGCGCATGCGTCCGACCCCGGTTGAGTTCGCGCTTTACTTCGACTGCTGAAGAAACTCGAACTGTGAAAAGTGAAAAGTGAAAGCCCCGGGTTCTGTGACCTGGGGCTTTCTCTTTTTACAATCACCTGTATCAGTGAGGAGTGACGGCTCTCTTCACCCCTTACGTCACGCGTCCCGCGCTTCGGTCACGGATAATGCCTGCTCTGACAGGTAGGTTTTTATCCTGGCTGTTTGCGCTTCAATGAGCTCACAGCGTGTTTCACGCTCTTCAAGGCCTGCCAGGCTGGCCGGGCGCTCGGGGTCCTGGCCGATAGCCTGATTGACAGCATCGGGGAACTTGGCCGGGTGGGCTGTGGCCAGGCAGATGACCGGGTAGTCGCCACCGCAGAGTTCTTTGCCGACCCTGACGCCGGTGGCGGTGTGCGGGTCGAGCACGTAACCTGTGGCTGCATGGAACTCGCGAATGGTTGCGAGAGTCTGCATGTTGTCAACGGCCGCTGCGAGGAAAACCTCGCTGATCTCGGTTCGTTGTAACGTGCTGAATGAAAGCTGGCCCATATCGGCAAACTCCTGCATGGCCGCTGCGAGCCGCCCGGAATCTTCTTTGAACAGGTAGAAAAGGTAGCGCTCCAGGTTGCTCGCATTCTGGATGTCCATCGAAGGTGAAAAGGTGGGGTGGACGTCTTCAATCGAGTAGTCACCTGCATTGACAAAGCGCGACAGGATGTTGTTGGCGTTGGTGGCAAGCACCAGTTTTTCAATCGGCAGCCCCATTCTTCTGGCGATATAACCGGCGAAAATGTCGCCGAAGTTGCCGGTCGGAACGGAAAAATAGACTTTGCTTGCCCCGGTCTGTTTGCGTACCTGGCCCCATGCGTAAAAGTAGTAGACGATCTGGGCGAGGACCCGCGCCCAGTTGATGGAGTTGACGGCGCCGAGAGCATGGCGTTTCTTGAAGTCGAGGTCGCCGAATATCTCTTTGACAATCTGTTGGCCGTCGTCGAAGGTCCCTTGAATGGCAAGGTTGAAAACGTTTGCATCGGTGACGGTGGTCATCTGCAGCTCCTGCACCGGCGAGACTTTTTTGTGCGGGTGAAGGATGAAGATATTGATGTTCTTTTTGCCGCGCACTCCGTAAATGGCCGCACTGCCGGTGTCCCCTGAAGTGGCGCCAAGGATGTTCATGTGCTCGCCGGATTCGACCAGCAGGTATTCGAACAGGTTGCCCAGGAACTGCAGGGCGACATCCTTGAAGGCGAGGGTGGGGCCGTGAAAGAGTTCGAGGATGAAGATGCCGTCCTTATGCACGACCGGGGTGATGTCCCGGTGGGTGAAGCTCGCATAAGATCGGTCGATCATCTCTTTCAGGTCAAGGGCGGGGATGTCCTCGATGAAATAGCTCATGACCTGAAAGGCCAGTTCCGGGTAGGCCAGTTTTGCCAGGGCCTCGAGATCTCCGGGCGTAAGACGGGGAATGGTTTCCGGCAACAAAAGACCGCCATCCTCGGCCAGGCCCATCATCACGGCCTGTTTGAAGGGAATGTTTTTAACCTGGCCACGGGTACTGTGATATTTCATCGCATTTCATCCTTCAAGTCGCCGTCATTCCGGCATGATTTTAGCCGGAATCCAGATTTTGCAGAGTTAAAAGCATGGATCCCCGACAGCACTCGGGGATGACGACCCTTGGACTACAAGTGAATAGTTACATTAATAGAAGCAATTTTAACAGGACTTTCCACTGCGGGAAATGGGAAACACGCTGGAGGCTGGAGGTTGGAGGCTGGAGTCTGGAGGCTGGAGGCTGGAGGCTTGAGGCTTGTGGCGTGAGACACTAAAGGGCAACCCGCCGTGGGTTGCCCTTTAAAGGTTTTGTCGTTCCGCGTTACGGATTGTTCATCACTTGTTATTAAACGCGTATTCCTGAGCATCGACGACAGCAACTGCCGCCATGTTGATGATCTCGGTTACGGCATCACCGCGCTGAAGAATATGGACCGGCATTTTCATGCCCATGAGGATTGGGCCGATCTGCTCGGCGCCACCCAGTTTATGCAGCAGCTTGTAGGCGATATTGCCGGATTGCAGGTCGGGAAAGATAAAAACGTTGGCATCTCC
>JBPPMB010000081.1:0-25258 GCA_051305855.1 Desulfuromonadales bacterium
GCCGAAATGAAATTTGGCGCGGAGATCGCAAAGGATCCTGATGTGCGGCAAAAGCGACTGTCCGCTTTGCGCCGTCTGCAGCACAAACCTCTTTTGATGATCGATGCGGCAACTGGCATTACCTTTGGAGAGTTGGTCGCTGCCCTCACGTTGCAAGGCAAGGGCCATCGGCAGCGGGTGCAGGACCTCTGGTTGGCGAGTCAGGCGGTACAGCACGGGTTTACTTTTCTGACCCGTAATGGTAAGGATTTTGCAGATATACCTGGTCTTGTGTTGGTGGTCCTGTAACAGGTTATGAGTTAAAAGTCTCCGTCGCCTGATCGTGGATTTCAGGCGCGACCTTCGCGAGGTTCGGGCATAAACATCCCCTTGCTGATTTCGAAGTTTATTACCGCCAGATTCACAAATGTGTTTTTAACACGCAGCAAGGATGATGGCGTCACCATTCCATGAGTATTTGCGAGTGCCTCAATCTTGAATGTAATGTTTCTGAAAAAGCTTGATGGCATCATCGGCTCCCTGCTGGTCCGCATGTGGCCGCGCCCGCAACAACCGAAACTTTTGCCTGTGCCTGTTGCCAGCCTGCTGCTGATCCGCCCTGGCGGCATCGGCGACGCGGTGTTGCTGGTCCCGGCGATCAGACGTCTCCGTGAAGCCTTTCCCGTGGCCCGCATTGTGGTGCTCGCCGAGCATCGCAACCGCGGTGCCTTCACCCTCTGCCCGGGGATCGACCGGGTTCTCTGCTACGACCTTCCGCGTGAGCTGTTTGCGGCGTTTGCAAGCAGCTATGATGTGGTCATTGACACCGAACAGTGGCACCGCCTCTCCGCACTGGTGGCCCGCATCGCCCGCTCGCAGCTGAAGATCGGTTATGCAACCAATGAGCGGCAACGGTTGTTCACGCACACGGTTGCCTACAGTCATGACAGCTATGAGCTGAACAGTTTCCTGGCGTTGCTGAAGCCTCTGGCGATAGAACCGCCAGCAGCATTGCACTTTCCTTTTCTGATCGTTCCTGCCGTTGATCAGGTCAGTGCCGACAACCTGCTCGGGTCGTTCCTGGAGAAACCTTTTGTCGTTTTATTTCCCGGTGCGAGCATTGCCGAGCGGTGTTGGGGCCTTGAGAAATTTCGTCAACTGGCGATCCGGTTTATTGACGAGGGGCTTGCCGTTGTTGTTGCGGGTGGCAAGCAGGACATTGCTGCGGGGAGTGCGATTGCGCATGACCTCGGTGCTTTGAACCTCACCGGGAAAACCTCTTTATGTGAAACCGCTGGTGTCCTGCACAGAGCACAACTTCTGGTCAGTGGCGATTCCGGCGTGTTGCATCTTGGGGTTGGCCTGGGAACACCGACCGTTTCCCTGTTCGGCCCGGGCATCGCTGCCAAGTGGGCGCCGCGTGGCGAACAGCATGTTGTCATCAATCATAACCTCCCATGCTCTCCCTGCACCAGGTTTGGAACGACACCGCCTTGTCCCATAGGGGCAAAGTGCATCCAGGATATTTCTGTCGATGAGGTTTTTGTGGCTGCGCGAAACATGAAGCCTGGTGAGGTGGACTGCGATGACGTTTGAATACTGGTTTATGCTCGGGGCAACGTTCATTCTGGGCTCAATCATCGGCTCTTTCCTCAATGTCTGCATCTACCGCATCCCGGCAGGACTGTCGATCGTCAGGCCGCGCTCACGCTGTCCGCAGTGCGAAACGCCGATCGCCTGGTACCACAACCTGCCGATCCTTAGCTGGATACTGCTCAAGGGGCGGTGCGCCACCTGCGCTGCGCCATTCTCGGTACGCTACCCCCTGGTCGAAGCCCTGACCGGCGTGCTCTTTGCCCTGTTCTTCTACCGCTTCGCGTTTCACCCAGTCACTCCCGTCATTCTGCTGCTGGTCGCGGTGCTGGTGGTGATCACCTTTATCGATCTGGATCACCAGATCATCCCCGACGTCATCAGCCTGCCCGGGATTCCCATTGGTTTCCTCTGCTCGTTTCTCGTTCCCTGGGTTTCCTGGCAGGATTCGCTGCTTGGCATTCTGCTCGGTGGCGGTTCGCTGCTGACCATCGCCCTCGGTTATGAACTGCTGACCAGGAAAGAGGGGATGGGTTTTGGTGATGTCAAGCTGCTGGCCATGCTGGGCGCCTTTCTCGGCTGGAGTGCGATCTTCCCGATCATCTTTATCGGCTCGCTGCTGGGAACGCTGGTCGGGATTCCCCTGATGCTGATCAAGAAAGCCGATGGCAAGCTTGCTGTGCCGTTTGGCCCCTTCCTTTCTGCTGCAGCCTTGATCCATCTCTTCTTTGTCCAGCACCTCGATCCGATCATGCGCTGGTATGCTCGAATGCTGCAGCAATTGTGGTTTTCCTTCTGGTGATGGCGTCGCAAAAAGTCCGCCCTATGGCGTTACGGCGTTTTTTAAGGACCTCGACATACCTGATGTATGCCTTCGTCCCTGAAAAACCACCAGGCCTTGCAGGACGAAATTTTTGCATAGTCATCTCTGAGTTCTTGCGAGTTTTTGCGAGTGCATCTCTGGTAAAACAGCATTTTTTTGTTTAAAAAACTTAATTGTTTGTATAATTCTGTAAAAAAAATTACACTTTATATAGTGGTTGTCTGCTCTTATGACCCTTGATATTGTGCTGAACCTAGTCATTTGCGCCCTTCACCACGTCTGTTTGGCTTTCATATAGATATAATTGGTTGACAATTGTTTTAATATACCTATAATTGTGCCTAACTTAATATAATTAAGGTCACAATAACAAATAGGTAGCCCATGACAACACAAATAAAAAACCAAATTAGAGAAATTCGTGAAGCCCAGTTAATGAGCAAGGCTGAGCTGGCCCGTAAGGCCGGCGTCTCACCGGTGACTGTCGATCGCCTCGAAAGTGGCGCTGAGTGCCGTATGTCGACCAAACGCAAGATCATTCTTGCCCTCGGCCTCAAACTGACCGATCGCAACGAAGTTTTTCCTGGTGATGAGTAATTGTTGGTACGTTGCTTGCTCGTGAAGATGGTTGTTCGGTGAACAGATTTTTTTGAGCTGTTCTTATCTGTTAGCGGTTTAGCCAGGGGCACACATGTTATTCCAAAAGAAAAAAGACGTGATTGGCATCGATCTCGGCTCCAGTTCGGTGAAGATTGTCCATCTCAAGGAGGCTAAGGGGGGATACCAGTTAGCCGGCCTTGGCATGGCCATGCTGCCTTCTGAAGCTATCGTTGATAACGCGATTATGGACTCGCGTACCATAGTCTCTATTGTCAAGGGTCTGGTGGAAAGCCAGAAGATCAAGACAAAAAATGTCGCTACTTCCATTTCCGGGCATTCGGTCATCA
This sequence comes from Desulfuromonadales bacterium, assembly GCA_051305855.1. Taxonomy (GTDB): domain Bacteria; phylum Desulfobacterota; class Desulfuromonadia; order Desulfuromonadales; family BM103; genus M0040. The sequence goes on from JBPPMB010000081.1 coordinate 3,343, forward strand.
TCCGCAAGATTCAACTGCCGATCATGACTGAAGAGGAAATAGAGGCGTCTATTCAGTGGGAAGCTGAACAATACATCCCCTTCGAAATCTCTGAAGTTAACCTCGATTTCCAGATTCTTGGGCCCGACGCGCATGATTCCTCCTTGATGAATGTTATCCTGGTAGCGGCGAAAAAAGAATTTGTCAACGATTACGTCTCGCTTTTCAAGGAGTGTGGCCTGAACCCCCAGGTCGTTGACATCGACTGTTTTGCCGTCGAGAATGTCTATGAAGTCGGTTATGGTACAAACGAAAATGAAATCGTGGCCCTGATCGATATGGGCGCGAGCTCCATGAACGTTAATGTGCTGCGTGGCGGCATGTCGGTTTTCACCCGGGATATCCAGGTGGGTGGCAGCGCCTACAATGAAGAGATCCAGAAGCGCCTGGGCCTGAACTATGAAGAGGCCGAAACCGTCAAGCTCGGCGGTGAGCTCGCCGATGTAAGCGCCGAGGCTGTTGCCGATGTCATGGAAGATGCGACGGAGAGCTTAACCCAGGAGGTGCAGCGTTCCCTTGACTTCTTCTCGGCAACCTCTTCCGATGAGAAGGTGCAGAAAGTGTTTATTACCGGTGGCGTTTCCTGCATTCCAGCGGTCAGGACGTCGCTGGAAAACCGGCTTGGTGTTGAAGTCCATGTTATCGATCCCTGGCGGCAGATTGCTTTCAGTGAAAAAGATTTTGACCTTGAATACCTGCAGGCTATGGGCCCTGTCTATACTGTAGCTACCGGCCTGGCCATGAGAAGGATGGGAGACAGATGATCCGCATAAACCTTCTGCCCGTAAAGGCTGCGCAAAAGAAAGAGATGCTGCAGAACCAGATCACGGTTCTCGTTCTGGCATTGATCCTTACTGCAGGGATCTGTGTTGCAGCCTATATCCATATCGGTGGCCAGATTGAGGAGAGGCAGGCGCGGATTGACCAGAAACAGGCTGAAATCTCCCAGCTGATGAAAAAGATCGGTGAGGTCAATGAGTTCAAGAAGCGCCAGCAGGCGTTGCGCGCCAAGCTGGATGTTCTGGACGATCTTAAAGCTGCCAGAATCGGTCCCCTGTACCTGCTGGATGCACTGTATGAGGCCCTTCCCGATAAGTTGTGGTTGACAACCCTGTCGCTGGGCACGAATCAGGCAAACATCAGCGGGATAGGTGTGAATGAGGAAACTGTGGCGCTGTTCATGAAGAATCTTGAGGCCTCAGACTTTTTTGAAGGGGTGGAGCTTAAAGTCACCAGACAAATTGTCCAGGAAAATATCAAGTTTCAGCAATTTGACCTGACGTGCAAGACAAAAAACAAGAAAACCTGACAAAAAATGTCGCTGCCGGATCCGCTGATCCTAACATCCAGGGAGAACGTTAGTCGATGAATCCAAAAGTTGAAAAACTTCTCAAATTGCCACTTTACCAGAGGTCGCTGATCCTTGTCGCTCTGGTCGTGGTGATTATAGGTGCGTTTGTCTGGTTCCTCTGGATGCCGGAATACGAAAAGCTGACAGCGATGGATGAGCAGATTGTGAAGCTGGATGCTGAATTGATTCAAAAGAAGCAGATCGCAGACAATCTGCCGAAGTTCAAAGAAGAATATGCCAAGCTGGAAAAGCTTCTTGAAGAGGCTCTGACGCAACTACCCAACAAGAAGGAAATCCCGACGCTTCTGACCAATATTGCGACACTCGCAAAAGATAATGACCTGGAAGTTCTCAACTTCACCCCGAGAGGTGAAGTCAACAAGGGCTTCTATGCTGAAGTGCCTGTGTCTCTTGACCTGGTCGGCACCTACCACCAGATTGCCGAATTCGCCCAGGCTGTCGGCAAGCTGTCGCGCATCGTCAACCTCAGCGATCTGAACCTGTCCGGTGCCAGAGTCGATGGCCGTACTGCTGTCCTGAGGATCAAGTGTAATGTGACCACGTTCCGTTTTGTCGAACAATAAGGATGGTTTGAGATGACACGTTGGTATGTATGCCTGATCTGTGGTGCTTTCATCTTCGCCGGCCTGTTCGGCTGTACGGAGGAACCTTCCCCGGCACCGCAGCCTCAACAATCGGTTGCAGTTCAGACTCCTCTTGCAACTCCGGTTCCTGCTCCAGCAATGAAACAGGAAAAGGAGGTGGCGGACTTCCTCTATGTTACGGAAGGCCGGCGTGATCCTTTTGTGCCTTTATCCAAGATCAGAAGTCCTTTTGCTGTCACCACTGAGCCGCTTACGCCTCTGCAGACCTACGACCTGACACAATTCCGGCTGGTCGGGGTTATCGTCGGCAAAGGTGCACCAAAAGCCATGGTCGTTGCGCCTGATGGAAAATCTTATGTCCTCGCCAAAGGTGTCAAGATCGGCAAGAACAATGGCGTTGTTACAAAAATCAGCGGCAGCGTTATTCTTGTGCAGGAGAAATATTACGATTTTTCTGGCAATGTCATTGAAAATATTCAGGAAATTGCTGTTCCCAAGCGGGAAGGAGTCTAATCAATGCGCGGGGTGAATATCATGTTTAATCAACGGAGGGTTAGCAGAATGGCCCGTTTTTGGCAGTACCTCTTTTGTAGCCTGGTTAGCTTCCTGTTGGTAAATGGGCTGGCATGGGGTGCTGATGACGCCAATAAACTGATTTCAGTCTCTGTAGACTCTGGCGCGGCGACACCTACGGTTCTTATTAAAACAGCCCAGCCGGTTGGCTACCGGTATACCGTTTATGACTCCTTTGAACCGACCAGGGTTGTGATCGATTTCCCCGGTATGGAATTGGGCGACATCGCTGAATCAATTGCTGTCGATCAAGGTGCGATACAGCAGGTTAAGGTCGCCGGTTTTGCCCTGTCCTCCGGCCAGCTGAGCCGGGTCGAAATCCTTCTGGCTCAAGGGACTGAATACAAGGTCAACCTGGAAGGCAAGGAATTCCGCATCGTGTTTGCCGCTGATGCTGCGAAGTCAGCTGACCCAGCAGCGACAGTCAAAGACACCGCTGTCATGGCGACTGCCGCTGAAGCTGCTGCGCGTATACCGGTTGATGCGACTCAAGAAGCAAGCTTGCTGCGCAACGTCAACGTCTCACCAGGTCGGGCCGTTCTGGAAACGAATGGCAAGCCAGGCAAGTTCCAATACTACACTCTCGGCAATCCCCCCCGGCTGGTTGTCGACCTTTACGGTTTGACACCTGCTTTTCAAGAACGTTCATTCTCGGCTGCTGCCGGGTTTAAGCAGGTGCGTATCGGAACTTATAATGACAAGACCCGCCTGGTTTTTGATGCAACTGGCAATGTTCTGCCGGAGCACCTGGTTGAAGGGCAGGCCACTGATGTCATCGTCTCCTGGGGCGATGTGAAGCCAGCCCGGGCAACGGCCAGCCCTGCCTCTGCAGCGAGCCCGGCAAAACCTGCTGCTCCAGCACCTGTCGTGGCCGCGGCCAGATCAAAGGGGCCTGTCAGCGTTGACGCCATTGATTTTGCCAACGAAAACGGCCGGAGTGTCATAATGGTTTCACTCTCCGGGGCGGCCAGGGTGCTCGGCCCTGTTAAAGAAGGCAACCTGGTGCGCTTTGAAATCGTCAACACTTCGATCTCCCGTTTCCTGCGCAGAACCATCGATGCTTCCGCCTTTCCCAGTGCCGTTACCTCTGTAACACCCTACACCGTGACTGATGACGTACATCAGAATGTGCGCATTGCCGTTAATCTCAAAGGTCCGGTTGCCTATGCGCTCGAACAGAACGGGTCCACAATTCGCCTGGTGGTAGACGATGGCGCCTACGCCGAGTCGGCTCCACCTGCCGTCAGCCAGCGAGAAGTTCTGGCACCATCAGCCAGGCTGTCAACAATTCCGCTTACGAACCAATCTCTTATGACAGCGACTGCGTCAACCTTCACTGCCGAAACTATGTCCGCCGAGGCTGCACGTTATACCGGTGAAAAGATCACCCTGGTGTTTGATTCGGCAAACGTTCGCAATATTCTGCAGCTGATTGGTGAGGTCAGCGGCCTGAACATCCTGGCGAGCAGTGATGTACAGGGTACCGTTACCCTCCGCCTGATTGATGTTCCCTGGGACCAGGCTCTTGACCTGGTGCTGGAGACCGCCAGTCTTGGGAAAATACAACAGGGCAACGTGTTGCGCATCCTGCCCAGGGATAAGATCAGGGAAATTGAGCAGGCCAGCATGAAAGATCAGCAGGTGGCGATTGAAGAGGGTGTGTTGGTCACGACAACCTTCCCGATCAGCTATGCTTCGGTTGATATCATGAAAGGCTTCCTTACCGATATCAAATCAGATCGCGGTTCCATTATTGCGGATTCACGCAACAAGCAGCTTATTGTCCGTGATGTCGAAGAAGTCCTTCAGCAGATGCGCGAGACGATCGCCCAGATCGACTTGCCGGAACGGCAGGTCATGATCGAAGCACGCATTGTCGAGGCACAGACCTCTTTTACCCGCGACCTTGGGGTTAAATGGAATTTTGATTACGACAACGACCGGAATTCCGCAGATGGTGGTGACGCTTCCGGTCAGATCGGCCTTGGGGGACAATTTTTGATAGCGTCCACCAATCCGGCCGCGTCCGGGTTCTCCTCCATGTTCTCATTTGGTGACTTGGATGATGCGCTCAACCTCGACCTGCGTCTTTCTGCCCTGGAGAACAACGGCCAAGGCAGGATTATTTCGACTCCGAGGATTACAACCCTTAACGGCGAGCCGGCTGAGATCAGCCAGGGAACGCAGATCCCGTATTCCACAACAACCGATGCAGGAGCAAACACGGAATTTATCGATGCCGTATTGAAACTGAACGTGACCCCCGAGATCAACCCGGATGGCAGCGTCATACTGACCATAGAAGCCAGCAACAGTGCCCCCGGCAGCATTGTTCCGACCTCGACGGGGAATGCTGTGTCTATCGAGAAGAAAGAGGCGAAAACCAAGGTTCTGGTTCACGATGGTTCGACTACGGTGATTGGCGGTATCTTTGTCGAGAGTGAAACAGATGGTGCCTCAGGCGTTCCGATACTGATGGATATCCCTGTTATGGGGCAACTCTTCAAGTCCACGACCAAGAGCCGTGAACGCCGCGAGCTGCTGATCTTTATCACGCCGCGCATTGTTGCACCGTAAGAGCTTCCTTAAATAGTGGCGCGGAAAAGGACAGGGAATCCCTGTCCTTTTCTGTTACCCACCTCACGACACGCTCCTCACCTGTTCACCTTGACGAGTTGCTCACTATGGCCAGAACTAACATCATCTTAACCGGTTTTATGGGTACCGGGAAAACAACCATTGGCCGTCTTGTGGCGGAGAAGCTGAACTACGAGTTTATCGACACTGATCAACTGATCGAGGACCAGACAGGGTGTACCATCGCCGAGTTTTTCCGGGTACAAGGCGAGGCGGCTTTTCGTAAACTGGAAGCGGAGCTTGCCCAGGAACTGGCTCACCGAGAAGGGCTGGTCATTTCGACCGGCGGTCGCATGATGCTGGATCCGGTCAATGCCGCTGCTTTAAACAAAAAGGGACGGATCTTTTGCCTGGTGGCGACCCCGGAAGAAATCCTTCAGCGGGTTGCCAGGGACGGTAACGTTCGGCCGCTATTACAGGTTTCCAATCCCCTGGAACATATCGTTGAACTGCTGCAGCAGCGGGAAAAGGGCTACAAGCGATTCTCACAGCTGGAAACAACGGAAAAACTGCCCGTGGTGATTGCCGGAGAACTTGCCGAGTTTATCCAGGGTAAACGTGATGTCCGCCTCGAGATTTCCGCCCCGACCCTTGATTATGAATTCATCGTCGGCAACGGTATCCTGCCGTTTGTCACCAGCCTGGCCAAGATCGACGGCCCCGCTGTTATTATTACCGATGAATCTGTTGCTCCGCTTTATGCACAGAGCTGTGGCATGATCGATACGGTCATTGCCGTTCCTCCCGGCCGTCAGCATAAAACCCTGGCAACCGCCCAGTCGATCTATGAACAGCTGCTCGACGCCGATTTTGATCGCAGCGGAACCATTATCGCGCTCGGTGGTACGGTTATCAGTGAACTGGCCGGTTTCGTTGCGGCCACATACATGCGTGGTGTGGACTGCGTGCAGTGTCCTACGAGCTTGCTGGCCATGGTCGATACAAGCATCGGTGGCAAGGTCGGTGTTGATCTGCCGCAAGGGAAGAATTTGATCGGTGCATTCAAGCAACCGAAAATTGTTATTGCTGATGTTGCAACGCTGCAGAGTATGCCGCCCCGGGCATTCGCGTCCGGCATGGCGGAAGTGATCAAGCACAGCCTGATCGCCGACTCGGACCTGTTGCAGAAAATCGAGTCGGGAAACCGGATCCATGCCGCGGGAGAGCTGCAGCAGCAGGCGCCGCAGCTGCAGGCTCTGGTCGCGCAGGCCATCCAGGTTAAAATCAATATCATCCAGGAAGACCCCTACGATCAGGGACGAAGAGCAGTCCTGAATTTCGGCCACACCTTCGCCAATGCCATCGAGCGGCTCAGCCGTCATGAAATCCGTCATGGTGAAGCCGTGGCCATGGGGATGGTTGCGGCGATCCACCTTTCGCATAACCTGGGATTTTGTACCAATCAACTGCAGGAACGGGTCGAGTCGGTTCTCTCCGAAACCGGGTTGCCAATCAGGATTCCGGCCAATCTGCGCCCCGAACAGCTGATCCAGGCCATGAGCAGCGACAAAAAGAAAAAGGCGGGGAAACTCCGTTATGTCCTGATCAGAAGCATCGGTGATGTTTTTGTCACGGACCAGGTTCCGGAAGCTGCACTCCTGAATACCCTCACAGCACTGCGATGCTGATCAACCGGGGCGGGAGCCTTGGAACCCCCTGTCAAAAGCCCTCGGCGGTGTCTCTCCATTCCATGTCCTGCTGTCAGAATAACGAGAACAGGAAATAGAGCCAGGGCAGAACGATCACCAGTGCGCAAGTGGTGATCAGCCAGCAGGAATTGGCGAGATCGAGGTCGAGATCGTAGACCGAGGCCGCCACCAGGGCGTTGAAGGCTACGGGCATTGAGGCCCCTATGAGAACGATCTTCAGCGGCAGCCCCTCCTGTATTCTGTGCAGGCCGAGCAGGTAAGCAGCAATTCCAGCGATCAAGGGGAGGATGATGAACTTGATAAGGGAAATCGCAGCACCTTCAGTCAGATGGCTGCGAACACTGGAAAAACGCATGCTGAGACCGACGGACACGAGAATCAGGAAAATCCCGATCGGAATGAAGACACTGTTGAGAGCCTCGTAAAAAACGGGGCGGACAACACCTGACAGGTTGAGGCAGAGTCCGAAGAGGAAGGATCCTGTGGCAACCAGGAAAAAGGGATCTTTGCACAGCTCAGCCATGCGGCTCTTTATATGCAGATCGTTATCTGCCGACTTCAGGAAACGGGCAATCGGAAATCCGATGCTGAAGTAGATGATCTCTTCGAAAATCTTATAGAGTGCGAGCATGGCAAAGCCGGTCTCGCCGAAAAAAACGAAACTGGTCAAGCCGCCCAATGAACCGATATTGCTGAAACAACCGCAGCAGAACAGCACGCTTTTCTGAGATCCACGCTTGTGCAGAATCATGGCTGCACCCAAGCCGAGAACCCCGCCCAGCAGCATCAGGCAGGAACCCAAAAGCGGCACAAGTGCGAGGCGCAAATCGTTGAAAGGAACGATCCAGAGGGCGCCGACAAAAGAGATCGGCATTATGCCGAGCATGCTGAGCTTTTGCAGGAATTTACGCAGGCGCGGCAGCAGCAGATGGCTTTGAGCACTTTTCTGGCGGATGATCCGCTGCAGAATGTAGCCGCAGATCAAACCGGAAATGATAAGGACCAGGGAAAACAAAAGTTTTTGCATAGTGCGAATTGCTACCCTGTTGAATTGTGAGTTGGCAGCGATGCTCGGACAGATTAGCGGCGGGAATAAGGTGGAAAGCCTTTAAGGTTATGCCGCCAGTCTGAGTGCCGGGCCGGCGTAACCGGGCCGGGGATTTTGCCAATATGCCTCATCGGTGGTCTTGCCGTCCAGACTTGAATGAGGCCACCGGGTGTTGTTGAAGTCGATCCAGCGTCGTTATTCGTTTTTGCAGCCCCTGTCCACCCTGGCAGGATAATCCCCTGCTGCCACAAGACAACCTTGTGTCGAGGGAACCGGATGCGTTAGAGTGTGTCCATCCGGCGGGCATTGGCCAATACGCTGGTCTGCGCCTATGGCATCACAGCCAGATTGCCTGTCCTGAACTTCTTGCCTGAAGCAGAAAGTTTTTACGCATGATTGAAAAAATACATGTCGGCCTCGGTGAACGCAGTTATCCGATCTGGATCGGGAAGAAAATTTTCCCGGAGCTGGGCACCGCCCTGAACGAGGTCGACTTCCCCGGCAAGGTGGCCATTGTGACCAACCCCAGGGTTGGTGATCTGTACTGTGATCAACTGGTGGAGGCACTGGTTGCCTCCGGACGGCAGGTCAGCGTGATAAGGGTTCCGGACGGTGAAGAGTACAAAACCCTCGAAACCCTTGAGAACATCTATGATGTACTGATAGAGAGACAGTTTGATCGCTACAGTGGACTGATTGCGCTGGGCGGTGGTGTGATTGGCGACCTGGCAGGCTTCGCTGCCGCAACCTTTTTGCGCGGTATCCCCTTTGTGCAGATCCCGACAACGCTCCTGTCCCAGGTTGACAGCTCGGTTGGCGGCAAAACCGGGGTTAATCATCCGCAGGGGAAGAACCTGATCGGAGCTTTTTATCAACCCCGGCATGTCCATATAGACGTCACGGCTCTGGAGACCCTGTCAGAGAGGGAATTCGCATCAGGTCTGGCAGAAGTTATTAAATATGGCATCATAAGCGATCAGAATTTTTTCGCATGGCTGGAAGATCATCGCGAGTCGCTTGCTGATCGCTCTGCCGAAGCGCTTGCCTATGCTGTAATGAAATCTTGCCAAATCAAGGCGAATGTTGTAGAAAATGACGAAAAAGAGCAGGGGGTCCGGGTCATCCTTAACCTGGGACACACCTTCGGTCATGCCGTCGAAACACTTGCAGGCTATGGCGTAGTCAAACATGGAGAAGCGGTTGCAATCGGGATGGTTCTGGCCTCGCGCATTTCCCGGAGAATCAACCTGTGCTCAGCAGCTGATGTTGACAGAATCGTCGCACTTCTGACCTCCTTTGACCTGCCCGTAACGCCTCCTGACTTCCCGGTTGCGGATTATCTCAAGGTGATGCAACGCGACAAGAAAGTCAAAGATGGTGTGGTGAGGGTCGTTTTAAATCATGGGATAGGTTCTGCGGAAATGCATCAGATCACTGATCTCGATAAGATGCTGGGCGAATTGCTAACCTGAATGTGAAAGAGGGAAAATGAACCCGGCAAAAAGTGGAGGAAGCCTGATTGGCAGAATCGGCAGCTATCTGCAGATCTTTGCCAAGGATCCGAGTTCTACCGCGTTCGTCCCTCTGGCAGAAGCCTATCGCCAGATCGGCTTGCTCGACGATGCTTTGGAGGCCGCACGTCTGGGGACGACCATGCTGCCGCATTTCAGCCCGGGCTTCTCCATTATGGGGCGTATCCTCGGCCAGATGGGGCGCATCGATGAAGCCATGAGTGCATATGCCAGGGCTCTCAGCATTGATCGTCAAAGTCAGGCCGCTCTGATAGGACAGGCCCGTCTGCACCTGGTTCGGGGTGAACGTGATTCAGCCCGCAAGATCCTGCTGCAAGCTCAGGAATTTCACCCTGACGATGAAAAAATAACGGACATGCTGAGCGCCCTGGACCTGCCCAGGCCATGGGCTGAAATCAAGCAGTCCTCACAATTTGAGAAAATTGTCTCGCGCCGGAAAGCAACCGCTGAAGAACCGGTACAGCCTATTGCTACGGCAACGTTGGCAGAAATCTACGCAAGGCAGGGATTGCTGGCCAACGCCATCAGGACATACCAGGATATTCTTGAGCAGAACCCGGATAACGATGCGGCGCGTGAACGACTCATGCAATTGCAGGAGCCGGTCAGCGAGAAAACCGATCGATCGTTCAACGCAAAGGCCTCAGTACCCGCTGCTCCATTCGCGCCACCAACCATAGCCGAGGCGGAAGAGTTGACGGCAACGCCGGCAGTCTCTGCAGAACTTCATAATGTCGCTGGTGATCGATCACCCCTGGCTGTGCTAAAGCGCTGGTTGACTGCAATTCAACAGGGGAGGGCAAATGTTTAGCAAAATTCTGCAACGGATTGTTGAAGAAACCGCGGGTGCCATCGGTGCTGTTCTGATGGGATACGATGGCATCGCCATCGATCAATTCTTCTCTCCCGATGAGGAAATCGACCTGAATATGGTGGTCGTCGAATACTCGAACGTCTTGAAAGAGATACGCAAGACGGCAGAGATATTGAACCTTGGCGAAATGCAAGAAATTTCCATCCGTACCGATCGTTTCATCATTGTCATCCGTATGCTCAATGCCGAATATTTCGTAGCATTGATCATCAGCCACGATGGCAACTTCGGCAAGGGGCGCTATCTTCTGACCCGCGAGGGCTTTCATCTGCTTGAGGCGTTGAACTGATATGTCGATGCGCATCCTGGTATTGCACGGGCCCAACCTGAACCTGCTTGGCCAGAGAGAGCCTGACGTTTACGGCCGGCAAACGCTTGCCGATATCAATCAGGCCCTGTCACTGCTTGCGGAGGAGCTTGCCGCTGCTGTCGAAACCTTTCAGTCCAACCATGAAGGAGACCTGATCGATCGCATTCAGGCCGCTCGTGGCGATGGTTTTGCCGGCATCATCATTAATCCGGGGGGGCTGACGCACACCAGCGTGGCGTTGCGTGATGCCATCTCTGCCGTTGACCTTCCTGTCGTTGAAGCTCATCTGTCCAACATTCACGCACGCGAGTCGTTTCGCCAGCATTCCTATGTCGCTGGTGTGGTTGTCGGGCAGATCGCTGGCTTCGGTTCCATGAGCTATCTGCTTGCGTTACGCGGCTTGATCGCCCATCTTGCGTAATTGTTCTCTTCTACCATGACCTATCCCCAGCGCAGGCAGAAGGTTGTCAGGCTCCTGTCGAAGTTAGACCTGGATGTTCTGATCTTCTGTCAACCCGAAAATATCCGCTATTTATGTGGTTTCTCCGGAAGTGATGGCGTTGTGCTGGTCACAGTGGATCGCCTTGTCTTTATGACCGATTCGCGCTATACCACTCAGGCTGTTGAAGAGGTTTCGGCTGATCGCATCATAGAGTACAAGATCCAGACCGATGGCGTCGTTGACCAGCTGCGTTCCTTCGGCGTAAGGCGGATCGGTTTTGAGGCTGGCCTTGCCTTCGGTATCGTTTCGGGATTGCAAAAACAGGGCGACCCCCAATGGCTGTGGTTTCATTTCAAGGATGAACTGCAACGTTTGCGACTGCATAAAGCCGCAGATGAAATCAATGCTATCGCCAGTGCTGCTGACCTGAATGTTGCCGGCCTGGCAGACATTGAAAAGCTGATCAGGCCCGGGATCAGGGAAAAGGAAATCGCCCTGGCCCTTGAATTTGCCTTAAGAAAGCTGGGAGCCGAGGAGAAGGCCTTCGACATCATTGTCGCCTCTGGATTGCGCGGCGCTATGCCTCACGGGGTCGCAAGCGATAAGCTGCTCGTCGAGGGTGAGCTGGTGACCATCGACTTTGGCTGTCGTTTGCGAGGTTACCATTCTGATGAAACGGTCACCCTGGCCCTTGGCCAAGTCTCCGACGAAATGCAAGCCCTTTTTGCTACGGTTCTCGAAGCCCATGATCGTGCACTGGCGGCCGTTGCCCCTGGCCTGCCTTTAAAGGAACTCGATCGGCTTGCCCGGGATCATATCGAAGCCTGCGGTTACGGTGATTATTTCGGCCACGGGCTGGGACACGGTGTCGGCCTGGAGATCCATGAAGCTCCGACTCTGTCGCCACGCAGCACGGCTATTGCTGAAGCAGGCATGGTCTTTACTATTGAACCCGGTATTTATGTGCCGGGTGTCGGCGGTGTGAGGATAGAAGATATGGTCCTGGTGACGCCAGAAGGTCACCAGACCTTGACAAAAATCCCCAAGATGTTTCGCAACATTCTGTTAAACTGATGCAACATGCAGCCCGGTCTGGTCGCACAGCGCCGGTGATAAGGGAGGAGCACCGATGGATATCAAGGATTTGAAAGCGTTGGTAAAAATCATAACCGACACTGATATCACTGAATTTGAAATGGAAAACGCTGAAGAGAAAATTGTCATCAAGCGCGGTCCGGACAAGGAATATGTGCAATTCGCGGCACCGCTTGCCCCTGCTGCTGCGCCTGCGTCTGCGCCGGTCTCGCCAGCTGCGCCCTCTGCGACTGCAGTGGCTGCCAAGGCTGTGGAAGACAAATATGTAACGATCAATTCTCCGATTGTCGGCAGTTTCTATAGCAAACCAAGCCCTGAGGCGGACAATTTCGTTAAAGTCGGTGATGTGGTCGAAGCCGGTCAGGCTGTCTGCCTGGTGGAAGCGATGAAGCTTTTTAACGAAATTGAAGCCGAGTTCAGATGCAGAATCATTGAAGTTTTAAAGGATGATGCTGCCCCGGTCGAATTTGGTGAACCGCTCTTCAGGATAGAACGCCTTTAACAGCCTGTCGCACTATCAATGAACTGGCTGCAGATCCGTTCGTTTGGCCCATATCTCAGAGGCTGTTCGATCGGTAGCTCTGGCTATTCTTCGCAACCTTTAAAGTCGGGTCTCAAACAACCCGTTTTTCGCTTCAGCCCTGACAGTACGATCGGCAGCTGGTCACAAAGGAGCATCCATGTTTCGTAAAATCCTGATCGCCAATCGCGGCGAAATTGCCCTGCGCATCATCCGAGCCTGTAAAGAGATGGGCATTTTGACCGTTGCAGTGCATTCCGATGCCGACGCCGACGCCCTGCATACCAAGATTGCCGACGAAAGCATCTGTATCGGCAGAGCACCGAGCAGCCAAAGTTACCTCAACATGAAGGCGATCATCAGCGCCGCCGAGGTGACGGATGCAGAAGCCATCCATCCCGGTTACGGGTTTCTTGCCGAGAATGCCGAATTCGCTGAAATCTGTCAACAGTGCGGTCTGAACTTTATCGGCCCGACGCCAGAGAATATCCGGCTGATGGGTGACAAGATCGCTGCTCGCCAGTCGGTGATAAAATCCGGCGTGCCGATACTGCCTGGTACCAAGGAAAATGTGCCGACCGCTGAGGAGGCCCAGCGCATTGCAGCAGAGATCGGTTTCCCGGTGATTATCAAGGCGACGGCAGGTGGCGGCGGCAAGGGGATGAAAGTCGTTCACTCCCCAGCATCCCTGCCGAACTTGTACGCCATGGCCAGGGCCGAGGCGGCTGCCTCGTTCAGTAACTCTGAGGTGTATATTGAGAAGTTCTGTGAGAACCCGCGGCATGTTGAAGTCCAGATCCTGGCCGACAAGCATGGCAACGTGATTCACCTTGGCGAACGTGACTGTTCTATCCAAAGGCGCCATCAGAAACTCATTGAAGAGGCTCCCTGCCCGGTGATTTCAGAGGCGCAACGCAAAGAACTCTGCAAATGTGCCGTCAAAGCGGCCAAAGCGATTGGATATACCAGCGTCGGGACCATGGAGTTTCTCCTCGATAAGAAGGGCAAATTCTATTTCATGGAAATGAATACCCGTGTACAGGTTGAGCACCCTGTTACTGAGATGATTACCGGAGTCGATATTATCAAGGAGCAGATTCGCTCAGCTTTCGGTGAACCTCTGCGCTACAAACAGAAGGACATCAAGATCAATGGGCACTCCATCGAATGCCGCATCAACGCAGAAGACCCGGTCAAATTCACGCCCTGCCCCGGCAAGATTGAAGGCTATCATCCGCCAGGCGGGCTGGGGGTACGCATTGACAGTGCGGTTTATGACCAGTATGTTGTCCTGCCTCATTACGATTCAATGATTGCCAAACTGATTGTGCATGCCGATACCCGCGAAGAAGCCATTAAACGCATGGCCCGGTCGCTTGATGAATTCATTATCGGCGGCATCAAGACGACGATTGAATTCCATCAACGCATCATGCACAACAAAGAATTCATCGAAGGTGACATCGACACCGGTTTCATAGAACGCTTGAAGCTCTAGTGCCCTGTAACTCATAGGATTTCGCAAGATTGCGCAGGGATTTGGCGGGTCAGCAAGACGCGACTTCAGCTGCCCAGCCGTAGCTACTCAGCTGAAGTCGTAACGCCGCTGACACGGCAAAGAACCAGCAAGATGCGAAAGTTTATGGGTTACTGGGTACTAGATAGTTTCGTCCGGAAACGGCCCTTTTCCGCAATCTCTGCGTCAATCGGCGGATGTGATTGTGCGGGGTAAAGGACTACGCCTCCGCTCACATCCTTGATTTCCTTGACCTTGCGAAAAATTGCTCGTTTCCAGATCGAAGACTGGAGAGGCAGGCCAGGTTCTCCTTGACTTGCTTTATCGTAGCTGTGCAGTAAGCCTTTTACAACGATATCAGGTCTGCCTGACAACGAGCTGAATAGCAGGCTTCTTCTATGCACAAATGGCGGTTGATCGACTCCGGCTTTCAGACGGGTGCCATGAACATGGCTCTGGACGAAGCCTTGCTGCATTCTGTGGCCAGTGGCGACTCCTTGCCGGTGCTGCGCTTCTACCGCTGGCAGCCGGCCACGGTAACCCTCGGTTATGCCCAGTCGATCATGACAGACATTGATCAGGATGTCTGTCGCCAGGCCGGACTTGATGTTGTCCGAAGATCAACCGGGGGACGGGCAGTCCTGCATGATCACGAAGTCACCTATGCGGTGATTGCTCCACTTAATACCGGCCTGTTCGGTAATTCTGTCCTTGACTGCTATCGGGTCATTTCCGAGGTTTTGCAGAAAACCCTGGTTCAGCTCGGTTTTGTAGCAGAACTGGTTCCCGGAAAACCTCGTGGTGGCCATCGCAATTCCATGAAAGCTGTTTGTTTCACGGCCCCGTCACAGTATGAACTGGTCATCAATGGCTGCAAAGTGGCCGGTAGTGCGCAGAAACGCTTTGGACAAACATTCTTGCAGCACGGCTCAATTCCCATTGCAATGGACCTTGAGTTACTCGGCAGGGCCCTCAAGGTTGATGTGCAGAATGCAGCAGTAGACCCGTTAGCCAAGGTTGGATGGTTGAACCAGTGGAGTCCCAGGCCTCTTGTCATTTCTGACGTTGAAAAGTTATTGGCGGAGGTGTTCTCTGAACATCTTCACGTTGAGTGGGTACACTCTGAACCGACTGCAGTGGAACAACGGCAAGCCGGAAGATTGTGCGATGAAAAATTCGGTCATCCGGACTGGAACCTGAAGCGCTGAAAGCTT
The DNA here is from genome assembly GCA_051305855.1 of Desulfuromonadales bacterium. Taxonomy (GTDB): domain Bacteria; phylum Desulfobacterota; class Desulfuromonadia; order Desulfuromonadales; family BM103; genus M0040. The sequence goes on from JBPPMB010000081.1 coordinate 18,748, forward strand.
TTGTTTGGCCATTGAACGGACTGCTGGACCGTGCTAAAATACCTGTTATTTCGCAAACTGATGAGGTGGGTATGAAGCGTGGATTGATTTTCATCTTGTTGACGGCCGTTGTGATGTCTTGCATGGGTATGGGCGGACTCGGCGGACAACCTGAAGGCACTGTTCCGGAAACGGATGTGCCTATTCAGGTTGATATCAAAGATCGCGACGGTACTACGACCAGCCTCAGCCAGTTTTCCATGGATGGTAAAACTTACCTGGATGCATGGCGGGGGCAGGGCAAACTGACGATCCCTTTTCCGGAGCTAGACAGACTTGTATTCGGGGAACTCAAGGGTGAAGATATCAAGGTTGACGCCAAGCTCACGTCCGGAGCGGTCATAGCCCTGACGATCCGTTCCCGGGAACGGTTTTACGGTTCGACCGGATTTGGTGCCTTTCAGATCAAGGCCAGAGATATCGGGAGTATCGATTTCCACTGAGCCGGCTTAATCTGCAGGATTTTTTCAACGCGGGGAGTTTCCCCGCTTTTTGTTTGTTTACCAGGTCGCCAGTTCAGTAACAGTCCGGCTGGCTGCTGGCTATAGTTCCGAAGATGTCATGACTTTGCGAATCGGGCGAATTGCCTACCTGAATGTAGCCCCATATTTTCACTACCTGCGCCAGGAGGGCTTCACCGGTGAAGTTGTTGCCGGGGTCCCGTCTGCATTGAACGCGATGCTGGCAGAGGGCAGCATAGACGCATGTCCCTCTTCTTCTTATGAGTATGGTCTGCACGCGGACGATTACTTCTTGCTGCCAGGGCATTCTATCAGCAGTATCGGACCGGTACATAGCGTCCTGCTCTTTACGCCCGGGCCACTGCAAGCTCTTTCAGGTGCCGAGATCTCCATAACCGGTGAATCGGCAACCTCGATCAATCTGCTGAAACTCCTCCTCAAGGAATTCTGTGGCATCCACGATGTCTCTTTCAAGGTTCCCGGCGCTAAGGTCGAAGCACTTCTCAGTGCGGGGCAAAGCGCTCTTCTGATAGGTGACCGGGCCCTGGCTGCTGCACGAGATTGTCCCGCAAATTTCCAGATTACCGACCTTGGTGCGCTCTGGTATCATTTTACCGGCATGCCCTTTGTCTTCGCACTCTGGATCCTGCGGCGGGAGGCCGTGACCAGAAATCCTGATGGAATCAGAGCCCTGGCCGTTCAGTTACGCGCATCACGCTGTCGCGCGTTTACCAACCTGCATGAGATGGCGGTCCAGCTGTCTGAGAGAACAGGCTTTTCCACCGAGCAGCTGGAAGCCTATTGGCGTGGAATGTCTTATGACTTAAGCGATGGACATGTCGAAGGGCTTCGGCTTTATTTTTCCCTTTGCTGCAAACACGGCCTGCTTGAAAAAATCCCTGAATTGCATTTCTTCCCGGCGAAATAGTCATTCAATATGCGTGCATGATCGAAGCAGAGAGGGGCTGGCAGGTTGTCCATTGAGAATAGCCGGACACATTTTATTCACGGTGGGAGAGGGATTGCGGTAGCCTGTGGTTTCTTTGTCGCAGTGGTGACAAATATTAAAAGACTGCAAGTAAATCCTCCGGTTGACAGATGAGTCAGAACTGCATTAATAATAGCCGAACTTTTCCAACTTTGCCCGGGTGGCGGAACTGGTAGACGCAAGGGACTTAAAATCCCTCGGGAGCAATCCTGTACGAGTTCGATTCTCGTCCCGGGTACCATAAGAAGATCAAGGGTTTAGCTTAATTGCTAAGCCCTTTTTCTTTATGCTATAATCCTCCAAAACAACCCCGTGGACCACTGGTGGACCACTGGGGCGCAACTAAAAGCAGTAAATCACCATAGATTTGACAAATCATCCTTGAACCTACTCGCAAAATTAATTCGCGTCTGTTGCTATTTGATGTGACCATTTGTCGAGTGTGGCTATTTGTGGTCCATGATTGGTCCGCAGTAAAGTTTAGGGCGTATAACTGATTAATATTAAACAATAAACTAGACATGTACAAGGGATTTGCTATCGTTACTAAGCATAGTTACTCGGAGGAAGTATGGGCGTTATTGACGAAAGAAAAACGAAAGAAGGGAAGCCCAATTTTCGCGCGCGCGTAAGATTGAAGGGGTATCCTCAACAGGTCGCTACCTTTTCCAGGAAGACTGATGCAAAAAAGTGGATACAGGAAACAGAAACATTTATCCGTGATGGACGTTACTTCAAAACTGTTGAGGCAAAAAAGCACACCTTTGGAAATATGATAGACAAGTATATTCGAGATGTGATTCCGAACCGTAGTAAAGGCAAGGATAAGCAAATTGCGCTGGTTACTTGGTGGAAAGGAGAACTCGGTGAGTACTGCTTGGCAGACGTTACATCATCAATGATTGGTGAGCAAAGAGATCGATTGCTCAGAGAGAAAACTTATCGTGGATCTCCTCGTTCCCCTGCTACGGTTGTTCGTTACCTTGCGGCATTGTCTCATGTCTATTCAGTTGCTGTTAAAGAGTGGGAATGGTTGGAGTCTAATCCTGTTAGAAGAGTCAGAAAGCCTACTGAACCAAGAGGCCGAGTTCGATTTCTCAATGAAGTGGAGCGCAAGTCTTTACTTGCAGAGTGTTTTCAAAGTGATAACAAACTTCTGTATCCGATCGTGATTTTGGCGATATCAACAGGTATGAGACAGGGAGAAATTTTCAGACTCAAATGGGCTGATATCGATTTTAAACGTCATCAATTGGTCATCCACGAAACCAAAAATAATGAACGTCGCGTTGTCCCTATAGTCAGCGTAGCCCATAAAGCGTTAAAAGAGTATGGCAAAGTTAGACAGCTCGATTCTGAGTTTGTATTCCCAGCGGCAGTACAAAGTGGTGGGCAAGTAATTAGAAAAGCATGGGCATCTGCTTTGGAAAAAGCCAAGATTACGGATTTCCGTTTCCATGATTTAAGGCACAGTGCGGCTTCATACCTTGCAATGAACGGTGCAACATTGGCAGAGATCGCCGAAGTTCTCGGGCACAAAACCTTGGCTATGGTCAAACGTTATGCCCATATGTCTGATGCGCATACGATGAAAGTTGTCGAGCGAATGAACGAACACATTTTTGGGATAGAAAATGAGTGAAACCAAGTCTCCTCAATTGCTGCTAAATAGTCCGTACTGGTCATTTCTTGATGCTGTTGAAATCGGTGCATGGAAAAAGTTTGACAAACAGGATACAGGCAATCTTGATCAGTTAGTCTTTCGTGCAGAACTAATCAGTGCCTTGATGAAAGGCATTCGGAAAGGGAAAATTTCGCGGCTTAAAAAGGACAGAGATTTTTACGGCCTTGATCTTGATAGTCCCATTGGTAAGTTTCTGAAGTGGAGCTTTCTACTATTGATCCCTGCTATTGGATATTTGATTTTGGCTTCAAATTCAGTCGACTTTCTTTTTCAAAAGGACCCCAGCAGAGTAATTTTTGTGAGCTTATTCTTTGCTCCTTATCTGCTGCATGCTGTTTCGGGTAGTGCGTGGATCGCTTGGCATTTTGCTTCTGGAAAACTTGCTCGAAAAGCGAAAGATAAGCATTCTTATGCTGTGTTTCGGTCTGAGCTTTTTGGGATCTCGGAGGAACAGTTGGAGTCGGATACAGTTATAGATTATTTGAATGCAGAGTTTCGTTTAAATCTTCCGAAAGATCCATTCCGAGTCTGGAATGAACCATTTTTTAAACGTAATGGTGAGGTCTGGCTTGTGGGGTATAACCGGGCTAGGTTTAGCCTTAAAATTGACAGGGGCTCTCAAGATATTTATGAGAGAATTGCTTATCTATTGCGACACCCATACAAAGAAGACATTTCCTGCCTTAGTTTAGTCTCGAAAGGATCTCCTGATAATCATTTTATCTCTAATGAGCCTATGGAAGATGATGAGTCTGACTACACAAAATTCAAATCAGCAGTCGATGATCGGAATTTGCCAAAAGAGGGAATTATTGAACTAATAGACTCCCTCAAGAAGGACTTAGAAATTGAATCTGATATTGAGAAAAGGGAAGAATTAGAGGAAAAAATAAAGTACTTTGAACGCTATATGAAACAAACATATTCAAAATCTGGAGCGCAGAAGCCGGTCAAGAATGCAGATATACAGGCAAGAGACAGTATCAAAAAAAATAAGGAACGCATAGTCTTAAAAATTGCAGACTTCTCTCCTGAATTATCAGCGCATTTAAAAAATTATATAAATTTCTCTGGAACAACTGTTTCTTATAAACCTCCTCCTGATCCACCTGATTGGGATGTCAGTTATTGAAATGAGGCCAGCCTTCGGGTTGGCCTCTTTTTTTATAAAAATATGCAAAAGGACAGGCTCAGTCCCCCGAAATGACAGTTTGAGTCCCTTCTTTTATGGGTGAAGGCACACACGCTGAGCTGCAGACCAGCGAACAGCACACTCTTGAAAGGAGGACACAAATGCTTGTCAATATCACAATGGAAAGGAAGGACGGACGAGTCGAATACACACGTTATATCCGAGCTTCGACCTGGAACGACTACCACTCCTGGCCGCCTCCAGGTGGTCTCCGCTATCTCATCTTTCACGAGAAAACAAATGGCTTCTCCAATTGTGTAATTCGTATTAGACGCGTTGTCATGATTGATGAACAGGCGTTCTTCGAATGGGCCCGCAACCAGCAAAAGGAGATTTAATCATGAAACACGACCACAACATCACTGAACTTGAAACAGTTTACAACGAACTCCGCCAAACAAATCCGCAAGCAGCAGCAAACCTCGGAGTGGTAATAGACCGCATCGAAGAAGGCCAGGTTCTTGGACCTGGCCACAACAAGATTCTCTCACTCTATATAGGGTGAGTTAACCGGGTGCAAAACACCCAACGCTTAAGCGATGACAGCAACCGGCTCTCAAAGCGGGTGACGATCTGCGAGTAGGAGTCACTATCTTTTAACCGCCCCAGTTAGGGCTCATAACAGGTCAAGGAGGTTTAACCATGACCGATCTTAAAGTAAAAGTGGGCGAAAGCCCTGAAAACGAGATGGACATTCTCAGGGCAGAAATTGAAGCACTGAAGGCTGAAAAGGCTGAACGCAAAGCCAAAGAGGATCGTCTTGCAAAGATCGCTGCAACCGAAGGCTTCAAGCCAACTCGTGCCAAATTGTTTGTACGTCGCACAGCTGATGAAGTGATTGAGGAAATTGTTCCTGACGCTGATGTGTTTGATGACATTGAACTTCAGGAGATTATTCGTAAAGCGACTGGTCTGACACGTGCCTTCACCGATGAAGATAAGCTGGCGACTTACAAAGACTTGAAAGCAAAAGGCTTTACTGACATTACTTACAACAAAGACAAAGAAAGTGTTGTTGGTACTGCGCCAGTGGCCGATGCCAACGTCAACGAAGATCCCAATGTTGTCGAAGAAGCTGACAATACTGACGTTGCTGGTGAAACAGTCGAGCCCGAAGATACTGACAATGCTGAAAGTTAACTAACTGCCAGAAGATGCCCCTGGGGCTGGATATCGTTCCGGGGGCTCTTCTGGCTCACTGCCGTAATACGCTAAAAGGAGTGTCAGATATGAAAAAGCTTTGCCTTGCTTGTTTGAATATATTCCATAGTGAAATTGCAGTCGAATATTGTCCGATGGTGGAGTGTGGTGGAGATGATCTTGTTGAAATTGATGATCAGATTGTTGATGTGATCCGTGGCCTATTGGATCACGGTGTTTGTACGAAGTCCTGTAGCTCTGGTCATTTATATGAATGTTTGACTGGTGCATATATTGTGTTTAACGGTTTCTATAACAATTACCTGAATCAGTGAGAGGCCAGTTCAGACCTCACCTATTTCTCTCGCCAAGTCATTTTCGCGAGAAATTCGCAGCTTAGATCCGTCAATCGGTGCAGCTTTTCCGGTCAGACGGAACCGTTCTTTGACAAATTAGCTGATTTTATTTCGTGTTATAGATGCTCTCCTGTTTTTGGGCAAGCGTCAGCGGCCACACCCACGGTTGCGGTTTTTTCAGGGCAGTGCTGCCCTGGCTTTGGCTCAACCATAGGCAAACCGGTCGTAGGTTCTTGCAAAGGCTTCAGCCTGGTCGTTGGCATGGCAACTGAATCTCAGAGTCAGGCCGCGAGCATGGCGGATAAACCGCCCGGCAAAGTAGACCAGATCCTGCATCACCGTCTTGATCCGACGGCGCTGCTTGGCGCGACGGGCCTGTTTCTTGCCCATCAAGCCGACCTGGCCCACTGCCCGCAGGATGTTATAGGCCAGCCCGGAGCAGCACATAACCAGGGTGTTGGTGGCAAACTTGCCCGACGGCAATCGTTCCAGATCCATATCGCTCTTGAGTTCAGAATGATACTGCTCACACAGGGCGTGGCCCTTGTAGAGTTCGATCACCTTGTCCTTGGCGACGGTCAGGTTGGTCCACCAGCCTTCGATTTCAACAACTGGAAACAACAGCGGGGTGCCGTCCTTCTCAAAGTAACG
>JBPPMB010000096.1:0-19586 GCA_051305855.1 Desulfuromonadales bacterium
CGATGCAGAAAATAGTCAGCAGTTGTTTCACGGGTAGATCCTCCGATCCTATTAATTATGGGCGGAATGCCCGGTTGGATATGGGTGGTTTGTAACGACAGCTCAGTCTTATAACACAGTCGGTGAGAGCACGGCAAGCCTTACCGGTTGATCAAGCGTTGATATTTTCCGGTAAGCTTGTGGAGACGATCCGCCAGTTCTTCAGTCAGGGCCCCTGGCCGCATTTGCCATTCCCAGTTACCTGTTGCGTGACCCGGAGTATTGAAGCGTGCCTCCTTGCCGAGGCTGAGGATATCCTGGCAGGGGATGATGCAGAGGTTGGCAGTGCTGGCCATGGCCAGGCGGATGAGTTCCCAGGGCATGTCCGGATGACGCGAGCCGAGGTAATCACGGATCCGGTCTTTTTGCTCTTTGGGTAGGCTCTGCCACCAACCCAGTGTCGTGTTGTTGTCGTGAGTGCCGGTATAGACCACGCAGTTTTCTGTATGATTCTCTGGAAGATAGGGGTTGTCCGGGCCGGAATCAAAGGCAAACTGCAGGATCTTCATGCCCGGGAAGCCAAAATCATCACGCAGCTGCTCAACCTCTGGCGTAATGACCCCCAGATCTTCGGCAATGATCGGCAATGATCCCCTCTGTGCATGCAGCTTTTCGAAGAGTTTGCGTCCCGGCACCTCTTCCCAGCGGCCATTGACAGCGGTCAACTCACTGGATGGAATGGACCAGCAAGCCTGGAAACCACGGAAATGGTCGATGCGCAGCATGTCACTGCTCTGCAGCTGGTGTGCGAATCGTTTCAGCCACCAGGAAAAATCCTCTGCGACAAGCCGGTCCCAGCGATAGAGAGGATTGCCCCAGCGTTGACCGGTTGTGCTGAAATAGTCCGGTGGTACTCCGGCGATTGCGGTTGTCTGCCCTTGCTCATCTAATTGGAACAGCTGCTGGTTGGCCCAGACATCTGCTGAATCGTAGGCGACAAAAAACGGAATGTCGCCGAACAGCAGGATGCCATGACTGTTGGCGTAGGCTTTCAGCTGGTGCCACTGCTCAGTAAAAACAAATTGCTGGTAATCGTGGCGATTGCAGCTTTCCTTAAGCTTCTCCCGCCACTCATGCAGGACTTCCGGTATGCGCGTGCGAAGACCAACCGGCCAGGCTGACCAGGCCTGTCCGGGAAAAGCCTCTCGCAGAGCCATGAAGAAGCTGGAATCTTTTAACCAGCCTGACTGTTCATGACAGAATGTTTCGAAGGCATGACGTCTTGCCGTTGTCGATTCTCTGCAGAAGTGTTGACCGGCTTCCTGCAACAGGGCGCTTTTCAGCGTGTGTACCTGGGTGAAACTCATTCCGGAGCTTTGCTTGATGACGGCATCAAGCCGTGTCTGGTCCAGGTCTCCGCAGTCGACAAGCTGTTGCAGATCGATCAGGATCGGGTTGCCGGCAAAGGCCGAAAGGGCATTGTAAGGTGAATGCCCGTATCCGGTCGGCCCAAGCGGCAGGATCTGCCAGACGCTCTGCCCGGCTCTGACCAGAAAATCGACAAAGTGAAAGGCCTCCTTGCCAAGGTCGCCGATACGAAAAGAGCCCGGCAGGGCTGTTGGGTGAAGTAGGATGCCGCTTGCTCTCTTCTGCATAGATTGATGCACTCGCAAATACTCATGGATTGATTACCCTGTGAGCAGATTAGGCCAAAGCAGGAAATTAAAACAAGCAGAAACATTGCTGCTTTTTGTTAATGGAAATGGTCAGGATGCCGCTGATATGGGCCAGCATATGAGCATATGAGTCTTGGCTCTTTATGAAAACTAATGTATATTCATCTAATTTTTTATCGGTTGGTTCTGGCCGGAAGTCTTCCTTTGTGGCGATTGTGGCGATTGTTGCGATAGTCATCGTCCTCAACGGGTCTCAGCATGTTGCGTTTCAAACTGCTCCGTAATCTTCTCATCCTTTCTCTGGCGATTGCCTTTCTTTTGCCTGCCTATGAATATTTTTTCGTTCATCCTGCCTATAACAATCTATTGATCAAAGAGACCGAGAGCGAGGCTGTTCGCTATGCCAGCTATATGGTACGGGCTCTCGGCCTGGAGAATCAACTTCTGACCAGGGATCAGCTCCCTGCGGATCTGGGGAAAAGACTTCAGCCGGCAAACAAGGATAAACGGCTGATCAAGCTGCGTATCTTCACGGCACAGGGCGAGATTATCTTCTCTACCAACTCGGCAGAGATCGGCACGCGTAATAATAATGACTACTTTTTTGATATTGTTGCCAAGGGGCAGGTTTACTCCAATGCCGTTCAGAAAGACCTTAAAACTGCCGAGGGTGATGTTGCTCAGACAGATACTGTCGAAACCTATGTACCGTTCATGGCCGGTGAAGCCTTTGGTGGAGCCATCGAGGTCTATTACGATATCACCAGCAACTTCAGCAGGATCGAGTCCCTGTCTCGGCATTCCATGGCCACCATATTGCTCATGTGCCTGGGTTTCCTCCTGGCGATCGTTATTGCACTCTATCGAGCGCATGTGAGTTTCCTGGAAAGGGAGGCGGCAGAAGAGGCGTTGCGATTAGCCAACGAGGAGCTCGAAGAGCGGGTCAATGAACGGACCCGCGAGCTATCAGGCGCCAACAGCCAGCTGACGGATCAAATCGCCGAGCGTACTCGGGCGCAAATAGCTCTGGGTCAGGCGATTGAAGAGATTAAGGTCGACCGGGAAAAACTGGAAGGGATTCTGCGCTCCGTACCGGATGGCGTTGTAGTGACAGATGGCGAACTGAATGTCCTGCATATGAATGCTGCTGCAGAGAGTCTCCTGGGTACTCCTCTGGAAAAGGCCTTAGGCCAATCCATTGCTACCCTCAGCCAGGAAGTCGATTTTATCAAAAAGGCCAGGCAATGCCTCCATATAGCGTTTGCTCCCCAGTCCTTCGATTTCGAGCTGTCGGGCGATGGCAGCCGAAGCACCCGGGTCTACCAGGTGCGCGTCTCTGAATTGATTTCCGATGAAAGCGAGTCTCCCGGAACGGTTCTACTGATTCGCGACATTACCAGGGAACGGGAAGTTGAGCGCATGAAGAGCGCCTTTCTTGGTATGGCTGCCCACGAGTTGAACACGCCACTCACAACGATCATCGGTTACACAGAACTGCTCACTGAAAAGGGAACAGCGGGGGCTTTCGATACTGAGCAGCAGAACAATTTTCTACTGCTGATCCACAGAAAGGCTTTGGCTCTGAGCGGGTTGATTGCTGACCTGCTTGATCTCAGCAGGGTGGAATCGGGTCGTCCATTGGATCTCTGTTACCAGAAATTTCACCTCGACGCCACGATTCGCAAGGTTGTCGAATCCTACCGTGAGTCGCGCAGTCAGCATCAATTCGAGCTGGCTCTGCCGGATGAGGCCGCGAGCCTTTGGGCTGACCCGGCACGGCTTGAACAGGTCGTAGATTATCTGGTCAGCAATGCTGTCAAGTACTCACCGGGCGGCGGTTGTGTGAGGGTGGAGCTGGTCGTGCATGATGACACGTATGAGATCTGCGTTGAAGATGAAGGTATTGGTATGAGCGAAGAACAGCTTGCGCATATATTTGATCGTTTCTATCGTGCCGACTCATCGGATACTGCAGTGCAGGGTGTCGGATTGGGCATGAGCATCGTACGTAATATCGTGCTGGCCCATCAGGGAGAAATCCAGGTGAACAGCCAGCCTGGAAGCGGTACCAGGATCCGCGTCACTCTACCGATCATTCCACCTGCCGGTTATGCTGAGAGCTGTCATCCGTTTTCATCCTGACCAGGATGCCTCCGGGAGGATCCTTTCATGATTGTTTCATGATTGACCCCCCTGTCTGATGTGCGTTAAAATTCAGACGGTAAACGGGCTTTATGCCCGTTTTTTCTTATCTGTTCATGCAGCGAAAAATAAGAGAAGAGGTCAGATTGAGCAACAGGTTTCTACAGGAAATAAAAAAACGCAGGACTTTCGGCATTATCAGCCACCCCGATGCAGGCAAAACCACCCTGACCGAGAAGCTGCTGCTGTTTGGTGGCGCCATCCAGTTGGCCGGGGCGATCAAGGCGCGCAAGGCAGGTCGTCACGCCACCAGCGACTGGATGAAGGTCGAACAGGAGCGCGGTATCTCCGTGACCACCTCGGTCATGAAGTTCGGGCATCGCGACTGTGAGATCAACCTGCTTGATACACCAGGCCACCAGGATTTCTCAGAGGACACCTATCGGGTGCTGACGGCTGTTGACAGTGCCTTGATGGTGATCGACAGTGCCAAAGGAGTCGAGGCCCAGACCGAAAAATTGATGTCCGTCTGCCGTATGCGCAACACCCCGGTGCTGACCTTCATCAACAAAATGGATCGCGAGGGGCAGTTCCCCCTTGACCTGCTTGCCGATGTTGAGGAGAAGCTGCAGATCGAATGCGCGCCAATGTCCTGGCCGATCGGCATGGGCAAGCGTTTCAAAGGTGTTTACAACCTCTATCGCAAGGAACTGCGTCTGTTCCGACCGGGAGAGAAGCGTCTTACCGAGCATGTCCGCGTCATTAAAGATATCAATGACAGACAGCTCGATGCGCTCCTCGGCAGTGCTGCCGATGAATTGCGCACTGATATCGAACTGCTTGAAGGTGCTGCCAACCCCTTTGATTTGACAGAATACCTCAAGGGCAACCAGTCTCCGGTTTTCTTCGGCAGTGCCATTAACAACTTCGGTGTCGAAGAGCTGCTCGATGCTCTGGTTGACCTCGCTCCCCCCCCTGGCCCCCGCCAGACCCAGACCCGTCTGGTCGCACCGGAGGAAGAGGCTTTTTCCGGCTTCGTATTCAAGGTCCAGGCGAACATGGACCCCGCCCATCGCGACCGCATCGCTTTTCTGCGCATCTGCTCGGGCCGCTTCCAGAGCGGCATGAAAGTTCGCCATCACCGCATCGGCAAGGAGATCAGCCTCGCCAAGGCGATCATTTTCATGGCTCAGGACCGGGCCAATGTTGAAGAGGCGTTTCCGGGCGACATTATCGGCCTGCACAATCATGGCACGATTAAGGTCGGTGATACCTTTACCGAAAAGGAACCGCTCAAGTTCACCGGTATTCCAAGTTTTGCTGCGGAACATTTCAGAAGGGTCCGGCTGAAATCACCTTTGAAGGCGAAACAGCTGGAGAAGGGGTTGACGCAGCTCTCTGAAGAAGGGGCGATCCAGGTGTTCCGGCCTTTGCTCAGCAACGACTTCATTGTTGGCGCCGTGGGTATCCTGCAATTTGATGTCACCATGGAGCGATTGAAGACGGAGTATGGCGTTGATGCCATCTACGAAAACGTTGATTATGCCACGGCCCGTTGGGCAGGCAGCAGCGACCCGAAAAAGCTGGCCGAGTTCGAGAAGAAAAACCAGGCGAATCTGGCCTTCGATGCTGAAGGCAATCTCAGCTATCTTGCTTCCAGTGAATGGCGGCTTAACTATGTAAAGGAGCAGTGGCCGGGTATCGAGTTCTCCAAAACGCGGGAACACGATTAAGGCTTTGTGTCTGATTGGTGTCATCGCCGAGAGGTTGACAAACGGATTCCCTTTGTCTATCCGTTGTTCTGTCGGTCGACAGGTTGCATGAATTCATAAAGATTCTTTGCGAAGAGTCTCACAGGGGTGAAAATGAACAGCTCGGATTGGCGTCAGGATCGTCGGCGGGTCAATGATTTGTTGCAGGCAGAGCAGTCTCACGGCGAAGTGCTTGTCCAGGGGTGGCTGCGTACAGTGCGGCGCAGCAAGGGAGTGGTATTTCTTGCGCTCAACGACGGCTCCTGTCTGGACAACCTGCAGATTGTGGTCGGAGAGGGTTCGGCAGCTTTTACGATTGCCGGTCAACTCGGTACCGGTGCCTGCATCGGGGTGCGCGGCGAGATGGTGGCTTCACCTGGTGAAGGACAAAGCTGGGAGGTCCTGGCCGGGCAACTCATGATCTATGGGGAGACCGATGAGAGCTTCCCGCTGCAGAAAAAACGCCATGGCTTCGAGTTTTTGCGCTCGATCGCTCATTTGCGGCCACGCACCAATGCCTATGGTGCGGTCTTTCGCGTCCGCAGCCGCATTGCCCATGCTGTCCATTGCTTCTTTCAGGAGCGTGGTTTTGTTCACGTGCATACGCCGATTATTACTGCCAATGACTGTGAAGGTGCCGGAGAAATGTTTCGCGTGACGACTCTGGATCCCGAGAATCCTCCCCGGGTCGACGGCCGCATCGCCTGGCATGATGACTTCTTCGGCTCCAAAACCGGCCTGACGGTGAGCGGCCAGTTACAGGCGGAGCTGTTTGCCATGGCGTTTACCGACGTCTATACCTTCGGCCCGACCTTCCGGGCTGAAAACTCCAATACCAGCCGGCACGCTTCCGAATTCTGGATGATCGAGCCGGAGGTGGCTTTTGCCGACCTAGCCGCTATTTGCCGGCTTGCCGAAGATTTTTTCCGGTTCATGGTTGCCTATGCGCTGCAGCACTGTCACGAGGATCTGGCATTCTTTAATAAGTTTATCGACAACAACCTGATCGAACGACTGGAAAAAGTCGCAGCGACCGCATTTCAGTCGATGAGCTACACGGAAGCAATTGAACGCTTGCAGCAAAGCGGCGTGAATTTTGAATTTCCAGTGGCATGGGGTTGTGATCTGCAGTCAGAACACGAGCGCTATCTGACCGAAAAGATCGTTGGCGGACCGCTTTTTGTAACGGACTATCCGGAAGGGATCAAGGCTTTTTACATGCGTCGCAACGATGATGGCCGGACCGTGGCGGCAATGGATTTGCTGGTGCCGAAAGTCGGTGAGATCATTGGTGGCAGCCAGCGTGAAGAGCGACTGGATGTCCTGCAGCACAAGATGCGCGCCTTTGATATTGTTCCGGAAAGCCTCGACTGGTACCTCGATACCCGTCGCTGGGGAAGCTGCCCCCATGCCGGTTTCGGACTGGGATTTGAGCGCTTCCTGATGTATATCACCGGTATGGAGAATGTCCGCGATGTGATCCCGTTTCCGCGCACTCCGGGTAATGCAAGGTTCTGATCAGCAGGATGGCTCAACAGCAACTTCCGGCTGACGCAGCCCCCGCAAAGACATCAGGGTATGCACGGCCAGAGTGCCGACGATCAGAACTCCAGCGAGCAGGGTGGTTGCCAGCGGCACCTCGTTGAATGCCAGCCAGACCCAGATCGGGCCGAGGATCGTTTCGACGAGTAGGATCAGGCTGACTTCTGGTGCAGGCAGGTAACGCGGCCCCTGGGTAATCATGGTGAAGGAGACGGGAAGCACCAGGCCACCAAGCAACAGCAGAAAGAGCATGTCGGGTGTTGTCACAGCCAATGGTTGAGCCCCGGCCAACAGGGCCGCCGGGACGACCAGCAGATTGCCGATTAAATTGGCAGGAACCATGTTGACCGCCTTGCTGCTTCGCAGGATAACTATGTTGCTGGCCCAGGTGAGAGTGGCCCCGAGAGCCAGCAGGTCTCCGAGCAACAGGCCGCTGCTCAAGCTGCCTGAAAAAATCAGCAGAATTCCCCCGAAACAGATAGAGATGGCAATACAGGTGCGTCTCGCTATTGTTTCGCGCAGGAACAACCAGCTGAGCAGGCTGCTGAACAAAGGTGCTGCGGCAAGAATGATTAGCGTGTTGGCGGCCGCGGTATGTTTGAGCGAATTGACGAAGAAAAGGCTGCCCAGGGCGACCACCGCGGCAGAAAGAAATCCAGCTCGACCGGTATTGCGAAAGCTCTGCACAAACTGACCGCGATAGCAGGCTGCGAGGAAAATCGACTGCATGGCGCAGGTCAGCAGGCAGCGCCAGAAGAGTAGAGTCCATACATCACAATGGATCAGCCGCACCAGCAGCGCATCAGGACTGAGAACCAGCACGGCGACAAATGTCAGCAGCAGGCCTTTGAGATGTGTGCTGTGATCTATCATAGCGGCGATAAATCGCATAGAAGCCGCAGAAAGGCAAGCTGGTTTTCGGTTTGACACGGTTCCTGGCATAATGTAGAAACATCTGATGACAGGCCTGGCAATTTTGCTGGTGCTGCCAATCACAAGAACATGACGAGGCGGCAGCCTTTCGGCTGCGTCCGTTTTTTGAAGTGCGGAAAGGATGAGGCTGTGCCCTTGACAACGGTAGGCAAAATCGGTTTTATCGGTGGCGGCAATATGGCGGAAGCCTTTATCAAGGGACTTTTGAAAGGTGGCTTCCCGGCTGAAGACATCCTCTTCTCGGAGCCAAATGAGACACGGCGCCAGATGATGGAAGGCCGCTATGCTGTTACCTGTGCAGCGAACAATATGGATCTGGTTACCGGCAGCGATATCGTTGTCCTGGCAACCAAACCGCAGATCCTGGATAAAGTCCTGGAAGATATCGTCGGCGTCTTTGACGACAGAAAACTGCTGATTTCAATCCTGGCCGGGATTACAACGACACGATTGGAAGCCGGCCTCGGCGGCAAGTCGCGAGTCGTGCGTGCCATGCCGAACACCCCGGCGCTTGCAGGTCAGGGAGCAGCAGCCCTTTGCCCCGGCAAGTATATCGATCAGGAAAACCGTCGGGTTGCCCAGCACCTGTTCGAGACAGTCGGCATCGCACTCTGGGTGGAAGAGGGGCAGATGGATGCAGTCACTGGACTCTCCGGGTCCGGCCCGGCGTTTGTCTATACCTTCATTGAGGCTATGACTGCCGGTGGCGTCCAGGAGGGTCTGCGGCTCGATGTTGCCCATGCCCTGGCGGTACAAACAGTGGCTGGTGCTGCACTTCTGGTTCAGACAACCGGTGAACATCCTGCATTGCTGCGCGAAAAGGTCTGCAGCCCGGCGGGAACCACTATCAGTGCTATCCGCGTTCTGGAGGAGCGAGGGCTGCGGGCCATGATGATGGAGGCGGTTGGTGCCGCGACTGCACGATCCCGGGAGCTTGGCAAAGAGAATAAATAGAGCGGACATGCTGAATTTTAATGGGCCGGTCAATTGACCGGCCCATTTTTATTTAAGCGGTTTGCGGACGGCGCAATCAGCAAAACTGCATTGCAAAGACCCCTGATGCATGACCGCTAAGTCTGCATCGCAATGCTCGCAGTAAAGCAAGGATGCCTCTATTTCGCATGCGATAACAGTGTCTGAAGAGTGCTTCGCATAAAGGTGGGCACGCTTCTGAAGACGGACAAGCAGAGCGCCGGCATGCATCTGTACAAGTGTGATTCCTTCTTGCATAAATAATGCGTTTTCGCATAACATGCTCTGGCCCACCGAGGAGGTATGTAATGACCCAGCAGGAACTCTCCGTAAACATGCAATCACTTGCCCCTGCCTTCCTGAACGTGCTTTCTGTCCCGTTGCTGGCTTGTGATGCCCGGCAGCGAATCGTCTTCGCCAATCCTGCTGCCGAGAATCAACTCAATGCCAGGGTCGGCATGCTGCTGTCTGATCCTTTGCCCAAGTTGGCGGAGGTCGTTGGAAATTTCCAGCGCAGCGCATCCAATAACCCCCCCTTGACAATCCTACGCGGTTCCAAAGCCCCTTACCTGGCGATGCTCAGTGCAGTGAAATCCGCCGATGGCCAGAGCTTGACTCTCTGCCTTCTGCCCCCCGCACCTTCGCTCCCCGACTCCGATAAACGCGTCATGGATTTCGAGGCGCTAACGCTCGAGCTGCAGGCCATCATTGACTCCTCGTCTGACGGCCTGTTTGTGTGCGACGGCGACGCGAACGTGATCCGGGTGAACCCTGCCTCAGAGAGAATCCACAAGCGGCTGGCCTCCGAGATGGTCGGGCGTAACATGCGAGAACTGATCCCTGAGGGCTTTATCGACCGCTCAGCTGCACTCGAAGCCAGTCTGCAGAAGCAGGCTGTCAGCCTGCTGCAGAACATGCCAAATGGCAGAAAGCTGATTTCTATCGGCACACCGGTGTTTGACCAGAGCGGTGAGTTGATTCGGGTCGTGGTCAGTGAGCGTGACATTACCGAGATCGACAAATTGCAGCGTGAATTGGAAAATCAGGCGGCCATCAAGGACCAGTTCCGCCACCAGATGCTGGAGATGCAGCAGGCTGAATTGGAAAGCAGGAAAATAATTGCCCGCAGTCCGAATATGATCAAGGCGCTGCGCCAGGCGATGAAGGTCGCTACAGCCGATTCGTCGGTTCTGATCCTTGGTGAATCTGGTGTCGGCAAAGGCGTCATTGCCGACATGATCCATAGCAAATCCCGTCGTGCTGACCGGCCGTTGATTAAAATAAATTGCGGGGCTATTCCAGAATCGCTGATTGAGGCTGAGCTGTTCGGTTATGAGAAAGGTGCCTTTACCGGTGCCAGCCCCAGTGGCAAACCGGGGCAATTCGAGCTGGCCCATGAAGGCATACTTTTCCTCGATGAAATTGCCGAACTGCCACTGGCTGCCCAGGTCAAGTTGTTGCGCTTTCTGGAGGATGGCCGGATCACCCGACTGGGCGGAACCGAGGAACGCAAGCTGGATGTTCGCGTGCTTGCCGCAACCCATTGTGATCTTGAAGACATGATTGGAAAAAGGACTTTCCGGCTCGACCTCTATTACCGTCTCAACGTTATTCCGATACATGTCCCGGCGGTCCGCGAGCGCAAAGATTGCGTGGTGCCGTTGATCCGATATTATATGGATCATTTTGCCACGATTAACAAGGTGTCGAAGCGTCTGACGCACGCGGCTCTCGAAGCTCTCGCCAATTACTCGTTCCCGGGTAATGTTCGAGAACTGATGAACATCAGTGAACGGCTGGTGGTCATGTCGGAGACGGAGATCGTCGATCTCGCAGATTTACCCTCCCAGGTTGTCGGTTCGGCCAAAGCGGGTGTGCCCGAAAATCTGGATTGGCCTGAAACCATGACTTTGCAACAGGCTCTTGAGACCGTGGAACGCAACCTTCTCAATCGAGCGCGTGAACGTTATCGCAATCAGTCCCAGATCGCTGAAGCTCTTGGTGTGAACCAGTCGACGGTTGCTAGAAAATTGAAACGTTACGGCCTGTGTTGATACGGGTATTTAACTTGCTGCTTTATCCGGATATGCAATTATGCATAAACAATGGAGGCTAACGATACTTACGTCCGGCTCAAGGCCGATTAATGGTCTCGCAACCTAGGCTCTACCTGCTGGAGGCTCTTCTTGTTAATAGGCCGGATGACAGTTCAGTAATCTATAAGCTATTGTATCTAAAGGTGATTTTATTTGTGTTCCTCTGATGATATGGCGATGAATGGATTTTTTGAGGGGTGCTAAAAACTCTTTGGCTAAAATAAAACAGAGTTTGGCATCAGCTTTGCTATATATTTGTTCCAGGAGGCTGTCGGACGATACATGAGCCGACTGCAAAATCCGACTGCTTAGTCCATATTTCAGCTCGACTTTTAAGTCGTTTGCAAAGTGGTATAATCTATTACTTCGTCTACGTTTAATCGGTGGGTTTTCGACATTCCGTCGGCTCACAAACTTCAAAACAAGGAGAAATTAGGTATGAAAAGGTATCTGGCAACATTAATGGCCGTGTTCTTTGCAACGGGAACCGTATTCGCTGCTGACACACTGAAAGTCGGTGTCCAGGCCCCCATCACCGGCAGCTACGCGAATGAAGGGCAGGGGATCGAAAACGGTGTGCGGCTGCTGGCCGAGCAGGTCAACGCCAAGGGCGGCGTTTTGGGCAAGCAGATCGAAGTGATCGTCTGTGACGACCAGGGCACAGCTATGGCCGCGGCCATCTGCGCCAAGGACCTGGTTAACAAGGGTGTGTCGATGGTTATCGGCTCCTACACTTCGACCTGTGCCGAGGCCGCACAGAAGACCTATTTTGATGCCGGCATCCTGCAGACTTCCGACGGCACCGCAGATGCCCTGACCGAAAAGGGCTACTGGACCTTCCTGCGCAACTCCTTCCCGAACAGCGCCGAAGCTGAATTCGCTGCCAACTACATGGTCAACGTCAAGAAATACAAAAACATTGTTGTCCTGTCTGATTTCTCGACCTATGCGGATGGCTTGGGCAATGCTACTGAGGCAGCAGTCAAGAAGCTCGGCGGCAATGTTGTCGCCCGCGACAAGGTCAAGGCTGACTCGCAGAACTTCACCCCGGTGCTGACCAACATCAAGTCGAAAAACCCTGACGTGATCTTCTATGCCGGCTACTATTCCGACGGCGGCCTGTTACGCTCCCAGCAAATGGGACTCGGTATCAAGGCCGACTTCATCGGCGGTGACGCCAACGACAACCCCGATTTCGTCAAGCTGGCCGGCTCCGCAGCCGAGGGCGCTTTCATCATCAACGTCCCCTCTCCGGACGTGCTCCCCTACGAAATAGCAAAAACCTTCATCGCCGACTACCAGAAAAAATACGGTGAGATGCCTCCTTCCATCTGGGGCCTGATGAACATCGACGGCATGCGTGCCATTATTCATGCCATGGAACAGAACAAGAGCTTCGACACCAAAAAGGCTGCTGATTACCTGCACAACATGAAAGAACCACTGCCAGGCATCACCGGTCCAATCGCATTCGCTAAAGATGGCAACCGCAAGGGCGGCGCCTATGTCGTCAAGAAGATCCAGGCCAACGGCGAATACTCCCACGAATATGTTCAATAGTATCGCCTGAATTGCTAGGGGGGAGCTGTCAGCTCCCCCTTCTCTTCACTATTTGGCCATGTGCACCAGACTCAACCCTGCCCCTCAGGCGCGAGCAGAGGACACGGCTGTCCTCCGCTGGCTTCTGTCTGGCAGTCAGTTCCACCGAACCCGGAGAATGTTTTATGGATATTTTTCTGCAACAGCTGGCCAACGGCCTGACTATCGGCAGCATGTTTGCCCTGGTGGCGCTCGGCTACACCATGGTGTACGGTGTCATGAAGCTGATCAACTTCGCTCATGGCGACATGGTGGCGGCTTCGGCTTTCGTCGGCCTGACCATCTATACCCAGGTCATGGGGCAATCCACATCCATCACTTCGGTGATCGTGATTTTTCTGCTCTCCGCACTCGTTATGGCCTGTGTTGGCGTTGTTCTTGAGCGGGTTGCCTACCGCCCGTTGCGCGAGGCGCCGCGTCTGTCGGCCGTAGTCTCGGCTCTGGGCGCCAGCCTGGTGATCCAGAACGGCATCATGCTGATCTGGGGACCGCGCATGCGGATTTTCCCCGAGCTGATCCCACAGGTTTACTGGGATTTCGGCGGAGTGGTGATCAGCCTGATCCAGGTGATGATTCTGGCCATCTCTCTGGTTTTGATGGTTGCTCTTTACCTGTTTGTCGAGAAAACCCGCATGGGTGCGGCGATTCGAGCCAGCTCCATTGACCAGGACGCCGCCAAACTGATGGGCATCGACGTCAACAGCGTCATCAGCCTGATCTTCATTATCGGCTCGTCGCTGGGCGCCATAGGCGGCCTGTTTATCGGCCTCTACTACCGCGGCATCACCTTCAACATGGGCTGGCAGTACGGTCTATATGCCTTTATTGCCGCAATCATGGGTGGCATCGGCAATATCCCCGGCGCTATGCTCGGCGGCATGCTGCTCGGTCTCTTTAATGCTTTTATCGCGGGTTACGTCTCGAGTACCTGGGCGGATGCCTTTACCTTTATCCTTTTGATCGTGATCCTGATCGTCCGTCCCACCGGGCTGCTTGGTGAGCGGGTTGCGGAGAAAGTATGATGAAGAGTCTAGAACGATTTGGTTTCCCGGTTTTCTTCATCGTCATGGCGATCCTGCCTGTCCTGCTTGACCCACGCTGGCAGGCGGTGGCGATCACTTTTCTGATCTTTTCGGTGGTGGCCCTGTCCCAGGACATCATCCTCGGCAAGGCCGGCATGTTCAATATGGGCCAGGCCATGTTCTTCGGTATGGGGGCCTACCTCACGGCGATCCTTAATTCCCAGTTCGGCTGGCCGATGTTGGCCACCATTCCGGTGGCGATCATCGTCCCCGCCCTGATCGGCATCCTGCTGGCCGCGCCGATCGTACACCTGCGCGGTGACTATCTGCTGGTGGTCACCATCGGCTTCAATATTGTCTTCGTCCAGGTGGTGCAGAACAACCTGGGCGGTGTCACAGGCGGGCCAAACGGCATCTTTGGTCTCGACCCCATGAACCTCTTTGGTGTCCAACTGGCCAGCCAGCAGGCGGTCTACTACTTTGCCTTCGCGGTCCTGCTGCTGACCCTCGGGATCATGCGCAACCTTGAGAAGAGCAAGGCGGGGCGGGCGCTGCATTACCTGCGTGAGGACCAACTGGCTGCCGAGAGCATCGGCATCAACACCCGGGTATTCAAGATCTTCGCCTTCGGCCTCGGTGCCGGAATTGCCGGATTGGCCGGTACGGTCTACGCGACCCAATACGCGGCGGTCAGCCCGGAGGCTTTCGAGTTCATTCAGTCGGTTCTCTTCTTCAGCATCGTACTGGTCGGCGGATCGTCTCTGCCGGGGGTGTTGCTCGGCGTCTTTGTCATGTTCGTGCTGCCGGAAATCTTCCGTGAGTTTGCCACCTGGCGCTTTTTTGTCTTTGGCTTCGCCATGATCGCGGCGATGATCCTGCGTCCGCGTGGCATCTGGCCGGCAAGTTTCGGTAAAATCCCCAAGTTCTTGATCAAGGAATCTAACCATGGCGCGTAATGAACTGATCCTGACCGACGTCACCAAGCGCTTCGGCGGCTTGACCGCCGTCGACGACCTCAGCTTCAAGGTCGAAGAGGGCCAGATTTACGGCATCATCGGCCCCAACGGCGCCGGCAAGACCACGGTTTTCAACTGCATTACCGGTATCTACAAATCCGAGGAGGGGTCAATCAACTGGCGTGGCGAAGAAATCCGTGGCATGACCCCTTACCAGATCGTCGACCGCGGTATCGTCCGCACCTTCCAGACCATCCGCCTGTTCAGCCAGATGTCGGTGGCCGAGAATGTTATGAGTGGCCGTCACATCAAGAGCAAACAGGGATGGTGGAATGGCATCATCCATACCCCGGCTTCCCGGCGGGATGAACTGTTGAACTGGAAGAAGGTCGAGGAGCAACTTGATTTCTTCAAGCTTTCACAGTTCGCGGCGACGCCGACCGGAAGCCTGCCGTACGGCATCCAGCGCCGTGTCGAGATGGCCCGCGCAATGGCTGTTGAGCCGACCCTTTTGATTCTTGACGAGCCCGCCGCCGGTTTGAACGACAAAGAAACCATGGAGCTGCTACAGACGATCTTCAAGATTCGCGACAAAGGGGTTACCGTGCTGCTCATCGAACACGATATGGACATGGTCATGGAAGTCACCGACTACCTGACCGTGATCAACTTCGGCAAGAAGATTGCCGATGGCACCCCCGAGGAGATTCAGAAAAATCCGGCGGTCATCGAGGCCTACCTGGGAAGTGAGGATGACGACGATGAGTAACGATGTCTTGTTTGAAATCAAGGACCTTGAAGTCTCCTACGGTGGTATCGCCGCACTCAAGGGGATCTCGCTGGAAGTGCACAAGGGAGAGATCGTCACCATCCTCGGCGCCAACGGCGCCGGCAAGACCACGACCATGCGCACCATCAGCCAGCTGCTTAAAGCCAAGTCCGGGTCGATCCGTTTCAAGGGGCATGAACTGACCCAGCTGCCGGCGCACAAGATCGTCAAGCTGGGGATCAGCCACTCGCCGGAAGGGCGGAGGGTTTTCGGCATACTCACCGTTGAAGAGAACCTGATGCTTGGAGCCTACTCGCAGAGCAAGCTCGATCGTAAGACCCTGGAATGGGTTTTCGAGCTGTTCCCCCGCCTCAAGGAGCGGCGCAAACAGTTGGCCGGTACCCTTTCGGGTGGTGAGCAGCAGATGCTGGCCATTGGCCGGGCGTTGATGAGCAACCCGGAAATGTTGCTGCTCGACGAGCCATCTCTCGGCATTGCACCGATTCTGGTCAAGGCGATCTTCAAGCAGATCAAGGAAATCGCCATGAAGGGCGTTACTGTGCTGCTGGTTGAGCAGAATGCCAAGGCCGCCCTGAAGTTGGCCGACCGGGGCTATGTGCTCGACGTCGGCAAGATCGCACTCTTCGGGACCTCGGCAGAATTGCTGGCCTCAGAAAAAGTGCAGGAAGCTTATCTGGGCAAAAAGCACTAGCATCACGGATTCTGGGGAGAGACAAATGAATTTCAAGGACATCCTGGTTCATATCGACAATCGGCCGAACTGCGTATCGCGCCTGGCGGTTGCTATCCAGCTGGCAAGGCAGCACCAGGCCAGACTGGCCGGTCTCTATGTCATTCCGCATCCTTATTTCGCTTCACACCACGTTGATTCCCAAGAGTTGGCCGAGGCCGCCCGCATGCGCTTTGCGCAGGCCGTCGCCGAGGCTCAGCTGGAATCTGAGTGGCTCTGCGTCGACAGCCTGCAAAGCGGCCTCGAGCTTTCCCAAATCATCACCCTGCATGCCCATTACCGCGACCTGCTGGTTATCAGCCAGACCGATCTCAGTGCACCCGACCGCACTGTCCCGCCCGACCTGCCGGAGCGGGCGGTGCTCGGCTCCGGTCGTCCGGTTCTGATCGTTCCTTACGCAGGCGAGTTCACAACCTTCGGCCGGCGGGTGATGCTCGCCTGGCGCGGTGGCCCGGAGTCCTCGCGGGCTCTGCACGACAGCCTGCCGCTACTTTATCAGGCTGAGCTGGTCAAGGTGCTGAGCGTCCAGGGGCCAGGCGGCGATGAATCCTACAAGTCTCATAATGCCGATATCTGTCACCACCTGGTCTATTATGGCATCAATGCCGCTGGCGAAAAACGCGTCGGCGGCGACTTGAGCGTCGGCGACTTGCTGCTCAACCGTTGCGCCGATGAAGGGATCGATCTTCTGGTGATGGGGGCTTTTGCCCAGACCCGTCGCGGCCAGCAGACCCTTGGCGACGTCGGTCGCTACCTGCTCGAGTTCATGACCATTCCGGTGTTGATGTCGCACTAACTAGTTTTCGTCCGGAAATGGCCCTTTTTCGCAATCTCTTCGTCAATCTGCGGATTTGATTGTGCGGCGTAAAGTACTATACTACGCCTCCGTTCAAATCCGTGATTCCCTTGACCTTGCGAAAAAATGCTCGTTTCCAGATCGAAAACTGCGCTTGTGCCCTCCGGAGTTTTCCGATGGACACTTATTGGTTCCCGTCCGGAAACCGCCTTTTTTGCCATTCATCCGGCTAAACCTCAAGGTCAAAGACAATTGATAAGAAAGTTTTGTGATGAAAGAAATTACCTGGCAAGAGTTTGAAATCGTTGAACTACGCACCGGAACAATCGTTGAGGTTGAGGATTTTGCCGAAGCGCGGGTTCCCGCATACAAAATCAGGGCTGATTTTGGCCCTGACATTGGTGTGAAACGTTCGAGCGCGCAGGTCACCGCACTCTACAATAAAAAAGAGTTGCTTGGCAGGCAGATTGTCGGAGTCGTCAACTTCCCCCCAAAACAGATTGGGCCCGTCCGTTCCGAGTTTCTGCTCGCCGGTTTTTACCGTGACGATGGTGCCGTGGTCCTGGTGGTCCCTGAGCGCGAAGTGCAGAACGGTGCAAAGCTGGGTTAAGGCAGCCCCGGTATTTATAGGTCTGCCGCACTTGTGCCCGGCCTGTCAGTAGCAGTAATATGAACTGTCACCTTTAACTTTTACCGTTGTGCAATACAAATGCTTCAGCCAGTTTGCAAGAGAGCTCGTCATGCCCATGGAAAGAGATTTAAAAACTGACCCGGAGAGAAAAGCCTCTGCCGAGGGAAACTTTTACCCGGAAAAGCCAAGCGATATCGGCCCGGGAATGAATGTGCGCATTCAGCGCCTGCGGAAGTTAAGCGTTGAGTCCGAGCCGAGCCTTTCAATCGAGCGCGCCCTGCACGAGACGGCTTTCTACCAGGAAAATTTCGGCAAACATTCAATTCCTGTGCTGCGCGCATTGAATTTCCTCGACCATTGTCAAAAGAAGACCCTCTACATCGGCGATGGCGAACTGATCGTTGGCGAGCGCGGCCCGCGACCCAAGTCCGTGCCAACCTTCCCGGAGTTGACCTGTCACAGTGTCGAAGATTTCCATGTGCTCAACACCCGCGACCAGCAGCGCTACACCATCAGTGACGAAGATATCGCAACCTATGCCCGCGAAGTGATCCCCTACTGGCAGGGGCGGACGGTGCGCGAGCGGATCTTTGCCCATGTCCCCGATGAATGGAGGGCTGCCTACGAGGCTGGACTGTTTACCGAGTTCATGGAGCAACGTGCACCGGGGCATACGGCGCTGGACGGTCAGATTTATCGCAAGGGGATGCTCGATTTCAAATCCCAGATCAGTGCCGAGTTGAACGTCCTTGATTATCTCAATGACCCGGAAGCGACTGACAAGGCGGAAGAGCTCAAAGCAATGCTCATCTCCTGTGACGCAGTGATCCACTTCGCCGAGCGCCATGCTGAAATGGCCGAGAATCTGGCGGCGGGAGAGGTTGATCAGCTACGTGCTGCCGAGCTGCAAAAGATTGCCGAAGTCTGTCGTTGGGTCCCTGCGCATGCACCGCGGACTTTTCACGAGGCTATCCAGATGTACTGGTTCGTGCATCTCGGCACCATCACCGAATTAAACGGTTGGGATGCCATGAACCCGGGGCACTTCGACCAGCATCTGGCACCGTTTTACGCTGCAGAGGCTGCTGCCGGCACCCTGACCCGGGAGCATGCCAAGGAGTTGCTCTGCTGCTTCTGGATCAAGGTCAACAACCACCCGGCACCGCCAAAGGTCGGCATCACGGCGCGTGAGAGCGGCACCTACAACGATTTCACCAACATCAATATCGGCGGTATAACCAGCGACGGTAAGGATGGCGTGAGCGAAGTCTCCTACATCATGCTCGAGGTGATCGAGGAACTGCATATCCTGCAGCCAGGCAACTCGGTGCATGTCAGCAGCAAAACCCCCGACCGCTTCCTCAAAGCCGCTTGCAATGTGATTCGCCAGGGGCACGGTTACCCGTCAGTGTTCAACCCGGATGTCTATGTTGTCGAGCTGCTGCGTCAGGGCAAGTCGATCAAGGATGCCCGCGAAGGCGGTTGCAGCGGCTGCATAGAAGTTGGCGCATTCGGCAAGGAAGCCTTTGTCCTGACCGGCTACCTGAACGTGCCGAAGGTCCTCGAGATCACGTTGAATAACGGCATCGACCCGTTGACTGGCAAGCTGGTCGGCATCGCGACCGGCGACCCTTGCAGTTTCGCAAACTACGAGGAGCTCTATGCTGCGTTTCTCGAGCAGCTCAATTTTATCATCGATACCAAGGTGCGGGTCAGCAACTACATCGACCGCATGTTCGCCAAGTATGCGCCGGCGCCTTTCCTCTCGGTGGTGATTGAAGATTGCATCAGCAAGGGCAAGGATTATTACGACGGTGGCCCGCGCTACAACACAAATTACATCCAGTGCACCGGCCTCGGAACCACGACAGACAGCCTCTCCGCCCTCAAAAAGCATGTTTTCGAAGACAAGACATTCAGCATGGAGCGTGTCCTTGATGCGGTCGCCAGGAATTTCGCCGGAGAGGAGTT
>JBPPMB010000105.1:0-9439 GCA_051305855.1 Desulfuromonadales bacterium
AGTGCCGTTGCGTTTAAGGAGCTGATGACCACTGTCTCAATCAATAAAACGGCAGGATACCCAATAGTACCCTGCCATTTGCCATTTGTCTCTCTGCTTCCGGTCGGACCAGTCACCGATTCGGCCGGAACCTGCAAAAGGGCAATCACACGTTTTAGCGACGCTCCACGATATGTCCCTCTTCATCGGAGATAATGACTTCAACCCGACGATTTAACTGGCGCCCCACCGGAGTTTCGTTGCTGGCAACCGGGTAGGACTCGCCGTAACCGCGCACCGCTATCCGTGAAAATTCAACACCGCTGGCGGTCAAGGCCGAACGCACGGCATTGGCCCGCCGCTCCGACAGGTCAAGGTTGAAAGTCTCGGAGCCACGACTGTCAGTAAAGCCTTCCACCAGCAATGTCCGCTTCGGGTAGGTTCTCATGAAGTTGGCGACCTTGCTGATCGTCACCATCGCACTCCCTTTAAGTTCAGCCCGCCCTGTATCAAAGAGCACATCCCCGAGGGTGATGACCAGGCCGCGTTCAGATTTGATTGCCTGCAACTGGGCGATTTCGGCCTCAAGCTGTTTAGCGCGCGCTTCAGCAGCCGAGGCCGCTTCATGACCCTCAACTGTCTTGACAGCGAGAAGAGTGGCCTGTTCCTGAGCCTGACGACGCGCCAGTTCAGCGGACTTGGTCGCCTCATCGGCTTCGTAGGTTCGCGCTTCAAGCAGAACTTTGGCGCGAGCGCTGCTGGCTGCCTCGACACTTTCTTCGGCTACTTTTTGATTGGCTATCTCCTTGGCGATGGCGGTGCGTTGCAGCGCAAGATAGGCTTGGTGGCTGACCTCTGCCGGTTTGGCGTCGGTTTTCCACAAACGCTCGGCCGTCTGCAAAGATGTTTCAGCCGTCTGTAATTCCAAAGGGGCGTTTTTTACCACGACCGGATCCATCTGTGCTGCCGCGAAGGAAGCCTGGGCTTTCTCCAGTTCAACATTCTTTATCGGTGGCCCACAACCTGCCAGAAGAACACTGGTAAGCACAACAAGGGCAAAAGAGCAAACACATCGATTATTGCGATTCATGAACAAACCTCCAGGTAAGGGTCAGAGTTTGACTCAAGGATTGACCTTGCGTTCGATTTCCTTTTTCAGGGTCTGAATACTCTCCTGAAGTACAGCAACGGTCTTCTGTGCCTTGGCTGTCCGCGCTTTGGCTTCAGCCAATCGGGCGTCGACTTCAGCCTGTTCGGCTAAATTCAAGGCTTTCTGGTTCTCTTCCTTGCTCATGGCCTCTCGTGCCTGCGCCAGTTTGTCCCGGGAAGAGCGCATTTCCAAAGGTGCAAACTCAACGGCGCCGGCAGCTTCAGCCTGATTGATGGCGGCTTCCGAAAGGGCCAGCTTCTGGGTCGGTGGTGGAATATTGGACGAACAGCCGACCAGTGATCCGGCGACCAAAAGCAATAACAGCAAGTTGAGCAGGGATAATGTGCGCATCTTTCCTCCTTGTTTCTATGGATGAGTTGAAGGGAAACTGTCCCCCCGACAGGGGCTGCCTGTGCCTGTACGTGTACATGAGCAACAAGCGTGCCGAAGATTAGCCATGCATGCTGCGAGCGCAAGAGGTTGGTATAACAGGAAAAAGCTGAAAGTGAAAAAAACATGTGAGTGGATAGCCGCCTGTGGCATCCGTCATATATGACATGCCTGCCATATATGAAGGCTCTGCTGGCGGTATTGCTAAACCCCCATTGTTTTTGATAGCATCTCTGTATCAATCGACGGATGTGATTGTGCGGCGTAAAGTGCTGCGCCTTCGCTCAAATCCTGGGCTTCACTGGCCCTGCGAAAAATTGTTCGTTTCCAGATCAAAAACGGTGCCTGTGTTTTCCGGAGCTTCCGGATGGAAACGAATCAACCTGTTCGCTTTATCATTTTTTCAATGAAAAATACCGAAATGAAACTGAAGTTCATCTCATCTTTGCAGAGGTTGCGTCGGCCGGAAAGGCTGCTGAGAAATTCTCTCCTGCTTCTGGCCGCATTTGTTCTGACTGCCGGTGCTCTCGCGATCTGGATTCTCTGGGACCTGCCCGACATCATGCCACTCAAAAACCCCAGCACCACGCTGTCTATTGAGGTCCCTGACTGGCAGGGCGCGATGCACACCTTCAAGGTTGGACCGAAAAACCCGTACTGGGCTCCCCTGGATTCAATCCCCGATGAGCTGAAATGGGCAGTGATCGTCGCCGAAGATGCCAACTTCTACGAGCATGGCGGCATTGATGTGCCTGCGTTGAAGGAGGCGATCAAGTATGATCTGAAGCGCAAGCGCCTGGCCCATGGCGCCTCGACCATTACCCAGCAACTGGCCAAGAACCTGTTCCTCTCCCGTAACAAGTCGATCCGGCGCAAGCTGCGGGAAGTGGTGATTGCCCAGCTCCTGGAGGGTGAGCTGACCAAGGGGCGCATTCTGGAACTCTACATGAACGTTGTCGAGCTCGGTCCGCTTGTCTACGGCGTGGGGCAAGGTTCCCGTTATCATTTCGACAAACCGGTGCATTTGCTGACCCCGGCCGAAGCCGCCTTTCTTGCTGCCATGCTGCCCGGGCCGCGCATCGCGTTCAACCCGGAGACCAAGGGCGCCAAGGTTCGCCAGCGGGCTGCGCGACTGCTCAGGCTGCTCGGTCTCCGACGTATCCTCTCCGAAATTGAGATCGCCGACGCCCTGGACCAGCTAGAACAACTCGGCGGGCCACGAACAACAGGTGACGATTCATCCCTCCCAGGCGACCAGTGAACCGATCAGGAAACATTTAAAAGGGACTCAATTTTGAGTATCCCTTTTGAATGCCGAAATCCATATGATCATCTGCATGCCCTTTGTTTGCGTTTCTGCTGAGAATTTCTAAAGATCTGGGGATGCTCCTTTTGAGCATGTAAAACGAGGATGGTTACCCTGGATTTCATTGGAAGGGGGATCAATTAGGCTTGGTAATCGGCGTTCCCGTTCAGTGATGCTGCTCGTAAAAAATGATCTGCTGAGACGCACGACAGTTCTCTTGGCCGGGACATTCAGTTAACTGCCAAGGATGTAGTGCTCCAACTGGCTGATCATGAAATTCTTGTCGGCAACCTGGGCCTTGACCAGATCACCAATTGAAACCATCCCGATCAGCTTTTTATCATGAATGACGGGAAGATGGCGGCAGCGTTTGTCGGACATCACTGCCAGCCCTTCATCAACACTCATGTTGGGGGTGAGGTAGAGAACTTTGGTGGACATGATATTCTCGACGGCCGTTTTAAGCGATGAGCGCCCCTCCAGAATCACTTTGCGCGCATAGTCACGCTCGGAGATTATGCCCACCACATGAGTACCCCTCATAACAAGAAGGGCGCCGATGTTCTTCGACGACATTAACTCCAAGGCACTATAAACTGTTGCTTCAGGACTTATGCTGACGACAGAGTCGCCTTTGTTCTTCAGGACATCTCGGATCGTTTTGGGCATGGCGGACCTCCCTCCCTGGCTTGGCGGTAGAATAAACACATGTAAACTTTAGCTGAGGCGGAAGGGTTGTCAAACGGCAACCGAGGTCAGGCTCGCAAGGACTGTCCCTTGATGTCGCCAGAAATATATCGCCATGGTTTGCCTGGTTAAATCTTGTCCATCGCTGTGAACACCTTGTCGCGAAGTTGCACCCCCACCGGTGCCAAATAAGCACTTGCCGCCAACATCAGCAACAGGCTGTATCCTGCCTCAACAGCGATCAGAGTCGCCACGGCGGCACCGACCACTGAAAAGCAGCCGTTGATCCCCCAGGCCCAGGGGACTTCGGCTGCGTGCACCTGGTTGAGTAATCGCAGGCCGAGAGGGAAAGGCATCCCCATCACTACCGCTGCTGGAAGCAGTATCAACACCGCCAGTGTGAAGCGTTCCAGCAGTGGCAGCAGGAGTGTCGCTTGCAGTATCGGTGAGAGCAGCAGGGCGTAGAGAGCAAGGGTAAACGCCACCACAGCCGCCCAGCGCCACGGGCGCAGGTTTGTAAAGCTGCCGGTCAGAGCACTGCCGATTGCTGAACCGATCAGCAGAACGCCTACCACCAGCGAAGCGGCATAAACCGGCTGGCCAAGATAGAAAACGAAGCTATGGATCAAAGCCAGCTCTGTCCACATGTAACCGATCCCCAGGCCTCCGAAAAAGATCAGGGTCTTCCATCCATGTCGCTTCGCCCTTGAAAGTCGTGTCAGCGGCAGCAAGATCAGCAGAGCTGCCAACGCACTCAGGACCAGTGCGGCCAGCCCGGACACAAACATCCCCAATTCCAGAAACGGGATGCTGCGCTGGCCATAGAGTTCGACCATGGTGTCGAGCCGGTCCCAACGCAGGAACTGCGAGAAAAATGGTTGGTCGTCGCTCACCGGCCAGATGCGGAAAGCGTAGTCGCGATAGAGGACCTCCCGTTTGTCAGCGATGATCGCATCGAATAATGCGAACAGGGAATCGTCCTGCAAACGGTTGTAGAACTGCCGCTCCTCTGGCTGCAGGTCAGGGAGCAGGGCCGGGTCGAAGGCCCAGCGTGCAGCGAAGGCCCTGATCCTGTGCAACTCTTCCGGAGTGTAGGCGGTGCGCTTGAGGCAGAAGGTGATGGTCCCCCAGCTGCGCACCGCGGCGATATGGCCTGTGGGATCGACGACGCCCTCGTCGACCAGGGTTTCAACCAGAGAGGCCAGCAGGCGTAAAGGGTTGCGCACCGGGGAGTCGACCCAGGCCGTAATCGTCAAAATCCCCTGCGGGGTGAGTTTCTGCCAGGCTTGTCTCAGGGCTTCGCGGGTCAGCAGCGGCTGCTCGTGCAGGGCAGAGAGGCCGGAATCTCCGCCGAACCCGCCAACGCCGGGCAGGATGACCAGGTCGTAGCTTTGCTGGTCGCGGGCCAGCCAGGTGCGCGGAGCCGTCACCTGCCAGGAGACCCTGGGATCGGCGAGCAGTCGGCCGAAACTCTCCGGGGCGTTGCTGCGCAATGCCTCGGTCAGCGTGCCGTGCGGTTCTACTGCCACCACAAAACCGGCACCCTGGGCGATAGCCTGGGCTACATCGGCGCCGGTGCCGGCATTGAGAACCAGCACCTGGCGCGGTGTGCGCAGGGAGTAGGGCAGCGCATAGGTCGTGGCATCACGTGGATCGTCGCTCCACGCAGCCGGCGGCAGACTGCCGACCATGTCGCCGTTGATAAAAACAGCCCGGGTGCGCGGCAGGGAACCGGACCAGTTGAGGCTCACACCGGGCGCGTTGCGCAGTACCGGCGAGGTGACGATATGGACCTGCCCGGATGCCGCCGGGTGGTGGGCGACGATGGTCGCCCCCGGCAAGTCGAGGGTGCGGCTCAGATCCTTGTACTGGGAGAGCTGCAAAGGTACCGGCAGGAACAGGGAGACCAAGACCAGGGTCAGGCCGAACAGCATGCTGATGCGCGCTGCTCTGCCGGTTCCCGGCAATAGCAAGGCACCGGCCACCAGCGCCAGAAAGGCAGCGAGCGGCGGCAACTGCTGCGGTGGCAGCTGCGCGAGCCCAACCAGGCCGAGAAGGCTGCCGAGCCCGGAACCGAGCATGTTGGCGAAGTAATAGCTGCCGATTCTTTCGGTCTCGACGGTGAAGATCAGGCCGATGGCGAGTGCTCCGAAGAAGAAAGGAACCATCAGCAGAAACGCTACGGCCGCAAGCCGCAGCATCTCGGCAGGGGCTACAAACAGCAGCAGCGAATCGAAACCACCGAAGAGTGTCTGGGCCAGCCTCAGTGCTGCAGTCAGGCTTATAGCAGAAGCGCAGAGCAGCAACGGCAGAAGTTGCTGCTGTCGCACCACCATCCAGCCCCGGGCCAGGGAGAGGGCTGTGCCGGCGGTACCGAAGCCGAGCAGGGCGATGGAGATGACGAAATAGGCAAAATGGTGCCACTGGCTGGTGGCGAGAATCTGCAGGAGGGCGATCTGGAAAGCGAGCAGGCTGGCAGAGATGAGGACCAGAGAGAGATGCCGCCTGTTCAACCACCCGGTCAGCTTCATTCGCCTCTCCGGAAGGGCACAAAGCGCACCGGCATCAAGTTGGTGGAAGTGATTGCTTCTCCCCGTTTCTGCACCAGCATCATGGTCTGTACGAAGAAGGGTGAACCGACCGGGATGACCATCAGTCCGGCATCCTTGAGCTGCTCGATCAGCGGCGGCGGCACGAACTCGGCGGCGGCGGTGACGATGATCGCATCGAAGGGGGCGTGTTCAGCCCAGCCGTAGTAACCGTCACCCGTTTTGGTTTCCACCGTGGCGTAACCGTGCTTATGCAGTCTTTCTGCCGCCGCATCCGCCAGGGCCGGGATGATCTCGATGCTGTAGACCTCAGCGCCGGTCGCTGCCAGGATCGCCGCCTGGTATCCGGATCCGGTGCCGACCTCAAGAATTTTCTTGCCGGGGCCAGGGTGGATGATTTCGGTCATGTAGGCAACAATGAATGGCTGGGAGATGGTCTGTCCGTGGCCGATTGGCAGGGGGCGGTCGTCGTAGGCGAAGGGGGCCTGCGCCGAAGGAACGAAGCGGTGGCGGGGTACCTCACGCATGGCACTCAGCGTCACCGGGTCCTTTACGCCCCGTACCTCGATCTGCTCGGTTACCATCGCCAGGCGTTCGTGTTCGCGGTTGTCGCTGGCAAGTGCAGCTGTCAATAGCAGCAGGGCGCTGCAAAGGAATAGGATGAGGGCTCTGCCTGGTGCATCACAAACTTTCCGCATGTCCATCTCCGGATCGGGGTTGATGCGGAAATTATATCAAAAACTAGATCGTGGGCAGCAGATCGGGGAAATCAAAAATGAAGTGCCCCGTTCTCCTACTTCCTGATCCGCAGCGCCCGGAACGGAACCATGCCGCGGCCGGTCACCGGCGGTACGAAGGTTTCTTTGACAAAGCGGACATCCTCTATCGTGTAGAAAGCATTCGGGTTGAAGCGTTTGATGACGCCGATGATGGTTTCGAGCTTGCGTCGCTTTGCCACGGTGAAAATAAGTTTAACCGGACCTCCCTCGCCGACGGCGTCGACGCTGGTCACACCGTAGCCGCTCGCTTGCAGGTAGTCGACCAGTTCGGTAGCGTCGTGGCGAGTGATGATGCGGATGATCTGGTTGCCGATAGCGATGCGTTCCTCGATCAGCATCCCCACGTAGTTGCCCACCGAGAAACCGAGCGCGAAAGCTGCGTAGGTCACCCAGTTGTCCATCTGCTTCATCACCTGGCTGACGGCCAGAATCCAGACCAGCGACTCGAAGAACCCGAGCAGTGCCGCGTAATTCTTGAACCCTTTCGAGACGAAGATGATGCGCAGCGTACCGACGCTCACGTCGAGGATGCGGGCGAGGAAGACCAATATCGGGATTGAGATCAGGGCCAGCGATTCAGCAGACATCACAAATATCTCCTTGCAGGGTTGAAGGCAACAACAAAAAAAACACATTAGCAGTTCAATAAAAGCCTTGCCAAGAGTTGTCGCTCAGTGAGTGTTAAGCCTCTCACGCAGGAAAGCCGGGTTTCTCCTTTGATTGTCAATGTGTTGTGATGATCAGATTTACCAGTCAGGAATTGCAGAGCCGAGCATCTTTGATATCGTTAAACAAGTGATTCTTTCGGTTACTATACTCCCCCGCCGGTGACGTGGGCCGTCAATTCTTTGCTTTGAGATTGAAGGGACCGCCCCGGTTCAGAAACCACTAAAGGAGCATCCGATGCGGCAGTTACGCAAACTAAACAACTTGATCGGTTACCATCTGCGTGCAAGTGACGGTGAAATCGGTAAACTGACGCAGATCTACTTCGATGATCAATATCAGACAGTACGTTATTTCGTGGTACGCACAGGTCGTTGGCTGCTTGGCAATGATGTTCTGATTGTTCCTGCAGTGATTACTGGCGTCAATGAAGACAGCAGGCATCTTGCAGTGAAGCTAACGCGCGAAGAGATTAAAAACAGTCCACCCCTCAGCACGAAATTACCTGTTTCGCGTCTCTATGAAAAAAAATACTATGGTTATTACGGCTGGGAACCTTATTGGGGCGGAGACCCATTGCTTGGGGCAATGCCTGCCCTGCCGCCTCTGGCTGCGGAGGTGGAGACCAAAGAATCAGAGTCTCCCGCTCTGCGTAGCAGCGACGAAGTGATCGGCTATCATATCCATGCCCGCAACGGCGAGATCGGTCGTGTCACGGACTTTATTCTCGAAGACCAGGATTGGAAAATACGTTACCTGGAGATTGATACCAAAAACTGGCTGTCAGGCAAGAAAGTCCTCATTTCCGTACCATGGATTCGGGATATCGACTGGCTCAAGAAAGAAGTTACGGTTGATTTGACCTGCGAATTGATACAGACTGCACCGGAATATGATGAATCCCAGGTCATCAGCCGTGATTACCAGCTGACATTATTCAAGCACTATGGTATGGCGTTTGATCAAGAATAATCACGGTTTTTCTCTCTGTACTTCACCGTTGGATTGAGTGTCTCCGAGCAGTCGCAGGGCAATGCTGAAATTTACATTCGAGGAGACGGTCACCAGTCAGCCCAGCCAAATCGGACCATCCATAGTCCTTGAACAGCCTGGAACGTTCCTGTAGACTCAGTCAACCCCAGCAAAGAGCCAGCCAATGCGCTTCATCCATACCGCTGACATCCATCTCGGCAAAACCTACCGCTCCGACTCCGGCGAAGTACAACGCTACAACGATTTCTTCCGCTGCCTGGACGAAATCGTCGCCGATGCCATAGGAGCAAAGGTCGACTGCGTGCTGATCGGCGGCGACCTGTTCCACGTCGGCCAGATCCTGCCGAAAACTTTCGCCAAAACCATTGAAACCCTGCAGCCGCTCAAAGATGTCGGCATTTCCTGCATTGCCATCGAAGGCAACCACGACTGGATTCACCGCCGCGACAGCATCTCGTGGATGGAGGCGCTCTCGCAGATGGGTTACATCAAACTGCTGCGCCCATCACGGACCGAAGCAAACGGCTATCGCTTTGAGCCCTTCGATGAAGAGACCGGCATGGGAGGGCATGTCGAGATCGACGGCCTCAATATCTATGGCCTCGGCTACATCGGTGCCCAGGCGGGCATCCACGTCGAACGCATCTGCGAAGCCGTCACCACCGAGAACAATCTGCTGCTCTTTCACGTCGGCATCTGGACCTTCTCTCCGGTTGAGATCGGTAATATGAAGCTGGAAGAGGCCCATCCTCTTGCTGAAAAGTTCGGCTATGTTGCCCTTGGTCATGGCCACAAACCCTATGTGATCACAACACCTGCAAAGAGACCCTATGCTTACAACCCCGGTTCGCCGGAGCGGGTCAACTTTGGTGAAGAGAAATACGACAAGGGCTATTATTTCGTAACTTTTGAGAACGGCGAGTTCATCCCCGAATTCAGA
>JBPPMB010000111.1:0-3747 GCA_051305855.1 Desulfuromonadales bacterium
CCAGACTCCTGGCAACCAGAGTGGCCGTTGCCGGGGTCGGCGGCGTGGGCGGGATCCACCTGCTGACCCTGGCCCGACTGGGCGTCGGCAAATTCACCATTGCCGACATGGATGTCTACGAAAGAGCCAATATCAGCCGCCAGTTCGGTGCCAGACAGAGCACCATCGGCAAGCATAAAACCAAGGTTCTAGAAAACCTCCTGCAAGACATCAACCCCACTATTGACATCAGAATATATCCTGAGGGGGTAAACAATGAAAATATCGGTGAGTTTCTTCATGACGCCGATTATTATGTCGACGGGATGGATTTCTTTGAAATAGAACTTCGCCGCGAGCTTTTCAAAAAAGCACGGGAGTTGGGGATTTACGCCTTGACTGCGGCCCCGCTCGGCTTTGGTTCGACCCTGCAGGTGTTCTCGCCAAAAGGAATGTCCTTCGATAAGTACTTCGGTATTTCCGAGATGATGCCCTACCTGGAAAAACTGGCCGCCTTTGCCGCCGGCCTGGCGCCAAGACCCTACCATCTGAAATACCTCGATCTTTCCAAGGTCAGCCTGGAAACTAAAAGCGGCCCGGCGGTGGCGCCTGCCTGCACCCAGGCCGCCTCACTGATCGCGACCTGCATTGTCAGACTGGTGGCCGGCGAGCCTGTCAAAGCGGTTCCTTTTTATACGCAGATTGATCTGTACCGGTCCAAGTTCAGAAATGGTTATCTGGTCGGAGGGGGAAACAATCCGTTGCAGCGACTCAAGCGCTATATCATTCTCAAGAAATTTAAAGCGGCCCTGGATGTATAATAACCTCAAGGCTTACTATTCGAGCAGCTTCTTGTATTTCTCCCGCTCCTCGATCTCGTCCAGCCAGAACTGCATCTGTTCATAACTCTCGAGGCCTCCGTCAATATAGGAGATAAGGTAGTTGACCTCTTTTTCGATGATTTCGTAACATTCCTGTGCGGCGGACTGGTCTGCAGGGGCCAGGCCCCTGAGAGTATAAACCGCACCCTTGATGTGCTGCAGTGGGTCACGGAAATCATGGGAAATCCGGGCGACAAACTCGCGACCGTTGTATTCGGCTTCGACAAGACGGCGATAGATGTCGTCAAGGTCACCGTTCTCCAGTTTGAACCGGCGATTACCCAGGAAACTGCGCAGGGCTATTTCTGCCATGCCAGAAATAAGCTTGGCCTGAACAAGATCCGCCGGATTGAATGGTTCGCCGGAATTCTTGTCGGTGAGGTTAAGTACGCCTATAACTTTTTCACTGGCGGTAATCGGACAGGCGATAAAGGATTCTGTGCGGTAGCGATCACGCCGGTACGCAGAAAAACGCGCGTCTGAGGAAATATCTTCAACCAGCAGCGGATGGCCTTGCATGGCAACCTGGCCGGCGACGCCCTCACCCATCTTGATTCGCGAAGCCCGCAAATTTGCACCACTTAAACCCCGTGCGTTGAGCACGTAAAATTCGCCGTGCCCATTCAGCAGCATCAGCGAGCAGTTTTCGGCTCCGGTCAAATGGGTGGCAAGATCCAGGATGTGTTGACTGGACTTCAGCAGTTCATTGGTTGCCATGAATGATTGATACATGGCTTCAATATCAGGATGCGGAGTCTTTGTTGAATCAGGAGTCGTACTCGAAGCAGTCATGGGGTAGAATCACTCTTTAGAGGGAATCCTAAATACTACTATGCATCCATTGTGAATTTTCTATAGTAAAGTAATGATTGAAGAGTGTCTTTCCCCTGCAACTCAATAAACAATAAAGTAAGAAGCAAGTTCTGCACCAAAATTAATTCACATTAAAGAACAGCATGTTGAACTTTGAATTGTACATAGAGGCGGCTTTCTGTAAAATTTTTCAACATGCACGCATCATCCTGGCAGCCTTGATGTTAGCTCCTTTTGAGACACACCTATGAATCTGTTCAACAGCCAGGCTATCAGCAGAGTCGCACCGTTTGCTGTCTTCATGGCCTTCATCGGCCTGGAGCAGGGACTGCGGGCCCTGCTTGAACTCCAGGTGCTGAATTTCGAAGCGGTTGCACTCAACTGGCTCTATCTTCCCAAGGCCGTGCTGGTCGGCTTGCTGCTGTGGTTGTTGCGCAAGCGCTACGTTGAAATCAACACACGGGAGCTGCGTGATTATCGCCAGACCGCCCTGAGTATTTTTTCCGGGCTGTTGGTATTCGTTCTCTGGATCAACATGGACTGGACCCTTGGCAGCCAGGGCGATCCGGCAGAATTCGACCCCGAGGTTTTCAGCACGGAAACCAGCAAGTGGCTGATGATTCTGGTCAGAATATCGGGCGCGGTGATCATTGTGCCGATCATGGAGGAGCTGTTCTGGCGGTCCTTCCTGCTGCGTTACCTGATCGATGCCAACTTCACAGCCGTCACAATCGGCAGGTTCAGCCTCTTTTCGTTTCTTGCTGTCAGCATTCTGTTCGGCCTGGAACATCACTACGTGTTCGCCGGCATTATGGCTGGAGTGATCTTCAATGGAATCTATTACTACACCAGAAGCATAGCCCAGTGCATTCTGTCTCACGCCGTAGCCAACCTCAGCCTGGCCGTCTACGTATTTCTGACCCAGGAGTGGCGCTTCTGGTAGCGGGCCGAAAGGTCTCTTCGGTGCAGTCGCCCTTAGTTGCCATCACTTCTTTCCCCACAATGATCTGGCAAGCCATTTCTCTTGCAACCTCAGGACGCCCGACCGTCATCGCAGACTCCTGAACCAGCACTGGATAAGTCACCACGCGCCTTGCCCGACACAGGTAAAAATAAACCCCGCCTGAGTTCAGGCGGGGTTTTGTCAACATGCTATGCTGGGCGGAAATTTACGATATTGCCCCTTGCCAGATAGAGCGTCCGCAGAGGATTATTATTGTCGGCCCGCCTTCCTCCGCAACAGCGCTACGCCCAAGATACCCGCTCCAAGCAGAACCAGGGTGCTGGGTTCAGGAATTGGAGCCGGCGGGAACTCACCGACGGTTCCAAACTGAACAAATATCTGCTCATAGCCGTTATTCAGGTCATACATTCTGATATCTACAGACATGACATCGTAGAGGCTCTCCATCGTCCAATTGCTTAAAAACTCATTGAGTTCGAGAGAAATCAGGGCATAGGCCGCCTGATCGGCGCCGAGGTTGTGATTGAAGGGGCCAATCGCACCTGCAGTGTCACAACCAACCGGTGATCCGCCCGCATTGATACACACCTGGCCGCCGGAAAGAACATAATCGGCCGCAGTCGGCGCCCAAAGCCCGGGAGAGGTGTAGCCGGTTGGATCACCACCAAAAGTTCCTCCGGGCGGAGAGTTGGTGAAATCGAAGTATAAGGGCGCGGCGCCACCTTCACTATCTCTGATTGCAACCTGGCCCCAGGCATAAAGGTTCTGATTGCTCGCTGCACCACTGTTCTCTTGGTTATTATTGAACAAAACGATCATGTCATTACCGTCGAGGAAAGCCGTCAGGGCGGAGAGTTGCGCATCCCAGGTTCCTGCCTGGTCTCCGGTAAAGGTTGGGTCAGGGTCAGTCGTAGTTCCGGTCGAAAAGGTGGGTATTCCACTGGAATTCGGGGTCGGGTAGGCATTATCCATTCCGGTAAAGTTAGTGGTGACCGGATTGCCAGAAGACCCGGTGGCGATGACGATATCATCCGAGATCTGTCCCGGAGCGGATTGAACATAAAACGGGTTGCTCGGTCCGGTGCCGCCACCGAAGAGCTGGTCATATTG
>JBPPMB010000149.1:0-14440 GCA_051305855.1 Desulfuromonadales bacterium
TGATGCCGGTTCCCCGGCGGGCGAAAGATCGTATGATGCGCGCATCAAGGCGCAGTGCACATGGTGCCGGTTCGCTTTTAGCAAATTTGGCGGCGCTGAACCCCTCGGGCATGATCGCCACAAGCCGGCCGCCCACCGCCATACGACGCCAGGCAGAACGCAAGTGCCGCAGAGCCGAGCGACCATCTTTCCCGCGTTCGGCGCTACGCGCAAATGGCGGGTTCATAAGCACTAGATTTGGATTGTGGCGCGACGGAAGCAACTCGTTGATCAGCTCGCCATCGTGTGAGGAGAGCGGAGCGCCCGGAAACAGCTCGTTTAGACACGCACCGCGCAGGCCGTCGATCTCATTGAGGATTAGCTTCGCGCCAACAAGATGCGGCCAGATGGCGAGAATTCCCGTTCCCGCGGATGGCTCGAGTACGATATCTTCGGGCTTTGTGCCCGCTGCCAAAGCCATAGCCCAGGCAAGCCGGGCGGGGGTCGAAAACTGCTGGAGGGCAATCTGGTCATCATGCCGGTTATGTTGTGGCGGAAGAACTTGCTC
Source organism: Desulfuromonadales bacterium (assembly GCA_051305855.1). GTDB lineage: Bacteria > Desulfobacterota > Desulfuromonadia > Desulfuromonadales > BM103 > M0040. Next base: position 548 of record JBPPMB010000149.1, read on the forward strand.
CAGAGTTGCGAAGCATCTGTCGGCTTCAGCAAAATCGGAATGGAGTGAAATACCGGAATGATCACGAAGCCACATCAGTTCGGCCAGCTCGATAGCGCAGCCGGACATTTTTACCGACCAACCATCTGTCGCGTCGCTGCTTCCGGTGAAGGTCTTGAATATGGCATTAATGTCTTTTCGTGTGACTTGGGAACTTGTCTCTAGACGACCTGCTATTTCGTGAGCGGCTTTGATTATTATTTCGCTGGCCAGATCCTGTGTATCGTCAAGTTGCAACTGTGCGTTTTGTAGAGTCATGATGGTTTTCCTCCGTTAGGCACGGACAGACCTCAGACGGCCTTCTCGTGCACAAACAGCGAAAAGCCCCCTTTCCTCTGGATCACAGGTGGACCGGGTTAGGTGGAAGCTGCGTTTGCTCGAAACAACTCATTATTCCAGTCATCGCCGCGCCGGCTAGGCCGGCGCGCTATAATGGACCGGCCGGGCATCTGAAAATGTTCACGGGCCTTGGCTTCGGCAAGGTCGCCGCCAGCGTCATGATCCACGAAGAGATAAAGCTGCTTCACGCTTTCCGGGATGGTAACGATCCCAAAGCGCTCATTGCCCAATGTTGCCCAGGTCGGGATGCCGGTCAGCTGCGTCGCGGACATGGCGCTTTCTGTGCCTTCTGCCAATCCCAGAACACCATCTTTGGGTGGAAAAAGGCGCACAGCCCCGGTCCCGAGGGATCCGAGTGCGCGTTTGGGTTTTATGAAATCAGACTGGCCTGAACCATCGGGAAGCAGGAATGTACGGTGAATGGCCATAATATGCGCATCGGTGCGCACCGATGCCAGCATCGCTGGTAGAAAGCGGACATGGCTCTTGGGACCAAGCGGCGTGCGTTCGAGGAAGCGCAATTCTGGAGAAGTAATACTAATCAGGCGCTTTTTGAGATAAGTCCGGGCAATAGTTCCTTGCAGGCGCTGAGCCTGCCGCCAGAGTCGCTGTGCATTGGCGCTCGGCTTTATCTCTTTGGGACTTGTTGCGGGAATTGGAATGGAGCTTCCGCTGAACAGACTGCGCGCGGGCACACCTTGGCGCTCAAAACCCGCAAGCACCTCTTTCTGCGGACACCCCGCAAAACAGTGAAAGAGAATCGCGTTTCGGCCGATACTGACACCAAGCGACGGCGTATTATCATCATGTGCCGGGCAGCAGCACATTCCTTTGTCATTTTTCCAATAGCCTGAAAATTTTTCACAAATCTGTCTGGCAGTATTCTCGAGGGATGATGTGGGATTAGTCAGGACGTTACGGGACATCGAGGAGTTCCTTGCATCTGCGCCAGTTCTCCCCTTCCCGGCAGCCTCCCCTCTTCAACACGTAAGAAAACACTTTCCTACAGCTATATGTTCTATTTATGTTCTCATCCGATTCGATACAAGATGGAGATGAATTTTGGCAAAGAAGCTATCAATGGGACTGCTTACAATAGCGATGTGTTCAAGCGTGACATGGGCGCAGGATGTGAGTTTACAAGAAAGCAATGCCCCCACTGAACGGGAAGCTCTGGATCAACACGCAAGTGAAAAACCCACGTTTCGGTTGTTCCAGCATGGAATTTGGCAACCGGAAAATCAGCTAAAGCCCGTGACTGGAGCACCGACAAATCATGAAGGTACTAAAACCAATCTACAACCAAGAAAGCTTACAGGACTAAGCCGATCAGCCTCGTCAAGGCGGTTTATTTACCTAACCTCCATCCGGGCAGCCGAAAAAAAACACGCCCTACCCTTTGGGTTGCTCGACGCTCTAATTTGGCAGGAATCGCGGTACAATCCTATGGCTGTTAGTTCTGCTGGTGCTGGCGGTCTTACGCAGTTGATGCCTGGAACCGCATTAGACCTTGGGGTTGAGAACCGGTTCGATCCTTCCGCCAATATTGACGGGGGAGCACGGTATCTCAAGCAAATGCTGGATAAGTTTGGGGGGATTCACCTAGCGCTGGCGGCATATAATGCCGGACCTAACGCCGTGCTGAAAGCCAATGGCATTCCCCGATACCAGGAAACACGGAATTACGTAAAGAAGGTCCTTGCGCGCTGGACAGAATCGGGGCTGTAGGACAGAGAACACTTGATCATGAACCATTCAAACTCAAACCGCCTTCGGCTAACCGGTAAACTCATCAAAGGCGAACGCCACTATTTGCTTCAATGCGCAGATGAAAATGTTTGGCGGTTAAACTTTTTGGACGTGAAAACCCCAAAGGACGGCACCCAAGTGATCATTGAAGGCGTTCAATCCGGTGTTGACGGGATTGAAGTGGACTGGATTGGTGTCAAAAATTGAATAATTGAATTTGCTAATCAAGCAGTTCAACAGCTTTTCTCTTATGCTCGGGAGCAAGATGCGCATAGCGCAAAGTCATTTCGTAATCGCTATGACCCAACAGCTCTCTGATAGCGTTCAAATCCACTCCCGCCATAGCCAAGCGGGACGCAAAATGATGCCGCATGTCATGCCAACGAAAATTGACAATTCCCGCTTGTTCTAAGATTGCTGTCCACGATTTTTTCACATTGTTAAAACGCATTCCATCAGCATTTTGAAATACCCTGCCCGATGATTTTGCGCATTGTTTCTGCCAACGGCCAAGAACTTCCAAGCAAGTGCGGTTCATGGGAATATGTCTCGTTTTTCCTGACTTCGCCGTTTCACCAACAACAGCAATTGATCTCACGGTAAAATCGACATGCTGCCACTTAAGATCGAATACCTCCCCTCGCCGCATACCGGTGTGCAGCGAAAGTATGATCATTGGCTTGAGGTGATCTGTGAACGCGCACTTCTTAAAGTCAGGAAGTCGGCGATAGCCGCGTTCACTTCGCCACCGGTTTGCACTGTCCCGTTCACCGCACCTGCGTTCCTCGCGGCGATCTAACGATTCGAGCAGCAACTTCAGTTCTTCATCATTGAGATAGCGAACACGCGGCCTGGTATCCTCTCTTGCCTTCTTCACTTTGGCGATTGGATTTTGTTCAATGATCTCAAAATCGACAGCTCGGTTAAAGACTGCTTTTATGGATGCGATGTCGCGATTGGTGGTTGTTGTTTTGTTTCCCACAGCAATTCGGCTAGCTCTCCACCGCTCCAGATCAATAACATTGATATCATCCATTTTACTTTTCAGAAAATCTTTGAACACGGTTCGGATCCGCTTGATATTTTGCTCATGTGCCTTTTGATGAGATTGAGCCCAAGGTTGGAAAAATAGATCGATAAACTCACCGAGCGTGATTGCTCTGGCGTTTGATTTTTTCTCATCCATCGGATCAATACCGGAATGATACTGAGAAATGATTCGTTTAGCCTGATTTCTTGCTTGTCCAACGGCCATGGAGTCTGCGCGTCCTAGCCGCCAGCGCTTGCCGCGATCATATTCGCAGTAGAATGATTTTACGCCCGAAGGTTGCACCCGAACCAGAAAACCATTCAAACGGCTATCTCTAATTTCATAAGGTCTTTTAGCCAATTTGGCACGGTCTATGACAGCCTGTGTAAGTGCAGTTTGCACGGCCATTTCCTTTCTATCTCAACACACGCACTTTTTCTGTAAGTGCAATGTAAGTGCAAAATGATGAAATCTACCGGGATCAATGAGTACAAAACGGGAACGTCAAAATCAAGCTATCTTTTTGATTTTATTGCAATTATAGTCCCAAATCATACCAAACCGTCCCAGTAAATATCACGCATTTATCAACTGGGGGTGTGGGGGTCGGAGGTTCGAATCCTCTCGTCCCGACCAGTTTTCAGCCATTTTTTAAAATGCTGAATTCTTATATCACTGCTGTAAGTGCAATGTAAGTGCAGATTTTCTGTTTTTGTTCTCCAAAGCATCACCATCATCCCGGGGATCATCATCGGAGGAATATTTGCGCCAACCAGATAGGTTCTTCAAATATGAGATCGCCTGAATTGGAATAGTGCCAAACATCACCATCCGGACACTTGCCGCAAATACTAACTTTTAATCAGTAGGTCGCTGGTTCGAACCCAGCAGGGCTCACCATAATACGTTGAAGATAAACGATTTTCTGACAGAATGATATTCGAAGTTGCAATATTTGCAACTTGGGTAGCATTTTGGGTAGCAAATGGAAGAAATTCCAATATTCGAAGAACTGATGATGGACCAGTTCTTTCAAAGGTAGGGAATACAACAGCGTTGATTGCTAAACCAACGAACCATCCAACCCAAAACAGTGATAAATGTAAAAACGATTTCCGGTAGCGGCGCCTGCTACCATTTCTCGTCGCGAGTAAACTCGACTGCGGTCGCGTCAAGATCTTTCGCCAATTGATTGAACTCACGATATGCTCCAAGGCGCTCTAGACCATCAAGTCGCTGATCGCCGGAAAGGCGGTCCATGCGGGTTCGAATTAGCGCCGCCACAATTTTCAATGTTGCTGGATCTGGCTTGGTCATAGTTGCGTTGTATCACGATTCAAATTGCGATGCGAACAAGAGCTTTAGGTGTTCAGCGAAACAACACCAGAGGGCAGACGAATAAGATGTGTCATGGTAATCTTTTTTTCTGACAAAAATAAACACTGATTGAACAATCCTGGCTAAAGATGATCGCGTTATCCTGAGCAGTCGATGCTGGGGGGGATCGGAGGTTCGAATCCTCTCGTCCCGGCCAGTTTTCAGCCATTTTTTCAAAATGCTGAATTCTTATATCACCGCTGTAAGTGCAATGTAAGTGCGGATACTCTCTTTTTGTTCTCATCGCACCCTATGGATTTCACGCTCATTCTAGAACATGGTCAAAAAGATCAACCAAATAGGTTCAATTGAAAACAATTTCAATTGAGCGATCTTGGCATGACAAATCAGGCTTTCCTATACTATTTTCAGAAAGTGGCAGTCGCACGTCAGGCTTGAACGACCTGCTGGTCGATCACACCACATGGGGATGAGCCGTCAATTCCGCGCCCTTCGATGCGAATAGGGTCACCAAAAGACAGGAACGGCGTTGTGGCTAGGCCCTTGTCGCGGATCACCTCGATCGCACGAACCTCTGAAATACAGCTTGATCCGACTTCTGTATAGTTTGAATCGGAAACGGTACCCGACTCAATAATCGTTGCCGCTACCAGATCGCGCGTCAATGCAGCATGAGCAACCAGTCCCTGGAAACCAAAATCCATGGCTGCACCAAAACGTTCACCGTACAAGTCAATTTATAAGTCGTGTCAAACACGCCATCTTTCTAGACTTCACCCAGTTCATCGGGTGTCACCGCAAAGGGCACCATCGAACAGGCCGGTTTTGCCTGCACCCAACCAAAGCCGGTTGCCATTTCTATCGGAGCAATCGCGCGCAAAGAGCAGTCGTTGATTTTGACGATTAGTCTGATGTGTTTCGTTGCGTCCGTAGCGCATGTTCCCATTGGAACATGATCTACAATAACACCGAACTCGCCTTCAAAATCAATACCATGTTCGATAGTGGGCAACGACACATCTTCGGTCGGGCCGAAAAACCGATCCGAACACCCTGATACATGAGCGGTTTGTCGGTATTGATTGGATCCAGACCAAACGCGACTTGCATAAGGTCTCCATGAGTTGAAAAGGCAGAGCCGTCGAGCCATTGCCAGCTGCGCGGCATCAGCGCAGCACAGTCGGTGGTCGCAAACTCTTCACCTTCCCCCGAAAAAAGGCGATCAAGTGCTTCGGCAACGCTCGGCTGAACCACTTGCCAGTCACCGAAAACAGCGAGCAAATTGGTTGCCGGACCATCGACCCGAAAAACAGCGCCTCCTGCATCACCGTCCGCTCGCCCATCATCGCAGCATCTCCCGCCTCTACAGGAATGCTGAATCGCATCTCTACAATGCTGACAAGACCGAGTTTTTCAACACAACCCGCCCTCTTGTCGGTCGGTCGACCACCTCTTCGGTATTCTTACAAGCAAACACAATCCGCGCTGGGAGATTCTCGGTAGTCTCGGGCGCTATGCCGTCCAACGGCTACATGGCGCAGTGTAGATCATATCCGCTGTATATAAGGATGAGGATATCTACTCTATCCACGTCGTACATCCCGTTAAGCAACTTCTAGCCGCGGATGACTGCCTGATTTATGCTCCGGCAGGAGTCGATCGCTAGCAACGCCAATAACTGGCTTATACCAAAAAAGGGAGCGAGTGGCCCCAGCCACTCGCTCCAGCTGATCCTATGGGAGAGAAGGATCAGAACCAGTTAGATTTTGGGATCTGACGTGTTCAGCACACCCTTAGATTCCCAACCATTTTTTCCATCGCGGTTCGTATGATGGTCAAGTCTGCTTTGGAAATGCCTTTGAACATCTTCTGATAAACGGCGTTGGCTTCTTTCCGAAGTTCCGGAATAATGTCGATTGCCTTTGGACGCAGGAATATCCGCCAGACACGCCGGTCATCTTCTGCGGACCGACGTTCGACAAATTCCAGTTTTTCAAGATGATCAATCGTCAATCCGATCGTAGCTCGTTCCAGTTCTAGGCAAACTGCCAGCTCGGTTTGCGTCATTCCCTCGGTCTTGATCAGATAGGCCAATGTTCTCCACTGGGTGCGGGACAAGCCGAACTGGGCAATCGATTCATCAAATGACTTGCGCAGGACTCGCGGTACTTCCTCCAGCAAAAACGCAAACTCATCGGTCTCATTCAGGAAGCCGTCTTGCGCGTTTGCGCTCATTGTAGCTGTTTCGGTTGTCATGATAGTGACCATATCGTAAATTCAATATAATATAAAGCCCTTTACTGCATAAATGCCGTCAAGGCGACACGCTCCCGCGATTACTCCATGTAGGTTCACGGGTTGGGGCTGAAGCCAGCTTTGTTTGGGTTAGTATGCTTGTCGAGATAATTGAGGATCACGTCGTCGGTGATATTGCCTGAGGTGGTCGAGAAATAGCCTCGTTGCCAGAAGCGCTGGCCCCAGTAGCGTTTGCGGATATGCTCGAACTCCTGCTGTATCTTGCGCGATGAGCGTCCCTTTGCCCGGCGCACGAAGTCGCTGACTGCAATATGGGGCGGGATCTCGACAAACATATGCACATGATCGCGTGACAGAACGCCATGGATGATCTTCACGCCCAGTTCGCTGCAGACCTGCCGGATGATCTCCCGCACCCGCAGGCGGACCTCCCCATGCAGCACCTTGAAGCGGTATTTTGGAGTCCGGACAATATGATAATGATGATGAAAAGCCGTGTGGCTCCCGCATGACTATGGCATGAGCACAACCCTCGAGAAAATGACTTCGTCTGCGAGCTGGTCATTTTCTGGAGGATAGTGCTGAGCAAACAACAACGGCTGAAGCCTTCTACCAGCTATAAGCTGGTGAGTTTCCTTCAAAGGCGAGACATTAAATAACTTTACTGTTTGGGGCGCCGGAAGCTAGGGGTAGTCCCATGTATTGCGAAACAGTCAGCATTGAAGGAGCTGGAGGCTTGACCCTCACAGCCGAAGCCAACGGCGAGAGTGGTGCGATGCCCGTCCTGCTCGCTCATGGTGGTGGGCAAACACGTCGTGCATGGAAGAACGTGGTCGGCGACCTTGCGGAGGCGGGTTTCCACGCAATCGCCATCGACATGCGGGGCCACGGCGACAGCGAATGGGCAGCCGATGGCGCTTACGAAACACACGATTTCGCGTCCGATCTGGTCGCCATCGTATCACGGATGGAGCGCAAGCTTGCGCTGGTCGGGGCGTCGCTGGGCGGAATGGCCGGTATACTCGCCGAAGGGGATTTGGCGCCCGGCAGCTTCGCTTCCCTGACACTTGTCGACATCGCACCGCAGATGGAAGTAAGCGGGGTCAACCGCATTGTCGGATTTATGGAAGAGCATATCGAAACCGGTTTCGCCTCGCCCGAAGAGGCGTCGGAAGCGATCGCGCGTTATATGCCCCTTCGACGCAAGCGGTCGAGCGGCGAAGGGCTGCGTAACTATCTACGACACAAAGCCGATGGGCGGTATTACTGGCATTGGGATCCAGCCTTTATCCTTAGCAGCAGGACGGTCAGCAAACGCGATGAAGGGCGCCATCAACGCCAATTTGAAGCATTAAGCCAGGCGACCCAGAACCTCACCTTGCCGGTCCATCTCATTCGCGGCGGTTCGAGCGACCTCGTTTCCGAAGACGCGGTGGAGCATCTACGCGAACTTGCGCCGCATGCGGAATATACCGACATCGCCGGCGCCACTCACATGGTTGTGGGCGATGCGAACGATTCGTTTTCTCACGCCATTCTCGATTTCCTGAAACGACATCACTCCATGCGGGGGCGAGAAACATGAGCGAGGCGCCAGCGCGAATAGATCGGGCACGCATAGAGGAAATTCTCCGTATCGCGCCTTTCCATGCGTGGCTCGATCTGAAGGTTAGGTCGCTGACTCCGCAGCGGCTGGAGCTCGAAATGCCATGGCGCGACGAAATCGTTTCCAATCCTATAATCGGATCGGCCCATGGCGGCGTACTTGCGTCTCTGATCGACCTGACCGGTTTCTACGCCCTCATTGCACAGGGCACGAAAGTAAAGGCTACTGCCGATCTGCGGGTCGATTATCATCGCCCGGCAACCTCAGGCCCGCTCGTCGCAACCGGTTTGATTGTGAAAGTCGGTCAGCAAATTTCAGTGGCCGAAACCAGCGTTACCGGGCCGAATGAAAAATTGCTCGCTAGCGGGCGCGGTGCCTATATATGCGGTGACCTGTAGGGTCGGCATCTAGGATGGCGCCTGCCATCCCAGGCCGAGCGATTTTTGCACCGCAATCCACGCAAGAGTAAGGGCAGCTCTGCCCCGGGCCAAGTCCGTATTGGCCTTCTCCTGCTCGCGCAAAGTCCGGTTGAGATCGATGCGCGAAATCGCCCCCGACTCAAAGCGCTGCCGGTTGAGATCCGCCGATTTATCGGCATGTCGCTTGACCTGGATCAAAGCCGCCAGCGCAGCGCGCTGCTGCGCGAAACGGGCTAAGGCGCGCTCGGCATCCTGCAAAGCTGCAAGCACGGTCTGCCGGTAATTTGCAGCAGCCTCGCGGCGAGCCGCACCTGCCCGGTCGATCGACGCGTCGACCCTTCCGAAATCAAGGAAATTCCATTGCAGGCGCGGAATCGCAATGGCAGAAAACTCGCCTACGTCGAAGATATCTTCCGGCGAGGTTCCCCCCAGCCCGAGGATGCCCATGAACGAGAGTTTCGGAAACTTCGCAGCCTCGGCCACACCGACCCGCGCCGTCGCGGCGGCCAAGGTGCGTTCAGCGGCGCGGATATCGGGCCGCCGCGCGATGAGACTAGCGGGATCACCTACCGCCACTCTTTCGGGCGGCAGGGGGATCTCGCCAATCGGTGCAACTTCGAGAGAAGGCGCTCCCGGAGCGCGCCCGGTCAGAACGGCGAGCGCATCGAGCAACACGGCCTCATCTGCTTCGGCCTCGGCCAGTTGCGACTTGAGCAACTCCAGTTCTGCATTAGCATTTCCGACCGGAAACAGCGGTAGGGTACCTTGCTGATAACGCTGATAGGTCAGAACGAGTATCTGCTCCTGCAACTCGCTTTGCAGGCGGTACCGCACGACCCGCTGCTGTGCCTCGCGCAGGTTCACATAGGCGTTGGCGACGTCTGCAGTTAGCTGGACTCGCGCATCCTCGGCATTCGCTACGGCAGCGGCCAACTGTGCATTGGCTGCCTCGATCCGCCGCCCGGTCCCGCCACCAAAATCGATCTCCCAATTGGCGTTGAGGCCGGCATTATAAAAACTGATGGTATCGTCTTCCTCTTCTGGCGGCATTCCGGGCGTCCCTGGAGGAAGTGGCGGACCGCCCTGAATGTCTAAACCCGGCAGACGGCCCTGCACGACCGTTGCTTGGGTGCCAAGCGATGGCAGACGGCCTGCATTTTCCTGCGCGAGGGATGCGCGGGACTGCGCGATGCGCGCACCCACCGCCTCCAGCGAAGGATTATCGGCGAGCGCCGCCTCGATCAGTCGATCGAGTCCGGGATCGTCGAGTAGAATCCACCACTCGGCGAGTTCCGGCACTGTGCTGCTCACTTTGTCGCCGGCCCGGATGAAACCCCCGGCTCCGCCGGCGGCAGCCAACTCGGGCGGCCCCGCATAGTCTGGGCCGGCGGTGCATCCTGCCAGAGTGGCGGCAATAAGAAGAAAAGGAATTGATTTTCGGATCATGTCGGTATCAGTGCATCGAGAGGGAAACGTTCTTGGGCAGCGGCTTGAGGAACACGACAAGCGGCACCGTTATCACCGTCAACAGACCCATCACGAAGAACACGTCGTTATAGGTCATAACAAAGGCTTCACGTTGGATGGTCCGGTCCAGCACGGCCATTGCTTCATCCATACCGCCGAAGGTCCGCGCCAGCGAATCCAGGTAGCTCTGCAGCGAGACGCTGTTTGCATTCAGAGTTTCTTCCATCCGGCGGCTGTGATGCCAGGTGCGCTGGTCCTGGAACGAGGCGAGGCCCGCTAATGCGAATGACCCCCCCAGATTGCGCGCGGCATTGAAGATGCCCGAAGCATCGCCGGCTTCGTCCTTCGCCACCGAGGCAACAGTCGCCTGGTTGAGGAACATCATCGCCAGGATCATACCCACCCCGCGTATTAGCTGGCTTTCGGTAAACACTGCGCCACCGGATTCGGCTGTAAGGCTGGTGCTCACAAAACAGCTAAGGGCCATCAAGAGCATACCAGCCCCTACTGCGATGCGGATATCAACGCGACGGATCATGAAGGGTAGAACCGGCATCAACAGGAACGCCGGCACACCCATCCAGAAGATTACCAGCCCGGTCTGGAAGGCGTTGTAATCAGATATAATCGCCAGGAACTGTGGGATAACGTAGATCGAGCCATACATCACCATCCCCAACGCGAGCGCCATCACAGCGACGCTCCCGAATTGCCGACTTAAGAGTAGCCGGAGTTTAAGAACGGGTTTGGAGGCGTACAATTGACCGTAGATGAGGGACGCGAACCCGATTACAGTGATCAGGGTAAGCCATCGGATGAGAGAGGAATCGAACCATTCCTCGCGGTGGCCTTCCTCCAGCACGACCGTCAGTCCACCAAGCCCGAGAATCATGCCAAGGATACCGGCCCAGTCTGCCTGGGTCAGATATTCCCAGTTCGGCTTTTCGTGTGGCAAACCTACGAATAGGAGCAAGAGGAGGGTCGCGCAGACCGGGACATTGACAAAGAAGGCGTAGTGCCAACTAAGATTCTCAGTCAACCATCCGCCGATCAGCGGCCCCATGACCGGACCTAAGACGACGGTCATGCCGAACAGCGCCATACCGATGGGTTGCTGGTGGGGAGGCAGCCGCTTCGCCACGATCGTCATCGCAGTCGGAATCAGTACGCCGCCCATAAATCCCTGACCTGTACGACCGATAATCATAGTCGTCAGATCGGTCGCGATCCCGCATAGTATCGAGAAGCCTGTAAACGCAGTCACGGCGATGATGAGCAGCGTACGCAAGCCAAACAGGCGCTCCAGCCAGGCGCTGAGCGGGATGACGACAATCTCGGCGACGAGAAAGGAGGTAGCGATCCAGGTGCCCTCGGTACCGGTCGCCCCGATTTCGCCCTGAATGACGGGAAGCGCGGAATTGACGATTGAGATGTCCAAGGTCGCCAGCATAGCGCCGAGCGCGCCCGCCACCACCGCGACCCAGGCAGTGACGTCGGCATTCTGCGGCTTGGTTGGAGCACCGGTCGGGCCAGCTTGGGCAGGCGCTGCCTCGGTCATTCGGCAGCGCTCGAAATCTCTTCGAGTTCGCCGACGGCACCGCGGGTGTCGATGGTAGCGACGACCGACATGCCGGGCACGAGCAGGCGGCGCACTTCGGGTGCTGCGTCGATGGATATGCGGACCGGGATACGCTGGACGATCTTGGTGAAGTTCCCGGTCGCGTTTTCTGGTGGCAAAATCGAAAATTCGGCCCCGGTTCCGGGCGAGATGCTGTCCACCGTTCCAGCAATCTTGCCATCTGGCAATGCATCCACTTCGAGTCTGACCGGCTGACCCGGTCGCACGAGACCGACCTGCGTTTCCTTGAAATTGGCGGTAACGTAGATCTGGCTCACCGGCACCAGAGTCATGAGCCGCTGGCCGGGCTGGACGAACTGCCCGACCCGGACCGACAGGTCACCAATGCGCCCTGCCCTGCTCGCTTCCAGCCGGGTCGAAGAGACATTGAGGTCGGCAACATCGAGCTGCGCGCGAGCAGCATCGGCCTGTGCCCGGGTCTGCTCGATCTGCTCAAACAACGTGGCGCGGCGCCCTGTGGCGGCCGCGACCGCAGCCTGCGCGGAGGCAAGTTCGGCCCGAGCCTGCTGCGCTTGTGTCACGTACTGGTCGAGTTTTTCGCGCGGTTCCGCCCCGCTGGCGGCGAGCGGGCGATAGCGGTTCACCTGTTTGTTGGCAAGGTCTAGCGTCGCGCGCGCGACGGCCAATTGCGCGCGCGCCTGGCGGATCGCGGCGTTCTGTTCGCTCACCTGCGAGCGGATCGTGTCGGCACCGGCCACCGTGGCCGCGATCTGGGCGCGTGCCTGAGCGGCTTGGGCGCGGTAATCACGCAGGTCGAGCTGGACCAGTGCTTCGCCGCGGGCAACCTGTTGGTTTTCCGAAACCAGCACCGCATCGACGTATCCGGCCACCTTGGAAGAGACCACCACACTGTCCGCTGCAACGTAGGCATTGTCGGTTGACTGCATGTATTGCCCGTAGGTAACATAACGATAATACCACCAGGCACCTGCAAGAACGGCCACGATCACCGCCGCGAGGATGAACAGGCGTAGTTTCCTGTTGGAACGCGATCCCGCAGCCGGTTCATTGTCGCCCTCTACAGCTTCGGAAATATCCTTCATTTGTCCGCTCACTCTATCGATCCCGATTCATTTAACGGGTGAGTTAGAGATAGCCCGACAGATCGTAAAGCACTTTATTATATTTGTTTGGTGTTTCATACCAAGTTGGCTAAAGCAATCCCATGGCCATCTATGAACTCCAAGTGCGCGAATCGAAAGACCGTCGGGAGATAATCACTGACGATGATCGGATATCCAAGAACCTTGAAAAACTCCCGGACGCAACGGACTGAGCCAGATGCCCGGAGATTCGGAAAAACTCATAGGCGACCTTTCGCGATTGGCGGAACTCGGTCGAATTTTTGCCCGTCACGGTGCAATGAATCTGGGTAATGCCCTTGGAATTGCACCTTTTCCGGAAGAAGATGTCAGTCCAGAGCACTTGCGACCGAAATCAATGGTTGCCTTGCTGCGCGATATTGGCCCGATCGGTGTGAAACTCGGCCAACTTCTCGCAACGCGCGGCGATGTGTTCTCTGACGAGTGGATAGACGCCTTGGCCAGTCTTCAGGACCGGGTCGAGCCCCTGCCGTTTGACGCGATCGAGCCTGTTCTCGTCGCCAGTTGGGGCGAGAAGTGGGAGGAAGATTTCACGGCATTCGAGCGCGATCCGATGGCCTCCGCCTCTATCGCCCAAACCTATACGGCAACCTTGCTGAATAGCAGTGACGTGATCGTGAAGGTTCGACGGTCGGGCACTGCGGCCAGACTGGAAGCAGACATGCGCATACTGGTGCGGCTGGCGAAGCTATCCGAGCGGCGGTCGAGCGACATCGCCCGCTATCGTCCAGTCGAGTTCCTCCAGACCTTCGGCAAGAACCTGGCCCGCTAGATGGACCTCGCTGCAGAAGCGCGGGCCTGCGAGCGGATCGGCGGCTACCTTGAAACGCTGGGAGCGAAGTCCCCGGCGATACACTGGCATCTCACCGGCCTGCGGGTGAATGTGCTGGAACGCCTGTGTTGCATCG
>JBPPMB010000162.1:0-8794 GCA_051305855.1 Desulfuromonadales bacterium
GGGCAGACGCGACATCTGTCTTCCCAATGAATCCGTCAACCCGTTGAACATCCCTTCTGGCATCTTGACAGCCTGTGCGCAGTGCTTAAAGCCTTGCGCGTTCATACTGCACAGGCCAGACATGCTCCGCCTTGAGAAGCTGCGCGGCATGGATTGGCCAGTAGGGATTGCGCAAAAGCTCTCGTGCCAAAAAAACCACGTCGGCAAGACCGGTGGCGACAATCTGCTCGGCCTGGGCCGGAGCGGTAATCAGGCCGACGGCTCCGGTTGCCAGGCCGATCTCCTCCCGGATTCTCGCTGAAAAAGGCGTCTGAAATCCGGGTCCGACAGGGATGACGGCATCGGGTACCAGGCCGGCTGAGGAGCAGTCAATCATGTCAATTCCCAGCTCCTTGAGACATCGGCAGAGCTCAAGCGACTGAACCAGGTCCCAGCCGCCGCTCACCCAGTCGGTTGCCGAGATACGCACCAGCACTGGCAGGTCCTGCGGCCAGATCGCGCGTACGCGGCGTGCTACCCGCAAGGGGAAACGCAGGCGGTTCTCGAGGCTGCCGCCGAAATCATCATTGCGCCGGTTGCTCAGCGGCGAGAGGAACTGGTGTAGCAGATAGCCGTGTGCCATGTGAACTTCAACGACCTGGAAGCCGGCCAGCAGTGCGCGTTGGGCGGCTTCTTCAAACTGAGTGCAGATTTGGTCGAGGGCGTCAGCGTTCAACTCTTGCGGCACTGGCGCTCCGGGGCCGAACGGCACCGGACTGGGTGCCCAGGGTTGCCAACCGCCGTCTGCCACTGCAACCGTTGCACCACCCTGCCAGGGCGACAGTACTGAGGCCTTACGTCCGGCATGACTCAACTGGATGGCAGGAACGGCACCCTGTGCCGCAATGAAGCGGGCGATCGGCGCAAACGCGTCGCCCTGGTCACCGTTCCATAGGCCGCAGTCACTGGGGCTGATGCGCCCCTCGGGGGTGACTGCGGTTGCCTCCACCATAACCAGCGCGGCGCCACCGATTGCACGGCTGCCGAGGTGGACCAGATGCCAATCGTCAGGCAAGCCATCGTGACAAGAGTATTGGCACATGGGTGCGACAAAAACCCGGTTGCGCAGGGTCAGTGAGCGCATCTTCAAGGGTGAAAACAGTTTGCTCATAAGGGAACCTCGCGGCACCGACAGTGCTGGCCCTGGTGCATGGTATGGGAGATTTGTCTCGTCAGGCTGAGATTATGCCTGCAGGTAAAGACTTGCGCAATCCCCGGGCGAGGGTTTTCTGTGGAAAGTGGTGCGAAGAGTCTGTTGGACGATACGTGTCGAAGCGAACTTCGCATGTTTGTGAGCAGCGTTTAGCTCGGACAGATTAGAGACACGGGCGAGCATGCACAAATATTAATCACGATAAATTTTTTCTTGCGCAGACAAGGACGGTTTGGTATAAAAACGCATACTGCATAATATTTATGCACAATGCTGTATAAAAAGGAGGCATTATGGCGAGTAATATGGACGAGAAGGTTGCCCCGATCTATCGAGAGGTCCTGGCACGCAATCCTGGCGAAATCGAATTCCATCAGGCAACCCGCGAGGTTCTTGAATCACTTGGGCCGGTATTGGTCAAACATCCCGAGTTCACACATCACAAGATTATTGAGCGTATCTGCGAGCCGGAGCGCCAGATTATCTTCCGCGTACCATGGCGGGACGACAAGGGCGAGGTACAGATCAACCGCGGCTTCCGTGTTGAATTCAACAGCGCCCTCGGCCCTTACAAAGGGGGGCTGCGCTTCCACCCCTCGGTCTATCTCGGCATCATCAAGTTCCTCGGCTTCGAGCAGATCTTCAAAAACGCCCTGACTGGCCTGCCGATCGGTGGCGGTAAGGGCGGCTCCGATTTTGACCCCAAAGGCAAGTCGGACGATGAGATCATGAGCTTCTGCCAGAGTTTCATGACCGAACTCTATCGCCATCTTGGCGAGCACACCGATGTCCCTGCTGGTGATATAGGCGTCGGTGGCCGCGAGATTGGTTTTATGTTCGGCCAGTACAAGCGTATCACCAACCGTTGGGAAGCCGGTATGCTGACTGGCAAGGGGATTGACTGGGGCGGCTCGCTGGTACGCACCGAGGCCACAGGGTACGGCGCGACCTTCTTTGTCGATGAAATGCTCAAAGCCCGCAAGGATTCCTTTGACGGCAAGACCTGCTCAGTCTCCGGCTCGGGCAATGTTGCAATCTATACGATCGAAAAGATTCACCAGCTCGGCGGCAAGGTCGTGACCTGTTCCGACTCCAATGGTTTTATCCATGATGAAAAAGGCATTGACCTGGCACTGCTTCAGCAGCTCAAGGAGGTCGAGCGCCGGCGCATCAAGGACTACGCCCAGTATCGCAAGCACTCCAAGTACGTGGCAAAAGGCAATATCTGGGAAATCCCCTGCCAGGTGGCTATGCCCTCCGCGACCCAGAACGAAATTAACGGTGCTGATGCGGCGATGCTGGTCAAGAACGGCTGTATCGCAGTTGGCGAAGGCGCCAACATGCCGACCACCCCGGAAGGCGTCAAGGTCTTCCTTGATGCGCAGATCGCTTATGGTCCCGGCAAAGCAGCCAACGCCGGCGGTGTGGCGACGTCTGCGCTGGAGATGCAGCAGAACGCTCAGCGCGATTCCTGGACTTTCGAATACACTGAAAAGCGTCTGCAGGAAATCATGAAACACATTCATGAACTCTGCTACGAAACGTCGATCGAGTACGGTACCCCAGGCAACTACGTCAATGGAGCCAACATCGCCGGCTTCATCCGTGTCGCCAAAGCCATGGTCGCTTTCGGCGTAGTTTGATCTGAACATGCGTACGGTTACAGACAAGGGGCCGGCAAAAACGTTGCCGGCCCCATATTTTCATCGAAAGCGTACCAAAGAGTGGCTTCATAAAGTGCGGCCAACGCGTTACAATGAAAACCGCACAGACGGTTACAGGTTGTCTGTACGCTCCTAAGTGTACCGACAGGTGTTCATTCGTAATTCCAATTTATAAAAAACAGTGTAACGATTCAGCGCCCTACTTACTCAACGGCACAGCATGTGGGCTGCCGCTGTTGCTTGCGGAAAGTTAAGTGACAACATTGGACGCAGGCAATGGCTGCAGCCCACATGCACTTATTGAGGGACTGAATAGCACGCGCGAAGCGTTGCGGCGTCTTGTCATTGAGTAACGTTGGTTAAGTTATTCAGAAGTTACAAGGCAGTAAAGGAAACGATCTTGAACGACAGGCGGGTGACAACCGGTTTCAGCGGCCTTGACGAAATCCTGGATGGCTTGCGACTCGGCGACAACGTGGTCTGGAAAGTCGACAGCATTGAAGATTATCGTTACTTCGTTGCACCCTATGTCAAGCAGGCCTTGGTCGACAAGCGTCAAGTCATCTATTTCCGCTTTGGCCAGCACTCTCCCGTGGTCGACCCGGAGCTGCCCGTTGAAGTCCACGAACTCGACCCTCGTGAGGGCTTCGAACCTTTCGCCTGTGCTATCCACGCCCTAGCCACCGGGAAAGGCCTGGGTGCCTTTTACGTGTTCGACTGCCTCTCTGACCTGCTCACCGCATGGGTCACCGACCACATGATCGCCAACTTCTTCCTCGTGACCTGCCCTTACCTGTTCCGGCTCGAGACAGTGGCTTACTTTGCCCTGCTGCGTAACCGCCATGCCCACAAGACCATTGCCCGGATTCGCGAGACGACCCAGGTCCTGCTGGAGCTGCACAATCGCGACGGGCAGCGCTTTGTCCACCCGCTCAAGGTCTGGGAGCGGCATTCTCCAACCATGTTCCTGCCGCATCGTCAGGCCGGCAACGCTTTCGTCCCCCTGGCCAACAGCCTGGAAGCAACCGAGTTGCTGGCCACCGCCTATCGCCAGGACCAGGCTGCCGGCAGTCGTCGACTCGATCACTGGTACCGCCTCTTTCTGCAGGCCGAGGAATTGAACGCTGAGGGTGTCTCAACCGAGGAGCGCGACCAGATGGTCGATCATCTCTGTCGACACCTGATCGGCCGCGAAGACAACATCCTCAATCTGGCAAAACGGTACTTTTCGCTCAACGACTTGCTCTCATACAAGTCGCGCATGATCGGTACCGGTTTTATCGGCGGTAAGGCGGTCGGCATGCTGTTGGCACGCCGCATTCTTGAGACACAGCCGGAAGCTGGCTGGTTGGAACGACTGGAGCAGCACGACTCCTTCTTCGTCGGCTCAAACGTCTACTACTCCTATATTGTCAACAACGGCTGGTGGGAACTCTACGCGTCGCAGAAAACGCCGGAAGCCTATTTCGAGGCGGGGGCCGAACTCCATCAGAAAATGTTGACCGGCACATTCCCGGAACAGTTGTGTGAAGATTTCATGAGCATGCTCGACTATTACGGACAGTATCCGATCATCGTCCGCTCGAGTTCATTGCTGGAAGACAGCTTCGGCAGCGCATTTGCCGGCAAGTACGACAGCTTCTTCTGTGCCAACCAGGGCTCTCCCGAAGATCGTTACAATGCATTCGAAGGTGCCGTCCGCAAAATTTTTGCCAGCACCATGAGCGAGGACGCCCTGACTTATCGCAAACAGCGCGGCCTCGATCAACAGCTGGAGCAGATGGCCTTACTGGTCCAGCGGGTGTCCGGTTCCTACCATAAGCAGTATTACTTTCCGGAACTGGCCGGGGTCGGCATCTCTTACAATACCTTTGTCTGGGACAAGCATATGGATCCGAAAGCTGGTATGCTGCGCCTGGTCCTCGGTCTTGGCACGCGTGCAGTCGACCGGGTAGAGGGCGATTATCCGAGGATTGTTGCTCTCGATGAACCGATGAAGCTGCCTCTCAAAGGCTATGAAGATATTCGCCGTTTTTCCCAGAAAGATGTCGACCTGGTGAATATCAGCGACAACGATATGCAGTCGCTGCCGCTGTTTCAACTGATCGACGAAGATATTGACCTGAGCCTTGAACGTTACGGTGTTCCTGATCGAGAAACCATGGATCGACTGCGTGAGCGTGGCAAGGCGAATCAGCAAGTCTGGTTGCTGACATTCGAACATCTGCTGACTAAAACGGACTTCCCTGCAAAAATGCAGAAACTGCTCAAGACCCTTGAAAACGCCTACCAGTATCCGGTCGATATCGAATTCACCGTCAACAATACAGCACACGGAGTTGCTAAAATCAACCTCCTGCAATGCCGGCCGCTGCAAACCAAGGGGTTGAAGAAGCGTGTCAGCATTCCTGGCCAGGTGCCCGCGGAAAAAATCTTCTTCAGTTCCGAAGGCGGCTTCATGGGCGGCAACACGGCCCTGCCTATCAAACGGGTAATCTGGGTCGATGCCAAGCATTATTCGCAACTGTCTCTTTCAGACAAACACGAAGTCGCGCGCCTGATCGGTCGTCTGAACCGTCGCATCAAAGATCGTGAGCAGCAGCCGACTCTGCTGCTTGGTCCAGGCCGCTGGGGAACCTCGACCCCCTCCTTGGGGGTCCCGGTTACCTTCTCGGAAATCAACAACATGGCGGCCATCGGTGAAGTCGCATTTGCGGAAAGCGACTTGATGCCCGAACTTTCATTTGGCTCACATTTCTTCCAGGACCTGGTTGAGGCGGACATCTTTTACCTGTCCCTCTTCCCGGATACCTTTCCTTGTACCCTGAATAAGGATTGGCTCTACCAGCGAACCAACCTCCTGGAAGGGCTGATGCCGGGCAGCAGTCGTTTCAAACCGGTGATCAAGGTTGTTGATATTCATCCACAGAACCTGTTGATGCTGGCGGATGTGGTCACCCAACGCTTGATGTGCTCCTGGGTTGATCAGATCTGAGTGCATGGCCCGTCTTTCCTGATTCTTTGCATAAATTTGAAGACCATTGAATTGGCCTACGATTTTATCGGGCTGAATTGCAAAAAGAGCTGTGTTACGATGGCATGTTTTTGATTGATCATCCCTTCGCGAGCGTATGACGAGAATGAGTAAGTCTTCAGAGGCACTGGTAGAAATTTTCTCCGACGGAGCATGTTCAGGCAACCCGGGGCCGGGAGGCTGGGGCACGATTCTGCGTTTCGGAGATTATGAAAAGGAGTTCTCCGGCTATGAACCGGAGACCACCAACAACCGCATGGAACTGCTCGGTGCGATTGCCGGGCTGGAGGCTCTGACGCGTCCTTGTCGGGTTGCGCTGACCACTGATTCGCAATATGTTAAAAAAGGCATGACGGAATGGATCAACGGCTGGGTCAAGTGCGGCTGGAAGAATTCGCAGAAGAAGCCGGTTGCCAACCGTGACCTCTGGGAGCGCCTGCTGGAGTTGACCGCAGCGCACCATGTAGAATGGCGCTGGGTTCGCGGCCACGACGGACATGCCGAAAACGAACGTTGCGATGCCCTGGCCAGGGCGGCTATCGCGGCGGGCAGAGCTGACAAATGAGATTCCCCGGCTGATGGACTTGGCTGCTTACCCGAAGCTTCGGAGAGACTGAAGTTGATCTGATTTATGTGATTTGTGGAAGAGCGGTTTACTTGATATGACATCTGCGACCACCCCTTCACAACTGCTGGCGACGCCTCCGGATTTCGAGTCGTATCTGGCTCTGGGTATCTACGTTGGTATCGCAATCTTCCTGATTGCGTTCCTGCTGCTGCTTTCCTGGGGAATCGGTCACAAGACCCGTTCCCGGAACAAGCAGGAGCCTTACGAATCGGGCATCTATCCCCTTGACAATGCCCGCCTCAAGGGGCCGGTGCCTTTCTATCTGGTTGCTATCTTTTTTGTCATCTTTGATGTCGAGGTGATCTTTGTCGCCTCCTGGGCGGTTGCTTCGGACCGGCTTGGTTGGCCCGGCTTCGCCCACGTCTGTTTCTTTATCCTCATTCTCGCTCTCGGTCTAATTCATATCTGGAAGACCGGTGGCCTCGATTGGGGGCCTCGGGCAGAGCGCGAGCGCCGCAGGGCAGAACGGAGTGTCTTGTGAGCGAACAGTTGCCGCCCAATGTCATTCTGACCACCCTGGATGATGCCATCAACTGGGGCCGCAAGAACAGCCTCTGGCCAATGTTCTTCGGCCTCTCCTGTTGTTTCGTCGAAATGATGACCAGCATGACGCCTCGTTTCGATCTCGCCCGTTTCGGAGCAGAAGTCCTGCGCAGTACGCCGCGCGAGGCCGACCTGATGATTATTTCCGGGACCCCTTTCAAAAAAATGGGCGCAAGCATCCTGCGCGTCTATGAGCAGATGGCCAACCCCAAGTGGGTTATGGCGATGGGCAGCTGTGCCAACTCAGGTGGAATGTACGACGTCTACAGCGTCATCCAGGGTGTCAACCAGATACTGCCGGTTGATGTTTATGTGCCCGGTTGCCCGCCGCGTCCGGAAGCGTTCATGCAGGGCTTGATCCTTCTTCAGGAGAAGATCGCCAGCGATGAGCAGCCAGCACGCAAGGTGCTCGGCCTGCAGGGTGGCAGTGAGGGGACCTCCTTGCCGCTGCTGGTTGACGGCGTCAGCAAGAGCCGCGACACGCGCGGGCCTGGTTTCGGCAACAGCCCGAACCGTGGCACTTCAAGCTATTCAACGAATTTCTGGGGCAACCGTGCTGCGCAGATGTGGCGCCCGGCGCAACCGCGTGTCGCGTTTGTCGCTTCGACGCCAGACTTGCGCAAAACCCTGCATGAACATTTCGCTGAGCGGGTGCGTGAAGACGCCAAGGGAGCCGACATGCCGACCTTCTGGACGGATACGGAAACGGCTCCGGACCTGCTCCGTTTTCTCAAGGAGCGGGCGCCGACCAAGTACCGTCGTCTCGAAGATCTGACAGCCATCGATGAACGCGCCCGGGGCAAGCGTTTCGACCAGGATTTTACTCTTGTGTACCACCTGCTCTCCTACGATGATCCCGGATACTTGCGGATCAAGGTGCCGCTGCACGGCGATATGCCCACTGCGCCGTCGGTCACCGGCGTGTGGACGTCCGCCAACTGGTACGAGCGTGAAGCATTCGACATGTTCGGCATCAACTTTAAAGATCATCCCGACTTGCGCCGCATTCTTATGCCACACGACTGGCAAGGACATCCGCTGCGCAAAGAGCATGTCAGTCGCGCGACCGAGATGGAGCCATTCACCCCGGAAGCGGCCCTTAAGATGCTGCCGAGGGATGCCGAAAGCTTCTTTTCCGGCAGGGAGATGCACCGCGTTGATGACGAAACCATGATTCTCAATATCGGCCCCCATCATCCAGGCACTCATGGTGTTCTGCGCCTGGTCGCCAAGCTCAACGGCGAAGAGGTCGAGGATGTCGACGTCGATCTTGGCTATCATCATCGCGGTGCCGAGAAGATCGCCGAGCGCCAGCACTGGAACCAGTACATCCCCTACACCGATCGCATCGATTACCTCTCCGGCGTGCAGAATAACCTGGCTTACCTGCTGCCGCTGGAGACCATGCTCGGCGTCGAGGTGCCGGAACGCGCCCAGGTTATCCGGGTGATGCTCTGCGAACTGTTTCGCATCGCCAGCCATCTGGTCTGGTTGGGAACCTTCGCCCACGATGTCGGGGCCATGACGCCGGTCTTCTATGCCTTCGAATCGCGCGAAAAGATTTTCGATATCATCGAGCAGGTTACCGGCGGGCGCATGCACCCGTCATGGCTGCGTATCGGCGGGCTGCCGATGGACCTGCCGGACGGTTGGAAGGCGACGGTGGATATCTTCACCCGCGACTTCGCCAAGCGCATCGACGAGTTGGACCGCATGCTCACCGATGGGCCGAT
>JBPPMB010000241.1:0-90609 GCA_051305855.1 Desulfuromonadales bacterium
CCGTCTGACCACCCGACCGCTGGTGCGATCTCGACAGTGGGAATCAGCGGGGGGTTGGGCTGTGGCAATTGCGGATCAGCGCCGGTCCCGGCTTGCGCCGATAACCGTGCGTGCCCACCACAGGCTGACAAAAGGGAAAGCAGAGAAAGCAATGCTAATAAGAATGCCGTCGTTCTCAAGGTAACGCCTCCCTTCAGTGGTCATCGCTATGCCTAAGCGAGATTGAGGGTCAATGTTGTATGGAAACCCCAGTTGAATGGAATATAGCAACGCCCAGCGATTTAGCAAGTGAAGCGGCGGAGGAGGTCCCGGAACTCACCACTGCCGAGACGAAAACTGGCTTGTTATTGATAGAGCAATATAAGACGACAAAATGATGGCCACCTGGATCAGCAGCAGGTGGCCATTCCTTGTTTGTCAGGTAATGTTATAATTCGGGGCAGAGGAATTATTTGACATGCAAGAAGCCATCTCCACCATTGCCCTGTCGATGGGTATTGCCTGGGCCAGCGGGATCAACCTCTACGCGGCTGTCGTCGTACTCGGATTGCTCGGCGCCGGCGGTTACATGGATCTACCAGAAACACTGCAAGTACTTCAAAACCCCGTCGTTATAGGTGCCTCAGTCATCATTTATTGCGTCGAGTTTATTGCCGATAAAGTCCCTGTCGTAGACAATGCCTGGGATACCGTACACACTTTTATTCGCATTCCTGCCGGGGCAGTATTGGCAGCCTCGGCCGTAGGTGATGTTGATCCATCACTTACCATGGCAGCTGCCCTGGTCGGCGGAACCATCACAGCAGGGACCCACCTGACCAAAGCCAGTTCACGCTTGATGGTAAATACTTCTCCGGAACCATTCAGCAACATTGGCGTTTCCCTGGTCGAAGATGTCGTTGTTGTCGCCGGAGTGTGGACCGCACTATTTCATCCAGCAATCTTTCTGATTTTCCTTATATCATTCATCTTGTTGATGATCTGGCTGCTGCCAATACTGGGGAGGGCGGTTAAAAACATTTTCGAGACACTTCAAAAGATGTTCAAGCCTGACAGGGACAAGTCTTTGCCTGAGGCATAAAAATTGTCTTATTTTTTACGATTAACAGTAACCCGAGGCCACCTGCAGGAGCATATTCGTATTAATGCTGTTGCAAGTCTTTCTTACTTCACCTAAGGACTTATATCCCCCACTGCCACCACTCCGTCTTCCTGATAATTACCCTATTGCCAAAGTATCTTTCCTTTCCGCTGACGTCCATTCAGGAGAGTCATTGGGATACGTGCCCTCTGGTAAGTGACGCACTGGGGAGCGTAACCAAGTGAAGCGTACCTGACTGCTTCGGGTTACTGGCCATATTTCGATGGTTTTGGCAGGTGCTCCTATCGAGAATTAGACCTTTACACGGTCTCTACCCTTGTATTTATTAAGAAGGTGCTATTTAGAAGGTGCTTGCCGATGCAGTCTGGCTTCGATACAATGTACTGCAAATGCAACGCAAGGAGGCCAACATGAAAACGGCAAGCATGCCATCGCTACGAGTCGATCCTGAACTGCGGCATGACGCAGAAAGTGTTTTGCGTGAGGGAGAAACCCTCTCAAGCTTTATGGAGCAGGCATTACGGTTGTGCATCCAGTCCAGGCGAGCTCAGAAAGAGTTTATTGCTCGTGGACTGGTTTCTCGTGATGAAGCCCGAAGAACAGGCGAATATTTTGCGGCAAGCGATGTCTTGAGCGAAATGGAAAATATGCTGTCGCAGGCTTCAGTCAAGGCCCGCAAGTGACCTATCGGGTACGTTACACAAAAGCAGCCAGAGAAGACCTCCTGCGGCTCTATGAATTCTTATTAGAGAATGATCTGGATGCTGCGCACAGAGCATTTGAAGCCATCAAGAAAAGTCTTGAACTTTTGCAGGATTTTCCCTTCACCTGTCGCAAGGCAGCTACGGACAGTCCATTTCTTCGTGAGATGGTTATCCCCTTTGGAGCAGGTGGCTATGTCGCTCTGTTCGAGATCGAAGCTGACAATTTCGTAACAATTTTGGCTGTACGCCACCAAAGGGAAGACGACTACCATTAGGTATTTTCTCAGGTGCGCCATGGTTAAATATCAGCTTCTGGCACATTGAATTCGGGAGCAGGGGGTCATTGGTTCGATTCCAGTCATCCCGACCATTTTTTTTGTTTCACTTCGAAAGCTTGGCCCCACCCCGTCACGGGAATGGGGCTCTGCTTTTTCTGTTTCCGGTCCATTTCCGGTTCAGGTGGGAATCCTTGCTGACCATTTGAGGTGATCGAGAAGGTTGGTTTAGTGTGCTCCGGGGCGGGGTTTTGTCTCCGGGACAGGTCTGGGGCGGAGTGGGAAGGCCTGGGCGAGCTCACTTCGTCGACGTCATAGTTTCACACCAAAGTGGTTCAGCAGGACTATCAGCAGCAGGTAGCAAAGGGCTGTCAGGCCAACGGAAAGACTCAGGCTCAGGTAGAAGTTGAGCCCTTGCTTAAGCAACACCGGCAGAGCAATGAATAGAATCAGGGAAGGCAGTACCAACCAGAAGATGTTGACCGACAAGGAACTGACTCTCGCCACATCCTTGGTATCGATATAGAGCCA
Organism: Desulfuromonadales bacterium; assembly: GCA_051305855.1. Classification (GTDB taxonomy): domain Bacteria; phylum Desulfobacterota; class Desulfuromonadia; order Desulfuromonadales; family BM103; genus M0040. The sequence continues at coordinate 2,613 of JBPPMB010000241.1, forward strand.
GAGCATGGCCAGAACAGAGACCAGTGGTATGGATGCCAAAATCCCTCCGATCAGGGAACTCCTCTTGGCTATCTCGGAAATGATGACGACCAAGCCCGTCGTGACAACGATTTTGATCAAATAGAAGGACATGTGCACCTCGCTAGAAAGTGACATTGTAGAGGATATCCAGGCAAATTTGAATGGCTTAGATCATGGCTATTGCTGGATCAAGGCATGTAGCCTTGGCGTGTTCCGGGGCAGAGGTTGACAGTATGGGCCACGGACAACATGGCGGGGGCGGTCGATCGGGCTGTGGGCAGCTAGCGCAGAGAAAAAGGCTCCCCAATCAAAGCATCGATCCCTTCATTCTCGATACATTCCATCACCCCATCTAGCAGCCTGTCGGACTATCCATGAACCGGCTGCAAATTCGGCTGCTCTCAAACATCCAAATTTTCGCTTCAGACCGTATAGCCCGACAGCCTCCTGGAATGATTATAAAAGGTATTAATATTCCGATAAATCTGGGAGACTGTAACGGAGTTCTGAACTAAACGTCTACTGACAACCCCAAAGACTTTCAGTAAGGGTTGTTTTTGCTTTCTGGTTATCCTCAGGCAGCGATGTCATTTGGCTAGCCTGCATCGCATGAGTGGTTATATGAAAACAGTCTATCGTTTTATCTTCTTCAGCCTGCTTTTCCTGTTTACTGCTAGCTTGCCGGTTCCTCTGACAGCGGAGGCAGCTAAATCCTTGCGTGTTGGCATCTTCCCTTTTGAACCGATTAATTATATGGATAAATCCGGTCAGGCTCAGGGGTTTAATCCGGACTTGCTGAGGGAAATTGCTCGTGAAGAGCACTGGGATCTGGAGTTTGTGCCGGGTAGCTGGAACGAAGGACTTGATCGCCTGCAAAGCGGTGACATTGATCTCATGGTGTCCGTTGCTTATTCACAAAAGCGGGCAGAAAGCATGGATTTCACCCATGAATCTGTAATGGAACTCTGGGGGCAGGTTTACATCCGCCCGGAAGGGATCATCAACAACATTTCCGATCTGGCCGGACGACGGGTCGCCGTCATGCGCAAGGACATCAGTGGCACGAATTTCAGGGCAACAGCAAGGGAGTTCAATGTCCAGTGCGATATTCTAGAGTTCCCCACTCATGACGATGTCTTTACCGCAGTCAAAGAAGGTGTGGTCGATGCAGGCATCGCCCCCCAGCATTTCGGGCTGCGGCACACCAAGGACTACGATCTGGTACCGAGTACCATCCAGTTTTCTCCCTTCTCCATATATTTTGCCGCTAAAAAAGGTCAAAATTTCGACGTCCTGAGCATAATCGACCGACAACTGACCCTTTGGAAACAGGACAAAGAGTCAGTTTATTACCAACATAGCTCTAACTGGCTGGGGATGCAGCCTCACTCTCACTCTTTTTCCATGATCCCCCGATGGCTACTCTGGACCCTTGCCACAATCGTGGTCATTGTCATCCTGCTCGTGATCATGAACATGATCCTGAAATCTCAAGTAAAAAAACGTACCAGCGAACTGCTGGCCAGTGAAAGGTATAACCGGATGCTTTTCGATCAATCCCTGATCGGACTTGCGGTTGCTCGTATGGACGGGAAGCTGGTTGATGTCAATTCCGCTTATGTCAGCATCATTGGCAGATCGATTGATGAAACGTTAAATCTGACCTATTGGGATATTACTCCGGATAAATATGTATTGCAGGAGCAACAGATACTGGCAACTCTCAACACATCGGGAGTTTATGGCCCCTATGAAAAAGAATATATTCACAAAGATGGACACTTAGTTCCTGTTCGACAGCAAGGTTTATTTATAGAACTTAAAGGTGAAAAGCATATTTTGTCGAGTGTAGAAGACATCAGCGAGCGCAAGAAAGCTGAAGAACAATTAGCCAGCGAAAAACATTTGCAGCAAATGCTTTTAGACAATTTTCCAGGAGTTGTGCTTCTTCTGCGGGTTTCGACGCGGGAGGTGGTTGTATCGAACCGGGCTGGTGTTAACGTCGGGGCAGTCTGCGGATCAACATGTTTCAAGACTTGGGGGCAGAGTCAAGAGCCATGTACATGGTGTCTGGCTGAGAATTTGTGGACGTCTGGTAAAGAGCAGTCTACTGTCATTGAAGTGGGTGAAAAAGTGTCTGAAGCTCATTGGGTGCCTGTTACCGATGATCTTTTCTTGCACTATTCGTTTGACATCACCGAGCGTAAACTGGCGGAAAAAAAGCTTCTGGAAAATGAACACGTAATCCAACAGGCACTGATCATATCTAACTCATTCGCTTTTGATTGGAATACGGCGACCGATCAAGTGCACCGTTCAGTTAGTTGTGAAAAGATCTTCGGCATTGACTACGGAAAAATGGTCAATGCCACAACCAAGGATTATTCCCAACACGTTCACCCGGATGACCGGCTGCGGTTGGAGCATTTACTCCTCAATCTGAGACCCTCCGCAGACACTTACACCACGGATTATCGTCTCGTGCTCAGTGACGGGACTGTTGTGTCTTTGGAGGAGACCGCGCAAGCATATTTCGACGACACCGGAAAGACTACGCGAGTTATCGGTGTTGCATCTGATATTACCAAACGCAAGCTGGCCGAAGAAGAGCGGACAGAGTTAGAAAGGCAGCTCCATCAGTCGCAGAAAATCGAATCAGTGGGCCGTCTGGCGGGTGGGGTGGCCCACGACTTCAACAACATGCTCAGCGTGATCATCGGTCGCACCGAACTGGCCCAGATGAGAAGTCGTAAGCCTGAATCCCTGCATAATGATCTTGATCAAATCCTTCAGGCGGCTATGCGCTCACGGGACATTACCCAGAAACTGCTGGCCTTTGCCCGCAAGCAGATCATAGCCCCCAGGGTCCTCGATTTGAACGAGACCGTGGAGAGCATGCTCACGATGCTGAAACAGCTTCTGGGGGAAAATATCGACCTCATCTGGCAGCCCAAAGAGAACCTGTGGCCGGTTGAATTGGATCCGTCGCAAATGGACCAGATTCTGGCCAACCTGTGCATCAACGCTCGTGACTCCATTGACGATATCGGCAAGATGACCATCGAAACCGACAGGGTGAGCCTTGATCAGGCATACTGCCATGATCACGCGGGTTTTGTTCCCGGTGATTTTGTGATGCTCGCGGTCAGCGACGATGGCTGCGGCATGGACAAGGAGACCCTGGACAAGATATTCGAGCCTTTCTTTACGACCAAGCCGACAGGCAAAGGCACCGGATTGGGCCTGTCGATGGTTTATGGCGTTGTCAAGCAACACAACGGCTTTATCAATGTCTATAGCGAACCGGATGAGGGTACGACCTTTAAAATCTACCTGCACCGGTATAAGGGTCAGATTGCCGTGGAGAGCGAGGCAGCCGGCTGGGAACTTCTCAAGGGGCAGGGTGAGACGGTGCTGGTGGTTGAAGATGAAACCTCAATCCTGACATTAATCGAAGAAATGCTCAACGACTTTGGCTACAAGGTCCTGGCTGCCAACTCACCCGCAGAAGCTCTGGATATTGCCAATACTCATCCGGGAGAGATCCATCTGCTTATCACGGATGTGGTGATGCCGGGAATGAACGGGCGGGTGCTGGCCGGTCGCTTACAGTCAATGCATCCTCAACTCAAATGCCTGTATATGTCAGGCTACACGGCGAACGTTATTGCTCACCACGGCGTGCTTGACAAGGGCATTCATTTCATTCAAAAACCCTTCTCGCGAATCGACTTCAGCGTTCATATCAGAACAGCCCTTGGTCTGTGAAGTAGGCTGGAAAAAAGAGGCCTTCTCACTCCCCTGAAAGTAATCTAAGGACTTACATAAGGACTTACAGTCCGCCTCTGCGCCCTGTTGCCATCACTTCTCAGGGATCAGGCCGACGAATCAATTTCCATAGTCCCTTAAACACCTTTCCACTGATGTCCATCCAAGAACGCATTGGGATACGTACCCTCTGGTCTGTGAGCGCACCAACTGCTTCGGGAGCAGTGGGTCACATGTACGCTATGTCCATATGCAGGTGAATTACGCAGGCGCGCTGTCATGCGATAGTTTATGGGTTACTGGGTACTCGTGGTCGTCTTCTTTAGCAATGGTCCTTTCAGCAAAAAAGAATAATTTATAAAGGATAAAATCGGCCAATCAGCATCCCCGCAGCAAGAAACGGGTGGGCAAGGTTCACCAGGGTTGTTATGTTATGCTTCAGAGTCAACGAACGGTCTGACCTGAGATCTAAAGGGGAGCTATGCGATGAACTATTCTGATTACCAACGCATCGAACAGGCGATCCTGTATTTAGAGCACCATGCCGTCGAACATCCTTCCCTCGACGAAATTGCCACATACATAGGTCTAAGCCCCAGTCATTTCCAGAGGCTGTTCAAACGCTGGGCCGGAGTAAGCCCAAAGCGGTTTCTTCAACACCTCAGAGTGACGCGTGCCAAGGAGTTACTCAGCAACTCGGCCTCAGTGCTGGATGCGGCTCTGGAGGTCGGGCTGAGTGGCCCGGGGCGCCTGCACGATCTTTTTGTCAGTATTGATGCTGTAACGCCCGGGGAATTTAAGAACTCGGGCGAAAACCTTGAGCTCAGGTACGGCTTTCATCAGACCCCTTTCGGGGAAGGCTTAGCAGCCATGACCTCACGCGGACTATGCAGCTTCGGCTTTGTCGAACAGGGGGGCCGTGAACAGGCTCTGGAGGCATTACGGGAAAGTTGGCATAAAGCTGCATTTGTGCAAGACCCGCAGGCGAGCGGACCCATAATCAATAACATTTTCAAATCAGACTCTTCGCACAAGACAGAGCCGATCAGGATCCTGCTGCGCGGGACGAATTTCCAACTTAAGGTTTGGGAAGCGCTGCTACGTATTCCTGAAGGAGCGGTTGTCTCTTACAGTGCCCTGGCTGACGCGATAGGCCATCCCGGGGCAAGCCGAGCCGTCGGCAACGCAGTAGGTCAAAATCCGATTGCCTATCTGATCCCCTGCCACAGAGTACTTAGAGCCAGTGGAGGAATCGGAGGCTATCGGTGGGGAACAATGCGCAAGAAAGTTTTATTGGCAACTGAGACGGCTTGCCGGCTGGAGTAAAAAACCAACAAATAATGCAGGCAGATGTGATCGTGACGGTGATCAGGAGTTTCGTTGCCTGTGCAATCACTTGCTCAAGACGTTGGCCCAATCGGAAAGGTTGCTGGCTTAACATTCCAGCGCCAACGAAGCTGGATAATGGCTACCCCGATCAGGGTCACTATACCGCCCGTGGCTTTGCCCAGGGTTATCTCCTCCCCCATCAGGAACACACCAGAGAGAACCCCGACAACCGGAACCAGCAGGGTAAACGGCACCACCTTGGTCACATCATACTTGCCCACCAGGTAATACCACAGGCCGTACCCGGCGACCGACGCCAGCAGAACAATATAAATCAAGGCACCCCAGGCAGTCATGCTGGCGTTCTGCATTGCTGTCAGCTGCCCGGTTTCGAACAACAATGAAACAATCAGAAGCTGCACTGACGCGAATAGCCCCATCCATGCATTCAGCGCAAAATTGTTGATCGGTCCTATCATCTTGATAATTGTATTACCAAGCCCCCAAGCGACAATCGCTACGACCAAGACCGTCAAGTGCAGAGGGCTTGAAGTGGTTGACGGTTCACCAAGCAGGATGAGCAGACCGGCAAAAGCGATCGCCATGCCACACATTTTCCTCCAGCCGAATCGTTCATTCAGCAGAATTCTGGCAAACAGGACCGAAAAGGGCACGCCCATCAGAATCAGGATGGAGGCAATCGAAACATCCACCCCCCTCAGTCCGTAAAAGATCCCCCCAAAGTGCAGCCCTCCAAAAACAAACGAAAGCAGCCCGACTAAACGCATTTGTTGCCAGGGGGGACGGACCCACCAGATCAGCAGCATCGCGACAATCAGAAAGCGGAATCCGGTCAGGAATATCGGCGGGAATTCTGCCACGCAGGTTTTGACAACAGCGATATTCACCCCCCAGATGAGGGCGACAATAAGGGCTGCCACTATATCCAATAAACGCATAAGCTCATCTTCTACTGTGTGTCCCGGCGCTGTTCAGCCCGCAACACCCAGGCCCCATGGACGTCCCCAGGCGAGACCATCAACGGTCTTGCCGAGTGGACGATATTCGCAACCGATCCAGCCGTCATAACCCATCAGATCAAGACGTTCGAACAGCCACGGGTAGTTCACTTCACCAAGATCAGGCTCGTGCCGATCCGGAACTCCGGCGATCTGGATGTGACCGACATGCGGGAACAACGAGACCAGGGTTCTGGTCAGATCACCCTGGGCTATCTGGCAGTGATAGAAATCGAACTGAACCTTGATATTGGAGGCACCAACCTGGTCACAGATCTCAGCTGCGGCCTCCTGACGGCTAAGCAGATATCCCGGGTTGTCTCGCAGATTGAGCGGTTCAATCAGGAGTATTTTGTCAAATTTGGCAAATTCGACAGCCGCGTAGCGCAGGTTGGCGATATATGTCTGCCGGCAGGCTTCTGCATCGGCACCCGAGGGGATTATGCCCGCCATCACATGCAGGCGCGGACAATCGAGAATTCGCGCATAGTGCAGTGCTTTTGCTACCGAAGCGCGAAATTCATCTTCGCGCCCTGGCAGCGCAGCAAGACCACGCTCACCACCGTCCCAGTCTCCCGGAGGCAGGTTAAACAACACCTGGGACAAGACATTATCACCAAGAGCAGTGCGCAAGGTCTCGGCTTCGTAGGCGTAGGGGAAGAGGTATTCAACACCAGCGAAACCGGATTTAGCTGCGGCAGCAAAGCGGTCGAGGAAATCGTGCTCGGTAAAAAGCATGCTCAGATTGGCGGCAAATTTTGGCATGGCCACACCCTTAGTCTTTAGGAAAACGTTGATTAAGTGCATCGACCTGGGTTTCGGTCAGACATCGCGGGTTCTTGCCATGCAGCAACAGGTAGAGCTTCGCTGTTTCTTCAAGCTCCTCGGTGGCATAAACCGCCGCTTCAAGTGATTTTGCCGCCACGACCGGTCCGTGGTTGGCCAGCAGTACTGCACTGTGTTTGCCGGCCAGGCCGCGGACTGCATCAGCCAGAGCCATATCACCCGGGATATGATACGGCACCAGCGGTAACCTGCCGACACGCATGACGTAATAGGCGGTCAAGGGTGGAATGCAGTCACAGGGGTCGACGTCAGGCAAACAGGAGACTGCCACCGAATGGGTAGAATGCAGATGGACGATCGCCTGATCCCTTGGTCGTTCAGCATAGACCGCCATGTGCAGGAAGCCTTCCTTGGTCGGCTTGTCACCATGCAGATGGCGGCCGTCGTGAGCGATGCGCGAGATGCGCGCCGGATCAAGTTGACCAAGGCAGACATTGGTCGGCGTCATCAGCCAGCCCTCTTCGGTACGCACGCTGATATTGCCACTGCTGCCCATCGTCAGGCCGCGATCGAACAATGACTTACCGAAGCGGGCAATCTCTTCACGAATTGTTGAATCACTCATCACAGCACCTCAAAGGCTCTGCTGAAAAAATCCTCCCCGCCAAAGTTTCCGGACTTGAGCGCCAGAGCAATAGAGTTGCCGCAGACGCTGGTTTCAGTCCAGGGGACCCCGGGGTCGATCTGGTGGCCGATGCGCAATGAGCGTATACCAAGGGCCGAAACCACCGCACCGGAAGTCTCGCCCCCGGCCACGACCAGACGACGCACGCCGGCATTGACCAGTTCTGCAGCGATGCGGGCGAGAGCTTGTTCAACAAGTTGTCCAGCCAGGTCAACACCCAGCTTCTCCTGAGCCTCACGAACCCGTTCCGGCGGGGCCGAGGCGTACACCAGTACCGGCTTGTCGCCAAGTCGCTGCCGCGCCCAGGCAACAGCTTCAACAGTCTGATCGGCGCCCCGGGCAAGAGACAGGGGATCGAGAGCAAAAGCGTCATGATCTCCCGTAAAATGGGCGATCTGCCCCAGGGTTGCCCTGGAGCAGCTTCCCGAAATGATCAATGCCGCTCCCGAGATCCGTGAAAGACAGCCGGCGTCGTTAACCGGAGACAGCCAGCCAAGGCGTCGATATTCGGCCGGCAGCGCCTGGGCAATGCCTGAGCCGCCAGTGACCAGCTTGTGTTCTGCAACCGCCGCGGCAATCGTCTCAAGTTGCGGGTCTTCAAGTGTGTCGCAGATCGCATAGCGATAGCCGTTGTCGCGCAGCGCCGCTATACGGGTGCGGGCCGCCACCACTCCCTGCTGCAGGGTAGCGAAATCAAGCAGGCCAACTTTGCCTTTGGTCTGGCGGCTCAAAACCCGAACCAGGTTGGCATCCGTCATTGGATTAAGCGGGTGGTTTTCCATCCCGCTTTCGTTCAGCAACCGGTCTCCGGCAAACAGGTAGCCCTGGTATACCGTGCGCTTGTTGGTCGGAAACGATGGGCACATCACGGCAAAATCATCCTCAAGCGATTCAAGCAGCGCATCTGCCACCGGACCGATATTGCCCTGATCCGTTGAATCGAAAGTCGAGCAGTATTTGAAGAAAATCTGGCGGGCGCCTGCAGCGCGCAACCATAGCAATGCAGATTTGGACTCTGCCACTGCCTCGGCCGCCGGACAACTGCGCGATTTGAGCGCAACGACCACAGCATCGGCATCTCCGGGGTTGAAGTCTTGGCCGGGCACGCCGATCACCTGGATGGTGCGCATGCCGGCGCGCACCAGGTTGTTGGCAAGGTCGGTGGCTCCGGTAAAATCATCGGCAATAGCACCAAGCACGATAGACATATTAACGGTCTCCTTCAGTCTTTGTTTTTGGCAGGCAATTTGAGACCGGCTAAATGTTCATAGACCTTGATCACCGCCGAATCGTCCTCGCGGCCGTGCCCAGCAGCGCTGGCCGCAGTGAATTGCTGCAGGGCGCTGCTGGCAATCGGTAGCGGCAGAGTCAACTCGCTGCCTGTCGCATGTACGATGCCGAGATCCTTGACGAAGATGTCGACGGCGCTGAACGGGGTATAGTCCCCCTTGAGGATATGGGGTACGCGATTTTCGAACATCCAGGAGTTTCCGGCGCTGTGGGTGATGACCTCATAGAGAATCTCCGGATCGAGGCCCATGCGAATCCCCAACGCCACGGCTTCAGCGGCGGCAGCGATGTGCACTCCGGCGAGATGTTGATTGACCAGCTTGACGCTGGAGCCGATGCCCGGCTCATTGCCGAGGCGATAAACCTTTTCGGCCATGGCATCGAGAACCGCGGCAGCCTGCTCAAAACAGGCCTGGTTACCAGAGGCCATCACCGTGAGTTGACCGTTGCGGGCCTTGGTCGAACCACCGCTGATCGGTGCATCGAGCAGGCCAAGGCCAGCCTCGGCGAGACGCTCGCCCAAAACTCTGGCAAAGCTTGGGGCGACCGTTGCGCACTGGACCACCAGGCCTCCCTTGTGCAGCGTTTCGACCACCCCGCCAGCAGCGAACAGGACCCCCTCGACCTGCCGGGCATTGATCACCACAATCAGGACAAGATCACATTCGCGAGCAACATCTGCCGGGCTGTTGCCGACGCGGCCACCCGCTTCGGCGAAACGCCGGCATGCATCGGCATTGATGTCAAAACCGATCACATCCATGCCGGCATCCAGCATGGCACGTGCTGTCCCCATGCCCATCGATCCAAGTCCAATCACGCCCACCGGCGCAGGGGTTAAATCGTTTGCCATAATTATACCTTCCCCCTTGTTCGGGTCTGATAGGTCAGTGCCGTAATGACTCCGCGTATTTCTGCAAGACCCTTCAAGCGGCCGATTGCTGAATACCCCGGGTTGACCGTCTTGCCAAGATCATCCAGCATCTGGTGCCCATGGTCAGGCCGGATCGGGATGGAGTGGTCCAGGCGTTTCTCGCCTATCCGCCGGGACTCTTCATCCAGCAAGGCCTGCAGGATGGCGACCATGTCCGCATCGCTGGCCAGGTGCTCCCCTTCATAAAAGCTCAGTCCGTCGTCTTCACGTTTGATGCCGCGCAGGTGAGCGAAATGGATGCGCGGGCCAAACTCGCGAGCCATCGCCGGCAAGTCATTGTCCGGCCGAACACCGAAAGTGCCGACGCACAGGGAGAGGCCGTTTGCGGGATGGTCCACCGCGGAAAGCAACGCGCGCACATCGCCTGCAGTACACACCACCCGCGGCAGGCCAAGCAGGGGGCGCGGCGGGTCGTCGGGATGAATAGCCAGCAGGATGCCTGCCTCGGCAGCCACCGGCACCACTCTGGCGAGAAAATCCACCAGGTTCTGTCTCAAGCGCTGCGGCGTAATCTGCGCATAGCGCTGCAGGGCACGTCGGAAGCCGTCCAGGGTGTGGGCGTCGGTGGTACGGCCCGGCAATCCGGCGATGATGTTGGCGATCAGCTGTTGGCGCTGGGCCTCGTCCATCCCGGCCAGAATCTGTTCCGCCTGTTTAATCTGCTCGGCACTGTAGTCTTGCGCAGCACCTGAGCGCTGCAGCAGGAAAAGATCAAAGGCCGCGAACTGGACGGCATCGAAGCGCAGCGCCTTGGCGCCGCTAGGCAGCCGATAGGCCAGATCGGTGCGGGTCCAGTCGATCAGGGGCATGAAATTGTAGCAGACGCGGTCGATACCCAGGGCTGCCAGGTTGCGCAAGGTACTGCAGTAGGCTGCCACGTACTTTTCGTAGCCGGGCGCCTGCACCTTGATGTCGTCATGTACGGGTACGCTTTCCACCACGCTCCAACGCAGCTGCGTGTGTCCTGGCGGGCCCTGCTCGATCAGTGTCTTGCGCGCGGCGATCTCCCCCGGGGTCCACTCTTCACCCACGGCCTTGTCATGCAGGGCGGTGACGATGCCGGTCGCGCCGGCTTGTCGAATATCGTCGAGGCTGACCGGATCCTGCGGACCAAACCAGCGCCATGTCTGTTCCATGTGCTACTCCTTTGCCACGCGCGAGCACAGCGGCGGCTGTCAGCGACTCAGAGGGTCATGCCACCGTCAATGATGAATTGCTGCCCGGTTACATAAGCCGCTTCATCCGAAGCCAGGTAAACACAGAGTGCTGCGATCTCCTCGGTCTTGCCGATCCGCCCCATCGGTTGCCGGGCGATGAATGCCTGGCGTGCCTTTTCCGGGTCGGGCAAGGCATTGATCCGCTGATCCAGTGAAGGAGACTGAACCGTGCCGGGACAAACTGCGTTGCAACGTATGCCGCGGGCAACGAAATCTGCGGCGACCGACTTGGTCAGGCCGATCAGAGCGGCCTTGGTCGCCCCATAGATGAAGCGGTTCGGCACCCCGGAGATCGACGAAGCGACCGACGACATATTGACGATGGCCCCTCCGCCCTGCTCCAGCATGCCGGGAAGAAAGGCGCGGATCATGCGATAAGCCGAACGAACATTAAGATCGAAGGAAAATGCGTAGTCTTGCTCGTTGCACTCGAGGATGGTACCGGCGTGGACGAAACCGGCACAGTTGACCAGCACGTCGATCGGCCCGATCTCTGCAGCAGCCTGGCTGATCGAAGCTTTGTCAGTGACATCCAGGCAGCGCGTGACAATGCCGTCAAGTTCGCTCAGCTCCGTGAGCTTGTCGAAATTCAGGTCGGTCGCCCAGACGCTGGCACCCTCGGCGGCAAACATCTCTGCGGTGGCCCGTCCGATACCCTGGGCAGCTGCAGTCACCAATGCTTTTTTACCATATAGTCGGCCGTTCATTGTCTCTGTGCTCCTTGGTATGTTGGTCTTGCCCGCTGCGGCTTGGCAGGAGGCCCCTGCGAGTCAGGATCTCCCTGTCTGTCAGGATACTGTCATCCTGGCGCTGGAGAGGTCAGTGATATCTATCCGTTTGGAGTTCATGCTCTCTCCGGCTACCTGGTTACATTACGGCACCGATGTTCCAGGGGATGAATTCGGAATCACCGATGCCAAGCCCCTCGCTCTTGGTGCGGGTGCCGGAGGCTACATCGAGAATACTGCGGAAGATCCGCGCCCCCATCTCTTCAAGCGGCATGCCCTCATCCAGCATTAGCCCGCAATTGATATCCATATCCTCATCCATGATCTCGAATATGCGGGTGTTGGATGCGATCTTGATGCAGGGAGACGGCTTGCAGCCAAACGCTGAACCGGCACCGGTGGTAAAGCAGATCAGGTTGGCACCGCTGGCGACCTGTCCGGTGATCGAGCAGGGATCGTAGCCGGGGCTATCCATGAACACGAGGCCCTTAGCGGTCGCCGCTTCGGCATAACGGTAGACATCGACCAGATCAGTGGTCCCCCCTTTGGCCACCGCTCCCAGCGATTTCTCCAGGATGGTGGTCAGGCCACCCGCCTTGTTGCCGGGCGAAGGGTTATTGTTCATCTCGCCGCCGTTGCGGCGGGTGTAGTCCTCCCACCAGTGGATTCGTTCAAGCAGCCTGGCAGCCACGTCATCACTCACAGCGCGCCGCGTGAGCAGATGCTCGGCGCCGTAAATCTCCGAGGTCTCGGCGAGAATCACCGTGCCGCCATGGCGCACCACCAGGTCGGCAGCGGCTCCGAGAGCCGGATTGGCAGTGATGCCGGAATAGGCGTCCGAGCCACCGCACTGCAAGGCCACCGAGAGGTGGCTGGCTGGAACAGTGCAGCGAGTCACACGGTTCACTTCCGGCAGCATGGCACGAATGCGCGCCACCCCGGCGTCCACCGTCTTACGGGTGCCGCCAAGATCCTGAATAATCATCTGCTGGATCAACGCGCCGGTCTGCAGGCCGCCGGCCTCAAGCACATCGCGAATCTGAAAGACCTCGCAACCCAGGCCCACCAGCAGGACGCCGGCCAGGTTCGGGTGGCGCAGATAGCCATGCAGAGTGCGCATCAGGGTGTCATAACCCTCACCGCTGCCAGCCATGGCGCAGCCAGTATTGTGCACAAAAGGCACCACACCGTCGACGTTCGGGAAGTCATCCAACGCCGCGCCGGCAAATTCGGCGGCAATCCTGCGACAGACGGTCGCCGAACAGTTGACTGTCGAAAGCACACCTAGGTAGTTGCGCGTCGCCACCCGGCCGTCCGGGCGCACTATGCCCTGGAAGACGGCTCGCTCGGCCTCGGGCAACAGGCTGATCGACCGGCGGTCCTCACTCACCGCGTAGTCGCGCTGGAACTCGTGTACGCCGCAGTTATGGGTGTGTACATGCTCGCCCGGGCGGATGTCGATGCTGGCGAAGCCGATGACCTGGCTGTACTTGAGAATTGGCGCGCCGGCCGGAATGGCTGCAATCGCCACCTTGTGGCCGGTCGGGATTTCACTCTGGCAGACAACTGCTCCCTCTTTCAACCGCGTTCCGGCAGGCAGTCCCACCCCAGCGACCACCACGTTGTCGTCGGCATGCAGACGGATAGTTTGTGGATTTGTTGACATTTCTTTTCTCCTTTACCGATGAGCGGACGGACACAGGATCAGGATACACCGCTAATCAGTCTCGGCGACGCAGAGCTGCCGCTGTTCACCCAGGCCTTCGATACCGAGGCGCACCAGATCGCCCGGCTTGAGGTAGACCTGGGGATTCTGCCCCAAACCGACTCCAGGCGGCGTTCCGGTTGAGATCACGTCGCCCGGCTGCAAAGACATGAAGCGACTCAGATAGCTGACGATCTCGGTGACACCGAAGATCATGGTCTTCGAGTTGCCGTTCTGGTAGCGATGTTCATTCACCGCCAACCACATCGACAAGGCCTGGGGGTCGGTGATTTCGTCCTGGGTCACCAGCCAGGGGCCGAGAGGACCGAAGCTGTCGCAGGACTTGCCTTTAACCCACTGGCCGGTCGTTTCGAGCTGGAAGGCCCGTTCGCTGAGATCGTTGATCACGCAATAGCCGGCGACGTAATCGAGCGCTTCAGCGACGGAGACATACTTGGCCTTCTTGCCGATGACGACGCCCAGCTCGACCTCCCAATCGGTCTTTTTGGAACCGCGAGGGATGACGATGTCGTCGTTCGGGCCACTGATGGCGCTGGTGGCCTTCATAAACAGCACCGGTTCGGCCGGCACCTGCATGCCTGATTCTGCAGCATGGTCAGAGTAGTTGAGCCCGATGCACATGAACTTGCCGACACCGCTCACACAGGGTCCAAGCCTCGGAGTTCCAGCCACCAGTGGCAGGCTGGCAGGGTCGATAGCGCGCAGTTTAGCCAGGCCTTCCGGACTGATCGCCTGAGCATCGATGTCGGCGATGACCCCTGACAGATCGCGTAGCTTGCCCTCCGTATCGAGCATGCCGGGCATTTCCTGCCCGGGCAATCCATAACGCAGCAGTTTCATAAACTCACTCCTTTTGCAGTTAAGCCTGGCTGTGTAGCACAAAGTAAAATTCGTCAACATGGCAAATCAAGGGTCATACCTCAGCGGAAATACTCCTCAATGGCACAGAACAGTTGCCCCTCACCGAAGCCCCCAGCTTTTGTCACCAGACGCAACGGCCCTTTGGGAGTGTCAATCAGGCCATGAACAACCCCGGGCCGGACTTCGCCGCAAACCTGAATGACTTTGACCCCGAGCGCCTCCAGCACGGCCAGGACCGTATCACCGCCGGTCATCAGCAAGAGGCCGACCTCTGTTTGCTCCAGCAGGCCCAGAGTGCTGGCGGCAAGCGCCCTGGCAACCAGGTCGGGGTCAAATCCGCGACCGGCTGTGGCTCGTGGCGCCCTCACCACCAGGCTCGCGGCCCGCTGTCCTGGGGCTGCCAGACGCTGCATCACTCCGGTGTCCAGAGGTTCAGCGTCGCTCAACTCAGCAACCCGCGTCCAGGGGTTTGCCTTGCACAGAGCTGCAACCTGTTCCGCCACTTGCGGGGCACGGGAACCGATCACATAGAGTGCCGCCCCGGGCAGCGCGGGTGGCGCTGCGGCTGCCACATTGGGACCGAACAGTGCTTCAGCCAGGGCTTCGGCAAGGCCGGCGGCACCGACAAACAGAATGTCGCCACAACGATCGACGGCAGCCTCGGCGAGAGCCAGCAACTGTGCGTCGGTCGCGGCATCGGCGATGCGAATGCAGGGAACCGGCTTTCGGCAGGCTGCCGACCCTCGGCCACCGGCCTGCTCAAGAAGCACCGGGATATCCGGGAGCACCGTTCGAAGCAGCTCGCCAAGAGGTGCCACAGGGGGGGGCGAGCGCAGGTCGCGGGCGATGGCGGTATCGCGAAGCGGCACACCATCGACAAACAGTTCACCGCCAGACCAGGTGCGACCTTGAGCAGGCACGGCCGGAGCGATCAGGACCTCGGTACGGTTTGCCGCTTGCATGGCAGCGATCGTCTCCGCCACGACCTGCCCACGCAGGGTCGAGTCGATCTTCTTGATCAGCAGCTTCGGCTGCAGAGCCCGCAGGTGGCCGATCAGGGTGCCCACCACGGCTGCGGCAACACCTGCCACGGCGTGCCGCGTACCGGTATTGATTGAAAGGACCTGGGGCGGATTCGAAAGCACCGGCTTCAAGTCTTCAGGTGCGGTGAGTACCCGCACTTCAAGTCCACGCCGCGCGAATGGCGCCGCAGCATCCATGGCTCCGGTGAGGTCGTCCGCGACAATCACCGCCCGTAGCCCTGCGTGCACCATCACAGGTCTCCGGTGAGGCAGGAACCGGGCGAGGCGTCAGCCCAGCGGCGGGCGTAAGCGATAGCCGACAACAGGTTGCGATGATCGGCCCGGCCAGACCAGGCGATGTCGAAAGCCGTACCATGATCCACCGAAGTGCGTCGGATCGGCAACCCCAGCGAGACGTTGACGGTGGTGTCGAAGGCCAGCAGTTTGGCCGGGGCATGCCCCTGATCATGGTACTGCGCGACCACCAGGTCGAACTCACCCCTGACCGCGCGGTAAAAGACAGTGTCACCGGGGATGGGTCCTTCGACCGAGATGCCCTCAGCACGAGCCGCAGTCACCGCCGGGGTGATGTGTTCGATCTCTTCGCGACCGAAGATGCCGCCCTCTCCGCAGTGCGGGTTAAGTCCGGCCACGGCGATACGTGGCTGGGCCAGTCCAAGCTGTTTCAGGTGTGCGGCTCCAACGCGGATGGTCGCCAGAACCCGTGTACAGGTGATGCGATCAGTCGCTTCGCGCATGGAGACATGTGTGGTGACATGGACGGTGGCGAGTTTTTCCGAGCTAAGCAGCATGAACGATTGTGCCGCGCCGGTCAGGTGGGCGAGCAGCCCGGTATGGCCGTCGAAATGATGACCGGCCGCGTGCAGCGCGGCCTTGTTGAGAGGCGCGGTTACGATCGCATCTATCCTCCCTGCACGGGCGAGTTGCACCGCACGTTCGATGCACCGATAGGCGAGCTCGCCGCCCGCAGATGAGATAGCGCCAGCAATCACCTGATCACTGTCAGGGCAAGTCACCTCAACCAGCGGCACACAGCCTTTGGCCAGAGGGGAGAAGGCCGTGCCGAAACTCAGGCCGGTCCCAAGCAACTGGTTGGCCCGGTGCAGAAACAGCGGATCGCCGACCACCAGGGTCGCCGCCCGTTGATCTGCGTCCAGAGAGGCAAGAGCCTTGCAGATGATCTCGGGACCTACCCCTGAGGGATCCCCCATGGTGATCCCGACACGCGCACTGGGGGTCATGGCATCAACTGTCCGCCGTTGACCTCGATGACCTGCCCGGTGACATAGCTGCTGAGCTGGTCGCTGGCGAGAAACAGGAAAGCACCGACACACTCCTCAGCGGTGCCGAGACGACCCATCGGCACGGTTCTGCGCATCGCTTCGAGCTGCTCCTCATTGGAATAGCGCTCGTGGAACGGCGTGGTAATAACACCGGGAGCCACCGCGTTGACGCGGATGTTGTTGAGAGCCTCCTCCTTGGCGACCGCGCGGGTCATGGTGCTGACGAAACCCTTGGCCGAAGCGTACAGCCCCGCCCCGCCGCCCCCGCCGTTGCGGGCCGCGATCGAAGTCACATTGATGATGTTGCCTTTACCCTGCAGGCGCATGATCGGGATCGCCGCATGACAGGCAGCGAAGACCGAGCGGGCATTGACATTCATAACCAGATCATACTGGGCGTTGTCCGCCTCGGCAAAGGTCGTGCGGCCGCACATGGACCCGGCATTGTTGATCAGGATATCGAGGCCTTCCAGACGCTTGGCAGCTGTCTTGACGATGTCGTCGCAGACAGCCGGGTCTGCCATATCACCCTGCAGCAGGAAGGCATCGCCTCCCTTTTCCTGGATGTCGGCCAACACAGCCTCTGCCGCGAAGCGGTTGCTGTTGTAATGAATGGCCAGACGAGCGCCGAGGGCCGCGAATTTGCCGGCCACGGCAGCACCTATGCCCGAGCTGGCACCGCTAATCAAAACGGCTTTCCCTTGCAGATCGTTAAACATGATTGCTCCTTTTGCTTTCTATCTGGATTAAGCGGTCGGATCGCTCAGCGGTAAATGAGGGTCGGCAACCACATGGATAATTGGGGGAAGAAGGTGATCAGCATCAGCACAACCACCAGCGGAACGAGGAACGGCAGGGTCGCGCTGGTGCAGCGTTCGAAGGATACGCCCGACACCCGGGACAGCACGTAGAGCACCATACCCACCGGCGGCGTCAGCAGGCCGATCATAAGGTTCAGCACCATGATGACGCCGAAATGCACCGGGTCGATCCCCACCTGGATCGCCACCGGCAGCAGCACCGGCACCAGGATGGTGATGGCGGCCACCGTTTCCATGAAAAAACCGACGACGAACAGGATGAAGTTGAGAATCAACAGGATCAGGATCGGGTTGTCGGTCAGAGTGGTGATCATGGCGACGAAATGCTCTGTGACCCGGTTGCTGGTCAGCAGCCAGGCGAAGATCGAGGCGCCGGCAACGATCAGCAGGATGATGGCCGTGGTCTCGATGGTTTCCATGGAAACCCGGATGAACCGCCGAAGATTGAGGGTGCGGTACCAGACCAGGCCGAGGAACAGCGCCCAGGCCACAGCGCCGGAGGCCGCCTCGGTCGGCGTGAAGATGCCGGTCAGGATGCCGCCGACAATGATGATCGGCGTCAACAGCGACATGAAGGCCCGCTTGAAGGTGGCCCACAGCACCTTGAACGAGAACGAGGCGTCGCGCGGATAGTTGCGCTTATGGGCGAACCAGGCGACCATCAGCATCAGAGAGCCCGCCATCAGCAGGCCGGGAATGAAGCCGGCGGCGAACAGCTGGCCGATCGAGGTCGAGGCCATGACGCCGTAGATGACCATCGGCAGCGACGGCGGGATGATTGGGCCGATGGTAGACGAGGCGGCGGTGACGCCGACCGAGAAGTCGGTGTCGTAGCCGGCGTCGCGCATGGCCTTGATCTCGATGGTGCCGAGGCCGCCTGCATCGGCGACGGCCGCCCCCGACATGCCGGCGAAAATCACCGAGGCGCCGATGTTCACATGGCCCAGTCCGCCGGGCATCCAGCCGACACAGGCGGTGGCAAAGGCAAAGATGCGGTTGGTGATGCCCACCGCATTCATCAGCGAACCGGCAAGGATGAAGAACGGCACGGCCAGCAGCGGAAAGCTGTCGACGCCGTTGACCATGCGGTGCACCACCACCACGTTGGGCACCTGCCCGGTGATCAGCACGAACAGCAGCGACGAACCGCCCAGCGCGATGGCCACCGGCAAGCCGGTGACCAGGAACAGGAAAACCGAGGCGAACAGGAAGGCGACGGGTTCGCCCGCGACCGCCAGACCCACGGTGCAGACCGCCGCCAGAATGATCAGGAATGCATTTAACTTGAGACCGAAGTGCTTCAAACCGGAGTCCCCTTGCCTAGTCTGTTTCGACGTGACGTGCATGTTCGAGGCTGATCCGGCTGCCGCCCTGGCGGATATGCCGGGCGAATACCTGTATCGATCGGATCGCCATGGCGGCCAGACAGATGCTGACCAGGTAGTACATGGCACTTTTCGGGAATTCGATGGAGACCATCATCTGCTTGGTCTTGCCCGCCAGGGTGAAGGCGGTCACCGACAACATGGCGAAGAAGGCGATGCGACCGACATCTGCGCAATAGGTCAGGATTAAACCAAACTTGGGAGGCACAAAACGGAACAGGAACTCCACCATGATGTGGCTGTTCTTGCGTACTGCCATGATGGAACCGATGAAACCGACCGCGATCAGCAGAAAGCGGGCGATTTCCTCGGTCCACGCCAGCGAGTCGTTGAGGACATAGCGGGTAAAGAACTGGACGAAGATGACCAAAGCCAGGATCCAGAAGATCAGGAACACGAAATAATCCTCGATTCCCATCTCACGCCAGAGAATGGGCGCGTCTAACTCCTTTTCGAAATCGGGCGCTTCGGTGGAATCCCGGCTTGTCTCAGACATCTTCGTCCCGTCCACTGTTGAGGTTATTGTCGAACCCGGTTACTTGATCGCCTGCAGACGGTCCCACACGTCCTTGGACCACGGAACCTCTTTCGGATGGCTGTCGTAATAAGCCGCGGTGGCCTTCTGCATGGCATCGACGTCAACGTCCTTGATGACGGTATTGCCCTGCTTCTCGAACCAGGCAACCAGTTCATTTTCCTTGGCCTCGATGTCCTTGGTGCAGCCGGCGGCCGCTTCGGTGATCACGTCGCTGAACAGCTTGCGGTCGGCTTCGTTCAGGCGGTCCCACAGGGTGCCCCCGACGATGGCGAGCAGGCTGTCTGTGATGTGGCCGGTGAGGTTGATGTTCTTCTGCACCTCATAGAACTTCTTGGCCTGGATGGTCGGCAGGGGGTTCTCCTGCGCTTCGACGGTGCCCTGCTGCAGCGCCAGATAGACCTCGGCGAATGCGATCGGTGTCGGGTTGGCGCCGACGGCCTTCGGGAAGATCGTGTAGGCCGGCGAGTTGGGAACGCGGATCTTCAGGGCCTTCATGTCGGCCGGCTTGCGGACCGGCTTGTTCGAGGTGACATGCCGCTGGCCATAATAGGCGGCGGTGATGATGTGGTGACCGGTGGCCTTGTCATAGCCGCCCGCCAGATCCTGGAAGAGGTCGCTCTTCAGGAACATCCGCCAATGGTCGACGGAACGGAAGACGTAGGGATAGCCGGCGATACCGATTGGGCCGTAGGAGGTGCTGGCAAACTGGAAACCGGTCCAGATGATGTCGACGGTGCCCAGCGACAGGCCCTCGTTGATGTCCACTTCCTTGCCTAGCGAGGAGGCCGGGAAGATTTCGATCTCGTACTTGTCGTTTGACCGCTTCTTGATCTCGTCGGCGGCCCAGACAGCCCACTTTTGAAAGGGCTCGGTAGTTTCGTACACATGTGCCCACCTCAGTTTCTCTCCGGCCTGAGCCTTGGTGGCACTTATGCTAGTAAATGCAACGATAAGGGCCAGCAACAGTGTGAAATGAATTTTCATCTTCCAACCTCCTTCTCGAGTGATAGAAACATCATGCTGACAATCTGCCTGCACGCGGGGCAACTGGATCCGAGCGCGGAGGGAGATGGCAGCCCCAGTTAGTAGGACATTGCTCTTTAGTTTGTACTACAAATATATCAGGCCTCTGGCTATGTCAATCGCAAAAAACATCGTTATAGATCACGCTTGCTCGTGTCATACCGTCCATATAAAAAATCCCAAGCCGTTGCCTGTTGATACTGACCAGGGCAGAGTACTCCTCAAGGTCGGGAATCTTTTTCTGGCAAGCAGGAATCGAGCAGCGGCGTATCCCGATGGGGGAAAAGCCGATGCGAATGCTCGCGAATCATCACAATACGTCGTCTGACCTTTTCTGCATGATTCTGGGCAATATCAGCTAACCGATGCTTAAGGAACGGGTTGGCGAAGCGCTCATGGACACTGTGCATGTAGGCTTCCGGATCCTCACCTGGCAGCAGTTGTTTGAGAACCGGCAGAACTTCATTGGTCAACAGGGCGTTCAGGGTCTCTGAGTAGTCCCGGTGTTTGATGATTTCGGAGACCAGCGTCAAATGCTCCGGCTGCTTGTTGCGCAGCCACAGGTCGACAAGGAAGGTGTGGCTCAGGTTGAGCACCCCAAGTTTGAGCATCTCGAAGGGATAGAGGTCCTTAACAACCCTCACATCGGGATGCGAACAGGGCGGGACCAGGCCCGGCGTCTCCTGAATCGCCCAGAGCGCGTAGGGCTCGGCGACAGCGCCAAGCGGCAGCAAAGCTTCCGAGACGATACGATCCACCAGGGTGTTGGCCCAGATGCAATCCCGCTCGATCCAGGTCAGTTCATCTTCCGCCAGACCCCAGGCACGCCCCAGGTCGAGGACGATCCTGCGTAACAGGGCGGCGTTGCCGGTTATCAGTTCGCAGGGCAGGATGGTCAGAGGGGAGGCTCCGGAAGTAAAACGCTCCCGCAGAAGCAGCAGAAGCCTGGCCGGAAAAGAGACGGGCGGCCGCATATCGGCACGGTCGTCCGCGCATAGCTCGTAGCCGCGGTCAGCGGTATTGGAGATGATGGTACGAACCGAACCTTTCACCAGGTCCAGGGCCTGCTGCCACTGTCCGGGATCGGTAAGCACCAGG
Organism: Desulfuromonadales bacterium; assembly: GCA_051305855.1. Taxonomy (GTDB): domain Bacteria; phylum Desulfobacterota; class Desulfuromonadia; order Desulfuromonadales; family BM103; genus M0040. The sequence continues at coordinate 24,168 of JBPPMB010000241.1, forward strand.
GCGCGATCAACAATCGAAACTTCGCGCCGCTCCTCGACCACCACACCGTTGCGAAAGCCCTCGATCTTTACCTGGTAGGCGGGGTTGTTATTAAAGGCTTCAGCCCTTGCCCGCCCAGCTGCCTGGCTTGAGCTCTGCAAAACGCAGACCTTGCCGATCGCCTGTCCGGCCTTGGCTGCCTCGTCCAGAAACAGATCGACGTGGGCTTGCAGCAAACGGCCTGTGCCAAATTGCAGGGTCGTTATCTCGGAATACTCTTGAGGCATCCCTTTCACCTTTCACGTTGATAAAGCTTAGCAGCTGACACCGGCAAAGCAAACCAGTTAGACTTTGACCATGCCCTTGATAAGCCCCGAACCGGGCGAAGTCCAGGCAGTGAACTCCTCGACCAGGCGATCGAAATCGCAGCGGTGGGTAATCAGCGGGGCAAGATCCAGACTCTTGTCGGCGAGACACTGCAGCACCCAGAGAAAGTCATCGCGAGTGGCATTGCGGCTGCTCATCAGGGTCATCTCGCGCTTGTGGAAATTGGGGTCATAGAAGCTGATCTGCGCATCAACAATGCTCACCAGCACATAGCGGCCACCATGTGCGACGTAATCAAAGGCCTGCATCATCGACTGTGGCGATCCGGTGGCGTCAAAGACCACCGATGCACCATTGCCTCCGGTGACGTCGGCGATCAGGAGCGGTGTGTCGTCACGACCGCCCTTAACTGTCGCATCGGCCCCGGAGAAATTACGGGCAAACTCCAGTCGGCTCTCATCAAGATCCAAAACGATGACTCGCGCCCCGGCAATCCGGGCGAACTGCATGATGCCGAAACCGATCGGTCCGGAGCCGATCACCAGGACCTCCTCACCGGAGATCACCCCTGCCCGGCGCACGGCATGGGCCCCGATGGCCATGCATTCGACCAAAGCAAGCTCATCGAAACTCACTCCGGGAGCCTTGAGCAGGTGATCGACCGGCATGCTGATGAACTCCTGCATACCACCGTCCCGGTGGACGCCGATGACCTGCAACGAGGTGCAGCAGTTGGGCTTACCGCTGCGGCAGGCGATGCAGTCGCCACATTCAAGATAGGGCATGACGGTCACCGCGTCGCCTACCCGCAGGTCGGTATCGCCATCGCCCAGGGCGACGATCTCCGCCGCCAGCTCGTGACCGAGGATGCGCGGATAACTGAAGAATGGCTGACGGCCGCGGAAGGCGTGCAGATCGGTGCCGCAGATGCCGATGCGCCGGATGCAGAGCAGGGCTTCTCCGGGACCAGCAACCGGCATCGGCCGTTCGTCGTAGCGAAAATGGTTCGGCTGGTCACAAACAATGGCTTTCATGGTTTCTCTCCCTGTGCGCGGCCCTGACTGATGACTTGGGACAATCGCCGTATCACAGCAGCCGGTTCGTTCATTCGTCAGACAAAGGGGTAAGGGGCTCAAGTTCAAAAGTTGAGGCCAGTTCGGCAAATGCGGTCCAAACCGCAGGGTCAAGCGGGAGACCTGCTTCAAGACGAACGGCCTCCTCGGCCCACTCCCGGTCACCCGGCGCCAGAACCCTGGTCTCAGGCCGCGAGGGCTGGGCACGCAGTTCAGCCAGATAACCTGCCATCTGTTGCCGGTACAAGCCGGGGTCGACAAAGGCCTCAGGCTTCATCACCAAAAAGAAGTGGCCCAGGTGGCGGCGCGAGGCATAATCGGGGCCGGCCATACTGAGCAGGTGGTTACTGAAGGCCATGCCGGTCAGTGCAGCACTCAGTACTTCGCACATTCCGGCCAGAGCGGCACCCTTGAAACCATAGCTTTCACCACCGACCGGCAGCAGTGCAGCCATGCGACCGGCGTCAGTGGTCATGTCTCCATGTTCATCCACCGCCACATCGGGAGGCAGTGGTCGGCCAATCGCACGGTATTGCAAGACCCGGTTGAGAGGAATTGAACTGGTGGCCATATCGACCAGGTAGGGGCGGCCATCAGTGACAGGGGCGGCAAAGCTGATCGGGTTGGTGCCGTGAAAAGGCTCGACGCCGTCATAGGCGAGCACCAGCTGGTCGGAATTGCACAGGGCAACCGCCAGGTAGCCTGCTTCGGCGGCAAGCAGGGTATAGCTGCCAGCAGCTCCGAAATGGGAGGAGTTGATGACTGTCACCGCTCCGATGCCGTTCTCGTCGGCCAGACGCATGCCCTCCTCAACCGCGCGGTAACCGGCTAAATGGCCAAAGCCGTCATCGGCATCAAGGCGGCCGGTTCCGCCGCTCAGCCGATCGTAACGCAGTTGGGGAGCACCATTGATTCGTCCACCCACGAGAGCCTTGATGTAATGTGGCAGCAGGCGGATGCCATGGGTGTCGACGCCTCGGCAGGACGCATCGACCAGCGACCGGGTGACCGCTGCAGCGGAAGCGTCATCGGCTCCGGCTCTCTTCAGGCACTCGTGGACAAAGCATCGGACAGCCTCGCAAGCAACGTTGCGGCACGGTTGTTCACCGCTGAACGGACCAGAGCCTGGTTCCTGATGTTCCTGATTCATAATGCATCCTTAGAGTTCACCATCTCAAGCCGGGATCGGACGAATACATTCAATCGGCGATAGTTTACCATGAGCGCTTTTGTCACCGAGCGCCTTTGCTTTTGTCGCCAGGGGCGTTTTGCAACAGGTTTTCGATTGCGGCGTTGCGCAGCAGCAGCACATCCGAAGAAGCAATGACGAAGTCGTAACCGCGGGCGAACATGTCGCGCGGCGTACAGTCCGGCCTGGGAATGCCGCCCATCAGCTTGCCGCTTTCGCGGATAACCCGCTCCGCCCGGGTGAGCGCCTCAACGAAGACCGGGTTGGTGAAGTCGCCGATGCCCCCGGCACTGCCGGAAAGGTCAACCGGGCCGATAAACAGCATGTCGATGCCATCGACAGTCGAGATTGCTTCGATATTGGCTACTGCTTCGAGGCTTTCAATCTGGCAAATCACCAACAGCTCGCGCCCTGCGTCACGAAGATACGCTTCACTTGCAAGCCCGTATGACGAAGCCCGGTTGAGGATGTGCGCAGCACCACGCATGCCGCGCGGCGGATAATGGCAGGCGGCAACAGCTGCCTGAGCAGCTTCGAACGTGTCGACGCTCGGCACCATGACCCCCTCGACTCCGGTATCGAGGGCGCGTTTGATCTCGACCGGATTGTTGCTCGGGACACGGATGATAGAGCTGGTCGGTGTCGCGGCCATGGCCTGCATTAAGGCCGTTGCCGCGAGGTAATCCATCGGGCCATGCTCCAGATCGATCACCGCTCCGTCAAATCCAACCAGGGACAGGATTTCGGCGGCTATGGGGCTGGCAAGGTGCAGCCAAAAGGCCAGGGCAGGATTCCCGGCGAGGAGTTTTTTCTTGAGTGCGTTTTCACGATACATGTCATTCTCTCCGTCTCAGCTGCCGGTTTTCCCGCCCAGTTTCCGGGCGCGCTCGGCAAGGGCACGCACCGCCTCCCAGTTATTGCACGCGAGCGCTTCGGCGGGCGCCAACCAGGTCCCGCCGACGCAGGCGACATTGGCAAGGGCTAAATAGGCCTCAAGATTGTCCTCACGAATACCGCCGGTCGGGCAGAAGACCACACCCGGGAAAGGTCCGGCAAGGGACTTCAGCATCGGAATGCCACCTGCCGCTTCAGCAGGAAAGAATTTGAGATGCGAAAACCCCTGATCCAGTGCGGCGATAATTTCAGACGGCGTCGCAACTCCGGGCAGGAAAGGCAGACCGCCTTTTTGAGCGGCACTGAGCAAGCGCTGGGTAGCACCAGGACTGACGGCGAAACGTGCGCCTGCATGTTTCGCTTTTTCGAGGTCCTGCGGCGAGAGGACGGTGCCCGCCCCGACGATGACGCCATCCACGCTCTCAGCAATCTGCCTGATCGCCTCGAGCGCGCAAGCGGTACGCAAGGTAACTTCTATGACCCTGAGGCCTCCCGCGACCAGGGCGCGCGCCAGCGGCACGGCCTTATTGACATCGGCAATCGCAAGAACGGGAATCACTGGAACAAGAGCGAGTATTTCGTCAATCGTTCTTTTCTGGTCGATCATTGGCTATCTCCGTTATCAGGATTTATATGAGTCCGCGCTGCGCAAGGTTGCGCATCAACGCTCCCGTACCGAAGGTCCAGGGCTCCGCTTCTGTTGTCAGGTTCACCCGATTAACCAGCGCACCGAGGCCCGGCGTGGCAATGGTGACAACATCCCCTATCTTGTGCGTGAACCCCATGCCGGGGGCATCGCGATCATAGGCCGGGGCAAACATCGTACCAGTAAACAGGGCCAGCCCGTCCGGATACTGGTGGTTCCGGCTGATGGTCTGTTTGACCAGGTCGGTGGGGTCACGACTGATCATCGCCATTGAACTGCCGTCGTTGAGGAGATAGCCATCCTCTCCTTCAACCTTCAGCTGCAATTCGAGCTGCCGAACGTGATCGAGAGTGAAGGCATCATCCAGCAGGCGGATGAAGGGCCCCAGCGCAGTGGATGCGTTGTTGTCCTTGGCTCGCCCGAGCAACAGGGCACTGCGCCCCTCAAAATCCCGCAGATTGACGTCGTTGCCAAGAGTCGCACCGACAATCACGCCCCTGGAATTGACCACCAGAACCACTTCGGGCTCGGGATTATTCCAGGTGGACTCCGGATGGATACCGATTTCAGCGCCAGTGCCTACGGCGGCCATGGGCTGCGCCTTGGTGAAGACCTCGGCATAAGGGCCGATACCGACCTCCAGATACTGCGACCAGAGCTTGCGGGAAATCAGTACCTGTTTCAGTCGCCCGGCCTCGGCAGAACCGGGTTTCACCTTGGCGATATCGCCACCGATTTCCTCGTTGATGGTCTTGCGGATAGTCTCTGCAAGGCGGGGGTCACCTTTGGCCTGTTCCTCGATCACCCGCTCCAGCATGCTGACCACGAAAGTGACGCCACAGGCCTTAATCGCCTGCAGGTCGACGGGCGCAAGCAGGTAGGCTTTCTGCGGATTCCGTACACCCGCAGCGCTGTTGGCAAGAAGTTCATCAACGCTGCCAATGCGCGTACCTTGGGCGTTGCGCACCGTCTGTACCAGCTGGTCGCTTTCCAGCAAGCCTGACACCGTCAGAAACTTTGAAGTAATATCAATCACATCCGCATCACGAACCAGAACTACGGAAGGCCCGGGTGGATTGCCGGGAACCCAGGCGCGTCCGATAAGCGTTGCATTGGCAGCGTCTGCGGGCAGGACAGTGCTTGCGTTAAAAGTGGGACACATGAAAAAGATCTCCTTCATTGCGAGACAGTTACGGCAATTACAGCATCAAGTCCACTAACTCACAGCGTCTTGACTTAGCTTGCCGTTGATCAAACGCCATATGTGCAGCGGGTTGCTGTCTTGAAGTGGCTCGGGAAAAAGCGCTTTCGGAAAATCCTGCAGACAGATCGGGCGTAAAAACCTCTGGATCGCCGCCGTTCCAACTGAAGTAAAACGCACATCGCTGGTGGCCGGGAACGGGCCCCCGTGCACCATGGCATGACAGACTTCCACGCCGGTCGGAAAACCGTTCACGAGCAGACGCCCTACCCGCTGTGACAAAGCATCCACCAGTTCATCGTAACCTTCCATCTCGCCTGCGGCAGTATGGATGGTTCCTGTCAACTGGCCCTTGAGGCTCTTGACGGCAGCCAGCAGCTCGCCGGAATCCCGGCATTTGATCAGCAGGGAAGCTGGTCCGAACATTTCTTCGCTGAGCGCTGCATTGGCGATAAAATCTGCAGCAGACACCGTCATCAGGGCTGGCTGGCCACAGAAGCCGGGCTTGCCTTGCTGTACTTCGCCGACCGCTTGCTTATCCACCCCGGGCTGGCTTGAGATATGGGTCACGCCCTGGGTGTAAGCCTGCTGGATTCCTTCATTCAGCATAATCCCGGCTGGCTGCTGCGAGAGAACCTGGCCAGCGGAAGCAATAAACCTGTCGAAGGCGGCACTTTCAATGCCAAGGACCAACCCTGGATTGGTGCAGAACTGGCCTACGCCCATGTTCAAAGAGCCAATAAAGGCGGTTGCCAGCTTTTCCGCATTGGCTTGCAGGGCTTCGGGAAGCATGACAACCGGATTAAGGCTGCCCATCTCGGTAAAGACCGGAATCGGCTCCGGGCGCTCAGTGGCCAGCTTCACCAGGGCCATGCCGCCGGCAAAGGAACCTGTAAAGCCAACCGCCTTGACCTCCGGAGCAGAGACCAGCGCGCTTCCGACTTCACGGCCTGAGCCCATCAGCAGGGAGAACACCCCGGCCGGCAAACCTGAAGACTTAACCGCCCTGGCCAAGGCCTGAGCAACCAGTTCACTGGTGCCGGGATGCGAGGAATGCCCTTTGACCAGGACAGGGCAGCCCGCTGCAAACGCGGAGGCGGTATCGCCCCCGGCGACTGAAAACGCAAGGGGAAAGTTGCTGGCACCGAACACCACTACAGGGCCTATGGCCTGTTTCATATAGCGTAAATCCGGGCGAGGTGCCGGCTGGCGATCAGGCAGCGCCGTATCGATGCGCACATCGAGAAAATTACCCGCCAAAACCGTTTCGGCAAACAGATTCAGCTGGCCACAAGTTCTGCCGCGTTCTCCCTCGATTCTGGCCCTGGGCAGACCGGTCTCAGCCATCGCCCGTTCCACCAGGGCATCACCAAGAGCCATGATTTCTTTGGCGCATGCCTGCAGAAAGCTGGCGCGTTTTGCCAACGTAGTGCGCCGAAATACACTGCTGGCCCGTTCCGCCGCCGCGACAGCCTGTGTAACCTGGCCGGCCGAAGCTTTGCTCAGCAACGGGGATAAGGCTGATCCCGTTGCAGGGTCAATGGCCTGGTAGGTTCCCGCCTGGCCATCAACCCATTCCCCATTGATCAACTGTTTTCCAGTAATCGTCATTGTTCAGCTCCTTTGCGCTTTGAGTAGTCTTCTGTGAATTATCAATCCTGATGCCGTTGCATGATTTTTCTCAGTTCTTCGACCGCATGAGTCACTCCGGCGCGGGGGCTGGTCAGAACGGGCACGGCCGTTTCGCCCAGGGCCGGCAAGATTGCAACCATGCTCCCCTGCGCGCACACCACCACATCAGCCTTGGGAATGATGCCTTGAATAGCCGACACAACCATTTCGTTGTGCCTGGCACGATTCCCGGAGATCAATTGATCGAAGGCTCCGTCAATCAGGAGAGGGACAATCGTTATGTCAACACCGAGCTCCTGAGCGGTTTTTTCGAGCAGGCGACAGGTCGGTCCCAGGGTTGTTTCAAGGGTTGCCGCGACGGCAATGCGCTTTCCTGACTGGCAAGCGATCCGGGCCATCTGCTGGTCGACCTTGACGACCGGCGTTCTGATCAGTTGTGCGGCAATATCAGCCGCTTCGCCTACCGAGGAACACTGGTTAAAGATAAGATCAGCACCCGATTCCTGTGCCGCCCGGTAGTATGCGCAGATGCGGCTTCGCACTTCGATTGTAACACCGCCATTCGCCAGCACTTCCGGCAGAAGACTGTCATCAACAATGTGACGGACCTGGATTTCCGGGCCGATCTCCTTAAAAAGCGCTGTCAAATCATCGACAGAGACAAAACTTGTATGCACAATCGTGATCTTCCCGCCTGGTTTAATCATCTTGACTCCTTTGTGAATCCTGTAAAATGGGCATGATTCAATCATCGACTCTCTGTTGCATCAGCTACCAGTCAACAATAGTCCCGTCTGAAATTCTGGCATGTTCCGGATGTATGGGCTCCTGCTTAAAAGGATGCTTGCCCGCTTCTTGCTCATTGATCTCGATACCGAGCCCGGCGGTTTCGGGTATGGACCAGCAGCCACCTGTCATTTTCACCGGAGTGCACAGGACAACATCGTCATACCAGGGTACAGCGCCAACCATTTCTTCCTGAATGATATGGTTCGGCGTAGAAATGGCAAAATGCAAAGCGGCGGCTCCGGCAACCGGTCCGGCAGGGTTATGTGGAGCGATGCCGATACCAGCAGCCTCAGCCATCGCCGCGATTTTTTTAGCCTCGGAAAGACCGCCGCAATGGCATATATCCGGCTGCGCAATATCGACCGCTCGGGCGGAAAAAAGATCTGCAAACTCCAGCGGATCGATCAGGCGTTCGCCCGAGGCCACGGCGACCGCGGAACGCTCCCTGATAAAGGCCAGGCCGGTCGTATCTCCGGGCGGGATGGGCTCTTCGACAAACAAGGGCCGCACCGGAGCAACGGCTTCTATGTACTGCAGTGCGGTACGCGCCGAAGCCGGACGGCCATGGAAATCGACCATGATCTCACATTCCGGCCCCACTTCTTCGCGGAGCCTTTCCATCATCCGGGCAAGCTTGTCGAGCTCACGCAGGCTTGCCGTGTAATGAGTATATGGGATATTGACGATCTTGATGGCGTTGTAGCCATGATCGCGCACTTCGGCAGCACGTGCGATTAACGGTTCTGCATCAAAGGTTTCATAGACAGCGGCCATCTGCCCCATGCCGAGGTGGGTGTAAACTTTAACCCGATCCCGGACCTTGCCGCCCAGCAACTGCCAGACCGGGCATCCCAGGACCTTGCCTAAGATATCCCAGAGAGCAATCTCAATGCCTGACGCAGCACTCGAACCGATCGCTCCAAGCCGCCAGAAACTCTGCTTTTTCATCTTGCGGACAAGCTGATTGATCTGGCGAGGGTCCTGTCCCAGGACCAGGGGTTCAAGGTCTTTCAGTGCACCGACCACGGCCTGGGTTTTCCATTCAAGGGTTGCTTCACCCCAGCCGTGCAGACCGGGCTGGTCAGTTTCAACTTTAACGAAAATCCAGTTACGCATGTCTGCATTGACTACGCAGGGCTTGATTTTGGTTATTTTCACTCCAACACCTCCTGTTGATGAAAGGCCAGGCTTCTCACACGGCCTCTCTGAGAGGGATCTCTTCATGGAACAGGCCAGTTATCTGGGACAGATCAGCATTGCACGCGTCGGAAACTGTCTCTTCCGCAGGCAAAAGCTCAGGGGCAGGCGAGCTTCGCCAGGGCATCCACCCCGGCCCTGGCAATCATGCCATCCTCATCGCCCTGCACCCCGCTGACGCCAATCGCTCCGAGAAACTCGCCATTACAGGTCAGCGGCAGACCGCCTTCCACCGGCATCGCACCTGGAAGTTTCAGAACCGCCTGGCGTCCGCCGATCAGGGAGTCTTCAAAAGCCTTGGTCGGACGCTTGTATTTTATGGCACTCAGCGCTTTGTTCAGGGCAATATCGATACTGGCGAGCTGGGTGTCGTCCATGCGCTGCAGATAGAACAGATTTGCCCCCTCGTCAACGATGGCAATCACCACATTCCAGCCGTTAGCCAGCGCTTTTTTTTCTGCCGCCTCGGCAATTTTTTTGACCACAGCAAGCGTTAATGTTTGCCGGGTTGCCAGTTGTTCCGTCATAAAGTGCACCTGTTGAGGAAGCGGGCTGATAAAACAAAAGTGGGTGCCGGCAGTTTCGACGAACTGCCCGCCGGCCGGTTTCAGCGTTATTTTTTCTTTTCCGTGTACGTCTCGACGGAGACCCGCTTTTCCCAGCCTTCGCTGAAAAGAGCTAACCGGCCGCCGGTGCGGGGATGCTTTTCACACTCGGCGCGATTGAGGGTCACCCCCAGGCCTGGCAGGCCTGGCACCGCAAAACAGCCGTCGGCCGGATCAATGCGCGGGGCACCCTCGACGATGTCGAAGACCCAGGGATCGGCGAAGTCATTGAAATGTTCGAGAATCTTAAAGTTCGGGCAGGCAACTGCAACCTGCAAGGCTGCTGCGGTGCCGATCGGACCGCAGACATTGTGTGGCGCCAGAATAGTATTGTAGGCATTGGTCCAGCCGACCAGTTGCTGGAAGCCGGTAATCCCGCCGGCATGGCTCAGATCGATCTGGTAGATATCGATCAAACCCTCTTCCAGAAATGGCCGCAATTCGTGGGCCGCGTGCATGCGTTCACCTGCGGCAATCGGCAGGTGGGTGCTCTTTCGGACATTGCGCAGGCTGGTCACATCGGTCGGAATCACCGGCTCTTCCAGCCAGCCCGGCTCAACATCGATAACATCACGCGCAACAGCCATGGCCGCTGCCCCGGTGAAACGGCCGTGCATCTCAAGGAAAATCTGCACATCGGGGCCGACCCCTTCACGAACTGCTTGCAGAATTGACAGGGCGCGTTTTCGCTCACTGCGCGAAATTTCGGCAGAAGCCGCCCCGAAGGGATCAATTTTGAGACCACGATAGCCCTTGGCGACCACCCCTTGTGCGAGTTTCCTGATCACCTGGGGGTCCCTGTCCCCCTGGTACCAGCCATTGGCATAGGCGGGGACCCGGTCCCGAAATTTACCTCCGAGCATCTTCCAGACCGGAACATCAAGCGACTTGCCCATGATGTCCCAGCAGGCCATATCGAAAGCGGCCAGGGCGCTTTGTCCGACTTCTCCCGGTAAACCGTATTCGGCAACCTGGATATTCCATGCAAGCTTAGTCAGATCAAAAGGGTCCATCCCAATCACATAGCGCTCGGCAAGTTCCTGAATTGCGGCAATCAAGGTATCGGTTTTGTTGACCATGCGAACTTCACCCAGGCCGGTAACCCCGGTGTCCGTTGTCAGTTCAACAATCGTAAGTTCGCGCCAGGGTGCGCCAACCACAAGGATGTCAATAGTGTTTATCTTCACGGCGAAATCTCCATCGGCTGTTTATGTCGTTACAGTGAACGCACGTGCGTTGTCGGAGCCAGGGTGCCTGCAAGCGGGTTCTGCAGGGCCCTGCCAAAACCTTCAGCCGTAATTTCGAAAACATCGCCGGGTGCGGTCTTGATCTGGTCGGCGAAGCTGAGGGTCGCGGTACCGAAAAAATGGACGTGCACGTCGGCAGGACGGCGGAAACGTGTGTACTTGAAATGATGATATTCCAGGTTCGCTATGCTGTGGTTCATGTTGCTCTCGCCACTTGCGAACGGCTTTTCCCAGAGGACCTGCCCGTTGCGCAGGATACGGCTGGTTCCCTTAACCTCAGCAGGCAGGTCACCGACCAGGAGCTCCGGTCCAAACGATGAGGTGCGCAATTTGGAATGCGCGAGCAGAAGATAGTTGCGGCGCTCCAGGACATGATCGGAATATTCGTTGCCGATCGCATAGCCTACCCGGCAGGGCGTGCCGTCATCAGCAATAACGTAGATGCCGGCAACCTCGGGCTCCTCTCCGCCATCGAGGGAGGAGTCCGCCAGTTCCAGCGCCTGCCCGGGAGCCACGATCCAGGAGCCATCGCCCTTGAAGAACCACTCCGGCTCGGCGCCGACCTGGCCTGGAGCTGGCTTACCGCCATCGAGGCCCGCCTTGAACATCTTCATGGAGTCCGTCAGTTTGTCATCCGCCGTTGCGTGCATGGCACTGCGCGTGCTGGCACTGCCCAGATGCGTGAGACCTGTGCCCGTCACCAGCATGTGCGCTGGATCGGGGTGGGTAATTGGCGGCAGCAGTCGCCCCTCAGCAACAACGCTGTCGTAGTCGATCGTCTCCGCCAGACCCAGCTCCGCCACCATGTCAGCCAGCCCCTTCCCTGCATTAATAGCTGCGCGGGCCAGTGCATGGGTACTGTTCAACCCAGCCACGACCTGCAGTGATTTCCCGTCATCTGAAACAACGGCAACGCGTGTATCAGCAGGATGATTGCCGCAAGTGAATTGAACGAGACGCATGAGCGAAGTCCTTTCTTGTAAGCCTGTAGGGTAGGATGTAAATGTGGAGATCCGTTCTGGCTATTTGATGAAACCCTGCGGTGACATGTGCCTGTTACCCAACCAGCTCTTGCATGCGACGCACATAGGTTGCTGCTTTTACCGCGACGCTGGCGGGAGAATCTCCCGGCCGGTAGAGGGCAGAGCCCAAGCCGAATCCGCTTGCACCGGCATTCAGGTAAGCCGCCATATTCTCGAGGGAAATACCGCCCACCGGCACCAGCGGCAAAGCAGCGGGCAGGACTGCACGCAAGGCTTTTATCGCCGTCGGTGTGACCATCTCCGCCGGAAATATCTTGACGCCATCCGCGCCGCAATCGTACATCTCGGCAATCTCTGTCGGGGTCATCGCTCCAGGAATCGCGACCAGGCCGAGCTCTTTAGCTTTTTTAACGACCACGCCTCGGGCATAAGGGGTCACGACAATCTGGCCGCCGGCCTTTGCGACCGCAAGCACTTCCGCCACGGACGTAACCGTACCAGCACCGCTAATGACATCATTGCCGAAGCGTTTAACCAGCCGCTCGATAGATAAAAGCGCATCGGGTGAATTAAGCGGCACCTCAACGATCCGTATCCCGTTTTCGATGGCAGCGCCGACGACGTCTTCCACCTCAATCGGTGTGATTCCGCGAAAGATACCTACCAGTGGCATCTCCCGGAAAAAACGTGAAAACCGGTTTTTCATCAACGAGCCCCTTGCAGCAGTTGGCACAAAGCGGCAACTCCGGAACATGCTGCGTCACTACTTTCGAGCAGGAGGCACTCTGTACCGAAATGTAAAAGGGCCTCCCGGTAACGGCTGCACAAGGTTTCCGCACCGATCAGGACAACGGCTTCTCCCGGCTCACGGAACGAGGCCGACTCCGCAAGCTCGTGACCGATCAGCAAGCCGGAAACATAGGACGACATCTGATCCGGCCTCAGCGCATTGTCCAGCACCCGCGTTCTGGCACTGAACAGCCGATGCAGCAGTCCGTAGTCTGCATCAGCAGAAGCCGCCAGTCCGAGGCCAAAAGCTTCCGGGTCATCTGCCGCTTCTGCATCACTGGCGAGAATGGTGTGCGACAAGGCCTGGAAAATGTCACCGGTCATAAAGGTTGCAAAACCGACAATCCGGCCAGCACGGACACGAACCCATTTGCTGTGGGTGCCGGGAAGGCAAAGCACAGCATCGCGAATACCGAGCCTTGACATGCCGCCGAAGATCTGGATCTCCTCGCCGCGCATGACATCGCTCGTTCCATCGGCGCAGACAGCTTTTGCACCTGGCAGGAGGTAGCCATTCAGTCCGTCCGGCAACGGCGTAAGGTTTGCGGCAATATCCTGCAACGCCAGCGGCGCTTGACAGTAAGGCGCTTCGTGCCAGCCCCCCCTGGCACCAGCCATGCCACAGACAAAAACGGGCAAGGCGCTGGATACACCTAATTTCTTGATCATCGAGGCAAGAACGGAGGGAAAACCTCCGACGGGAACAACCTTGATGCCCTGCGTGCTCTGGGCGCGATGCAAAATGGTCCCATCGCTGCTGCATGCAAAAACACGCAAATTCGTCGTGCCCCAATCAACGACGATCATGGTTTCTCCTTTACGGCAATGGCTTGAGAGCACGCTGATCTACGGCATAGGGCACGCACCCTTTTTCCGCACTGGATACATCGTTCATCAGGTTACTGGCGGCGATCTGCCACAACCGGTCAAGCATCTTTGCGTGGCGTCCCGTCACAAGCTGTTCACGCTCAGGCAGTCCTGCGAGAGGCTCAAGCCTTCCAGACTCCAGGGCCTCCAGGTCGACAACATCGAGGCGTTTTTCACCGATACGCAGCCACAACACGTCGCAGTCGGCAAGCTTGCCTATGCCACCGCCGTCAAACGCTTCGGGTGTTACATGTCCGATACAGGCCCCCTTGGTGACACCGTAATAGCGCCCGTCAGTAATCAACAGTGAGGACGCTTCCAGAAGTTGATGGTGTCGCAGGCTCTGCGACGGAGCGAACATTTCAGGCATGCCAAAGGCCTTCGGCCCCTGCCCAGCGATCATGAAAGCAAACGACAGTACGCCGTTTTTCACCAATTCAACGAAAGTCACCCCATCCAGGGAGAGAACCGAACCTTGAGAATTGTATTCCAGAACCTTGGCGAGCTGGCTCGCCGGCAATTTACGCACGAGTTTTTCCAGGATTCCGATGATCCCGGGTGAATTCATTTCATCAATGCAAGCGTGTTCGTCCTCGTAGTAGCGCGTGATGAAAAGTTGGTTGTCAAAGTGGCTCAACTGCCGGTCTGACATCCCCGCCAGCTTGACGACTGCGGTGGACATGAAATTGCCCCGCAGAACTTCCACCCCGGAAGTCTTGCGCACCGGAGTTGTTCTGATAATCGCATCCTCTCCCAACCCGGCGGCCACCGGTTCGGACAAGTCCTTAATCCTCGCCCCCCATGTCATGCCGGTCATGGTTGGAGCATCGAGATCCATCTCTATTCCGAGGTCGGTAAGCACGCGATACAGGCTTTCCATCCCTCGATGCTGGCCTTTTAAGAACTGCTGAGCCAGCACGAAGGTGTCTCTGCCTTCGGTCAGGCTGTGGGCAAAAATTTCAGGAACCGGGGTTGCTTGCCGCACCCGTTCGTAGTCCTCTACGGATACGTCAAAGCCCGCATAACGCATGATTGCCGGCAAGTGAAGCAGGATATTGGTCGAGCTGCCCGTTGCGTTATGGATGCGAACGGCATTGGCAAAGTTACGCTCTATAATATTCGTGATGCACAACTCTCTGTTATTCAGGCTGCGGAACAGCATATCAACACACTGAGCGACAACTGCCGAAGCGGGTGCATCCATGAGCAGTTCAGCCTCGGGCGGGGTCAAACCAAGAGCGCTAACCAGAGTCCGCGAGGAATTCCCGGTCCCGTTGAAAGCACAGATACCACCCTTGGTATCACATGTAGCGGCGGCCAGTTCATTCAGAATTCCACGGTACTCTTCTGCGCTGAGCAGCTCGAGAAGGACGGCACGTTTCAGCTGGCCGACAAACGCTTCGTTCGAAGAGCACTGCAGGATATAACGCATATTCTCGGCGATATCCCCGGCAAGCGCCTCATGCCCCTGGGCACGCGCTTTGGCCATGACGAGTTGCAGGCGGGTGCGGGTTTTTTCAGGAATAGTGCCGCCCTTGAGAACGTGCTCCGGGATGAAAACCGCCCACACCGGCGCTTGCCCACGCTGTGGATGACTCCGCGCCAGATCGGCTGCGGCCAGCCCGCACATCACGGCGGAAGGGAATTTGTCACAGCTGGACAGGACATAGGCTGCGTGATAGGAATGGCCTTCAAAGGTAATATTCACCGTTGATGCGGTGTGATTTCTGGACGCCAGCGAGTAGCTCATACCGATATTGTTCTGCGCGGTTCCGTCGCAGATCACCGGAATCCCGAACACAAACGGAACCCCGCCGTTCTGCCAGATTCTGAGCACCGCCAGACTGATATGAATCTCGTCCCGAAGATGGGCCGGATGATCGACTGAACCGCTTATGACTGCAATGCGCGGCCGGTTAATCTCCAGGCGATGGACAATTTCTTCAAGGGTAATCTCGCCTGGATCAAGCGAAGGATCGATTGACCGCGCCACGCTCCAGGCGTTACTGACCACATAACGCACGCAGATCGGTTCGTTGGAAAGCCCTTGAATACATTCGCGATAGGGATTGTATTTTTCCTGAATCGTTAAATTTTGAAAATTTATATTGGTCATTCCAGTTATCCCTTAGGCACAAAGCCATTGTTTGCGGTTTTCGCCAACCGCAGCTCAGATATCACTTGGTACCATGCAGACTTTTTGCAAAATCACTCGACGTTGAACACGGTTGATCCAATCGGTTGTCAGCGAGTCAGCCACATCGCTATGTCCGGATAAGTCAACACCAGCGTCAGGGCGATCAACTGCATGATAATAAACGGCCAGACCGACTTGTAGATATCGACCAGCGACACGTCAGGGGGGGCGACACTCTTGAGGTAAAAGGCCGCCGGGCCGAAGGGTGGCGAGAGAAACGAGACCTGCATGTTGATACAGAACACGACACCGAACCAGATCGGGTCATACCCCAGAGAGATAATAATCGGTACAAAAATCGGCATGGTGAGCATAACGATGCCGATCCAGTCAAGAAACATGCCCAGGACCAGCAAGATCGCCATCATCAGCAAGATAATGACAATGGGCGGGACATCAAGACTGAGAATAGCCGTTTCAACAAAACGTTTGCCACCCATCAGGTTGTAAATACCGACAAGGGCGCTGGCGCCGATGCCGATCCAGATAATCATTCCACAGGTGCGCATGGTCACACGCAATGCGGAGTGAAGGATGTCGCGGGACAATTCTTTACGAATGAGTGCTGACAGAAAAACACCGATAACCCCCATGCAAGCAGCTTCGGTAACCGAAGCGATCCCGCCGTAAATACTTCCGAGCACCCAACCCACAATCGTCAGAGGCAACAGGACGTGGCCTAAAGAACGGAATTTTTCGCGAGTCGTCATGGCGAGCTCTGCCTGGGGAGCTGGAGGCCCCATAGCCGGATTTATGTAGCATCGAATCAAGACATAAGAGATATACATGAACACCAGGATCAGTCCGGGAATGATTGCCGCGGTAAACAGATCTCCGATCGACACATTTGCCGTCATGCCGTACATGATCAAGACGATACTCGGCGGGATCATCGTCCCCAATGATCCCCCGGCAACCACCGTGCCGATGGCCAGGTTTTTGTCGTACCCGAGTCGCAACATCTGCGGCAGGGCCAGCATACCGAGCAATACGGTTTCCCCGCCGATAATTCCCGACATGGCGGCCAACAAAGCGGCGACCACGATCGTCTGCACGCCGACGCCACCTTTGAGGCGTCCGGCGACCAGACGCATTGCGTTATACAGGTCGCGAGCAACCCCGGTCTTATCGAGCATGCTTGCCATGAGCACAAACATCGGGATCGCCACAAGCGAATATTCCGTAACAAAGGAAAATACCCGGGTGCCGATCATGCCGACGGCACCGGGCCCGAACCAGCCGAAGGTAAAGAATAGAGCAACTAATCCGGTCAGAAAACCAAGGGGCATACCGATTAGCAGCAGGACCATCATGATCAGGAAAATCAGGAAGGTCGCAAAACCGATTCCAAGCGCACTGAGACCAAACATATCGGTTACACCTCTTCCCGGTAATTTCGAATTTTTTTAATCAAATGGAGGCAGACCTGAAGTACCAGAATCAGGAAAACGAAGAGAATAAAAATCTTGGTGAGTGTTTCGGAGACACTGTTCCATGCGGAGCCCGAGCGCTGCATATAGAAATCACCTGCCGGGGTGAATATCGAGCGCGAGGTCATATAATACATGGCATAAACCCCGCCGATGGAAAAAACAAACACCAGGATATCGTTGAGAATTGCGATTCTTTTTTGCCAGATCAGCGGCAGACGGTCCTTGACCAAGGTCACGGAAATATGGCTTTCATTGCTGAAACAGTAAATACCGCCGTAAGCCATGGCCATGCCGACAATAGCAACCGTCGTTTCATGAACCCACACAGTCGGTGAATTAAAGAAATAACGCATAATAACTTCATAAAAACTGATCATAACGGCAACCACATACAGCCATGCGACGATATTGCCGACCTTTACGATCAGACGATCAAGCGGGGTATGCGCCGCAGCTAGCAAGGCGTCTTCATGCTCACTCATAATCGAATCCCGTTAAGTTAGGGCTGTTGGATAAAAGGGCCCCTTTGCAGGGGCCCCCATGAATCATTTTTCTTTGGATTTCCAGTAGGCTGCAACTGCGTCCGACCAGGTTTTTGCGGTTGGGGAATCTGACCACTTCGGCCATTGGCTTTCAGCAATTTTGCGGAATTTGGCCACTTCTTCATCCGGCCAGGAGATGACTTCGATTCCCTTGGCTTTTGCTTTCTCGACCGCGATCTTGTCGAGCTTTTCATGCTCTTCGACCATGTAGATGGCAAAACGATCAACACTGTCCGTCATTACCTTCTGGAGATCGGCGGGGAGGGACTTCCAGACATCCAGGTTAAGGGTTACCTGCATGGTCGGCATGGAATGGAATCCGGGATAAATCGGGAACCTGGCAATATCGTTCATTCCCTGTGCCTGATTGGTTGCAAAAACCGTATAGTCCGAGGCATCGATGACACCCTTCTCAAGAGACGTGTAAACCTCGGATCCAGGCAGATTAACCGGTGTCGCACCGATCGCGGTAAACACGTTATTGACCATGCCCTGGGGCGCACGGAGTTTGACGCCTTTGAAATCTTCAACTTTTCTGATGGGAACTTTCGCGACGAATGCTTCAACGCCGGTACAGGCGACACCCAGCAGTTTAACGTTGTATGTGGCCAGCAGGTCATCGAAGATTTTATAACCACCGCCGTTTTTCATCATGTCGAAAAGCTGGGACGGATGGCTCCAGGCACCGACCATATTGCCGATCAGTGAAAATGCCGGGTCTTTCCCTGCAAAGTAGGAGGGATCGGTGAAATCGCCCTGGATAATGTTTGCGCCTACGGCATCGAGTGTTTCGGTGTACTTCACGACGGCATCAGCAGGCAGCACCGATACTTCAATGCGGCCTTTTGAATCTTCTGCCACCCATTTTGACCATGTCTGCAGAAACCGGTACACATCATCGCCGGCAGCGCCTGACGTCTGGAATGTCCAATTGTATTCTGCCGCAATGGCTGTTCCAGCAAAGGCTGTAAACATGAGCATAATCGTTAGAATCTTCTGCCATCTTTTCATAGACCTTCTCCTTTGGTTGTTAACTCTCGGATGAGAGCGCTGTAGTGGGAATACCGTCTTGCGCAACGCTATCCCTGTCTGACAAAATGACCCCTGTGACCTGAAGTCCCAGATCGGAAATCGTGTTTCTCAGCACACGGCCCATGGCTGCGTAGGCTCCCTTGGCATCGCGGTTTTCTATGGAATCCAGGACCCGCCGATGACACTCATAGCTGTCCCTGTGATCAATACTGGCTTTGTTCGACAAGTAAATAGTGTGGTGAAGAGCAGCCCGGATCGCACCACCGAACTGTGCAACAAACAAGTTCCCGCTCGCCTTGATGATGGCTTTATGAAATTCGATGTCAGCCTCCGTAAATGCCACCGAACCATTAGTGCTCATCTCTGCATTCTTCATACGCAAAAGGTTGTCACGGATCAGCTGTAAGTCGGTGTCATTGGCGCGGATCGCCGCCAAGGCCGCCGCCTGAGGTTCTATGATCAGGCGGAGTTCCAGTATGGACACCAGAAAACGACTCTGATTAAGATTCCCGCAACTCCAATCAA
The DNA here is from genome assembly GCA_051305855.1 of Desulfuromonadales bacterium. Taxonomy (GTDB): domain Bacteria; phylum Desulfobacterota; class Desulfuromonadia; order Desulfuromonadales; family BM103; genus M0040. The sequence goes on from JBPPMB010000241.1 coordinate 43,315, forward strand.
GAACTTCGTTATCCAGCAGGTTCCAGGAATTGATGCTGCGCACACGGGTGCCCGAGTTGGTCCTGCGCTCTATGAGACCTTTTTCCTCAAGGCTTCTCAGGACATCACGAATCATCGTCCTGCTGACTCCAAAATGCGTCCCGATAGCCATCTCATTCGGCAAGACTGTATCTGTCGCGAGCGTGCCGTCTATAATCATCCGGGCAAGATGCTCCAGAATATTCTTTTTATTGAGAGAAACTTCTTGCGGGAGAGAAAACATTCCAGCTCCTTTGCGACCTTTGCAGCGTATTTGTATGACAAATTAAATAGAATGGTGCTACGTGTCAATAAAAATAATCAAATTCCGTTTTACTTAAGAATGTCGCCATTCAGGTGCTGCAGCCAGTAACTCCGAGAGCAAGCTGAAGCTCATGACGATACATATTTACTCATATTAACTAAAGGACAACCGTCAGGGGATCGCTTTTTGTCTCGCATCTCGCCCTCTGAGATATCCCGTGTTCTTTTTCTGGATTGCCGTAACGGATGACGATTTAATGTACTGGGAATTCAGGAGTCGAACTTGGAGGAGCAGGCATCGGCTCGAGTCTCTCACGGGCGACGAGCACACCGGCGGCAATAATGAAGAGCGAGCCCCCCACCATCCAGTAATCCGGCGTTTCATGCCAGATAAAAAACCCGACCAAGCCTGCAAAGACAAGACCGCTGTATCCCAGTGGTGACACCTGAGATGCCGGCGCCAGTTTGTAGGCGCGCGCGAGGCAGAGCTGCCCCAAATTACCCAGTGCGCCGACGGCAAGCAGCCAGAGCCAGACCTGACCGGAAGGAACGGTAAATTCCCATAACATGGGGAGAGCAGAGAGAAGGCTGGCTAATAGTGCAAACAGGATTACGATTCGTAAGCCCGGCTCGGTATCGGAGAGTTTTTTCACCGATGTCAAGGCAAGGCCGGCAAGCAGCCCTGAGAGCAGACCTGCGAGCCCGGCGAGCGATGCGATGGCCGAACTCGGATGGAAGAGACAGGCCATGCCGATCAAGCCCAGAACCCCAGACCATTTCCTTTTTGAGGTCAATTCCTCCTTAAGCCAGATAACAGCGAAGAGTGAAACAAAGAGCGGAGATGTATAGTTCAGCAATACCGCATCGGCCAGGGGCAAATGAGTTATGGCATAAAAATAGAGGTACATCGCCGATATGCCCGCTCCTGCCCTGAAAACATGCAGTCCAAGATGCTCGGTGCGCAACGTCAGCTTCTGGCGCATGGCTAAGGGAATCAACAAGAGTAAGCCGAGGAAATTACGGAAAAATACGACTTCTATCTGGGGTAATTTCTGACTGGCCAGCCGGGTACATGCAGCCATCAGGGCGAAGCTTGCTGCCGAAAGGAGCGCAACGGCGATCCAGTTCAGATGGAGTTGTTTCATTCTGTTCATCCGGCCGCGAGCCTCGTTGATGCAGACGTTGTGGAGCCCAAGGCCTGCGGGCTTGGCGATGGCGCACCCTTTCCTTGATTAGTTCAGCGTTTGACCTCAATCTGTGCAAGTTTCTCGTAGTAGCGCACCAGTGCCCCATGATCCAGGTCGCCCATACCATCAACCCGGAGCGCCTGCATCATCTCCATGACTGAAGCGGTCAGGGGAAGTGGTACGCCAAGCTCATGAGAGGTTTCCAGGACATTGGCCAAATCCTTGATATGCAGGTTGATACGGAAGCCGGGGTTGAATTTACGATCCAGCACCAGGGGCGCTTTGGCGTCGAGAACCGTGCTGCCGGCCAACCCGCCGCGAATCGCCTGAAAAACCAGCTCCGGTTCGACGCCGGCTTTGCTGGCCAGTACCAGGGCTTCTGACATTGCGGCGATGTTCAGTGCAACGATGATCTGGTTGGCAAGTTTGGTGATATTGCCCGCACCGATGTCGCCCGTTAACACCACTGATCCGGCCATCGCCTTCATGATATCGTAGCACTTCTCAAAAACCGCTTTTTTTCCACCGACCATGACCGAGAGGGTGCCTTCGATGGCTTTCGGTTCTCCGCCACTGACTGGGGCATCGAGCATTTCAACCCCCTTACCGGCGAGAGCCGCGGCAACTTCGCGACTGACCAACGGAGCAATGGAACTCATGTCGATGACGACAGTTCCGGGCTTTGCCCCTTCAATGACGCCGTTTTCTCCGAGGATAACGTCTTTGACGTGGGGCGAGTTGGGGAGCATCGTGATGATGACATCACTGGCTTGCGCGACGGACCTGGCGCTATCAGCGCTGCTGGCGCCGAGTTCCTTGAGATCAGCCACTGCTGCGCTGTTAATATCACAGACGACCAGGTCATAGCCCGCCTTGATCAGGTTCTTGCTCATCGGCTTGCCCATGATGCCAAGCCCGATAAATCCGATTTTCATAATGTCTCTCCTTTGTGGTTCTGAAGTTTTTTCGGGCCTGGGGATCAGACCAGTTTTTTCGCGCCCATGTCATCCAGATGCTTCTGCAGGATGGCCAGGACCTCCGGTTTACTACTGGTGTTCGGCTTGATCGGCTCGCCGACGTTGAAGCCCAGAAGGCGCATGTAGTCCTTGGTGACGACTGGGAAACTCGACAGGCCGTAGGCCATGCGCATCGGGGTCAGGCGATACTGGGCGTCAAGAGCTCCGGCCAGGTCACCGGCCAGGTATTTGTTGTAGATTTCAACAACCAGTTCGGGAACGATGTTGGCCGACGAGGCAACAGTGCCGACCCCGCCGTAAACCAGGGTGCTCAGAATCAGGACGTCGCGCCCGGCGATGACCTTGAAGTCCTTGCCGCGGGTGCGGCGGATGAACTCAGCGGTCAGGGTCATATCGCCGCTGCTCTCTTTGACGCCGACGATGTTGGGCACGTCGGAGAGGCGCTCAAGCAGAGGGGCCGAGATGCCGCAGCGCATGCGGTCGGGGTTGTTGTATAACAACACCGGGAGACTCGTTGCTTCGGCGATCGTCTTGAAGTGCTGAAACAACTCCTCGTCGTTGGGTCCTAAGAACATCGGGTGCAGAACAGAGATGGCAGATGCGTTCATCGCTTCGGCTTTTTTGGCCCGGCGCACACATTCGCGGGTTGTGATATCTGAAATCCCGAAATAGACCGGAACGCGGCCGGCAGCCTGATCAATGATAATTGTGGCGGCACGTTCCTGCTCTTCAGGGTTTAAACCAAAGAATTCGCCGTTACTTCCCAGCGCCAGAATGCCATGAACGCCCCCCTTGATGATGTGATCGACGATTTCTCGCTGAACCTGCTCATTGACAGACTCGTCAGCGTCCGTCGGTGTGATAATCGGCGGTATTACCCCTTTAATGAAACTTGTGTCCATGATTTATCCTTTCTTGCCCGCGTGGGACCTTGTTCCGCTTACTATGAAACCTAACGCACCAGACAAGGGCGCTTGTGATCAAAGGTCCAGTCCGGGATTAGAAACTGCATCGCCATGGCATCGTCGCGACTCCCCAAACCTTTTGCTTTGTACAGTTCATGACCCTTGGCAAGGGCATCCATGTCGATCTCAACCCCTAACCCGGGCCGATCAGGAACGGTAATCTTACCGCCAACAATCTTTAGCGGGTCTTTGGTCAGGTGCTGGCCGTCCTGCCAGATCCAGTGAGTGTCGATAGCCGTTATTTTACCCGGAGCAGCGGCGGCGACATGGGTAAACATGGCGAGCGAGATATCAAAATGGTTATTGGAGTGCGAGCCCCAGGTCAGGCCCCACTCATGGCACAACTGGGCAACACGGACCGAGCCTTGCATCGTCCAGAAATGGGGATCGGCCAGCGGGATATCGACCGACTGCAGCAGAATCGAATGTCCCATTTGACGCCAGTCGGTCGCAATCATGTTCGTCGCAGTCGGCAGGCCGGTCGCCCGGCGGAACTCAGCCATCACTTCGCGTCCTGAAAAGCCGTTCTCCGCGCCACAGGGGTCTTCGGCATAAGCCAAAACGTGATGCTGATCCTTGCACAACCGGATTGCTTCGTTAAGTGACCAGGCACCATTCGGGTCTATAGTGATGCGTGCCTGGGGAAATCGATTGGCCAGGGCTGTGACCGCCTCAATCTCAATTTCACCGGCCAGCACTCCTCCTTTTAGTTTGAAATCGTTAAAACCATAGCGGGCGTGAGTTGCCTCCGCGAGGCGCACAATCGATTCGGCAGTCAAGGCCTCCTCGTGACGCAGACGGAACCAATCGTCCTTAGCGTCAGTATCCGACAGGTAAGGCAGATCAGTCTTGTTTCGATCGCCGATATAGAATAGATAACCGAGGATTTCAACCGCATCGCGTTGCTGACCCTCACCGAGCAGTGCAGCTACGGGAACGTTAAGAAACTGTCCGAGCAGGTCCAGCAGGGCAGACTCCAGGGCTGTCACGGCATGAATCATGATGCGAAGATCGAAGGTCTGCAGGCCGCGACCGGCAGCGTCACGATCCGCGAAGGTTTTGCGGACGGTATTCAGGATATTGTTGTAGTTGCCGATTTCCTGCCCGATCAACAGGGGACGAGCATCCTCCAGGGTCTGGCGGATCCCTTCACCACCGGGGACCTCTCCGATCCCGGTATGGCCGGAGTTGTCTTTCATGATAACAATGTTGCGCGTAAAAAATGGCCCATGTGCGCCACTGAGGTTGAGAAGCATGCTGTCGTGCCCGGCAACCTGAACAACCTGAAAATCAGTAATAATTGGTGCTCCGGACGTGCCGCTGGTTGACTTTTTCAAGAGAGCCTCCGTTAGAAAGGATGTTGTCTGGAACAAAGCATTGCAGAAATCTAGACCTATTAGGTTTCAATGAAATGCTAGCGCTATCATAAAGCGCTGTCAATATTTATTTTTAAACGTCGTCTGCGCTTTCTAAAAAAGTAAGAGCACTCATAAAATTCAAGGAACATCTGATTTATTATGCTGTTTTGCATCAGATCTCAGGGAGAGGAGAGCGTACGACAAGCCTTGACAGGCACCAGTGGTATCGCTATCATAATTACTCAATGCCTGTGATTCAGGCAAAGCCTGAAAGGTCATATCCCCATGGCGAATACGGGAACGACAAATAGCTCCACCCGTACGACGGGTAGCGTCACCCTCGACGATGTTGCCAAAATTGCCGGGGTTTCTCCGATTACCGTGTCAAGAGTTCTGAACCACCCCGACAAGGTGGCCCAGAGAACACTGGAAAAAGTTCAGCACGCAATTTCTCTCACCGGCTATGTTCCCAACCTCTTGGCCGGAGGACTCGCGTCGCGCAAAAGCCGGCTCATTGCGGCCATGGTGCCCTCGATGGCAAACTCTGTTTATGCTGAAACGATTACTTTTTTCAGCAAAGTCCTCAGAGATACGGGTTATCAGGTACTCGTGGGTGAATGTGGTTTTTCAGAAGAGCAGGAAGAGTCTCTTATCTCTGCCGTGTTGAGCCGCAGGCCAGATGGGATACTTTTAACCGGAATCAATCATTCCTCACTCTGCCGCCGTCTGCTGATCGGAGCCAACATCCCCGTCGTAGAAACATGGGATCTTACTCCCACCCCCCTTGATGTGGTCGTAGGTTTTTCCCATGAGCGCATTGGGCAGGCCGTTGCCGATTTTTTAGTGGCTAATGGCTATCGTAATATTGGGATGATATCCGCAACGGACCATCGTGCACAGATTCGTCAAAACGCCTTTATTCAAACCTTAGCCAAGAGTGGGATAGCAAATGTTAGTGTCAGCAATGTCCCGACCCCGACTAATTTCAAAGCTGGTCGCGATGCCTTAGCTTGCCTTTTGGATGGTGGTTTTGGCGAAGGGGCTGTTTTCTGTAGCTCAGACACCCTCGCCCAGGGGGCTTTGGCCGAAGCTCATTCGCGCAACCTCTCCATCCCAGACCAACTGGCGCTCGTGGGTTTCGGTGACCAGCCTTATGCGGCCCACACCTATCCATCCCTCACAACCGTACACTTCGATCGTGCAGAAATTGGTCAACGCGCTGCAGAGTCCTTGCTTAAAAGAATTAACCAGGAACATGTCAGCGAGCATGTGATCGATGTCGGATTCGACATCGTTGAACGGGAGTCTTGCTGAAGTTCCCTCACTGATTCAGGAATCCAGCAACGCTGATCATATGGGGTTAGAGCGTGGTAAAGCTCCACACCGCGCTTTGTGTTTCACCGCCCTGCCCATCCTTTGCCACGACTCCCCAGTAATACAAGGTTGCAGGGCCGAGCCCTGACACGGTATAGGTCTCGTTCTGTGTCGGTGTGCCTGAGCTGACAGGATCATCAGGGTGACAGGCAGCGAGAAGCGTTCCTACCCCTATCGCAACAACAATCAGTAGTGCAATTTTCTTCCTGCCCCTCAGCCTGCCGGCAAAAGCGACGCCGAGAAACATCAGCACTGCTCCAGAGCTGATGCCGGCATAGTAAATTCTGCCATCAGGCTGACCGCTGAGTGTCGTTATCTGCACAGCATTGCAGTTACTGAACGGATCTGCGCTTGTGCAGTAATAAATGTCATAATTGACCGGGTCCCCGTCAGGGTCTGTGACCGACAGCCATTCGAAAGTCACGACACTTGACACTTGCTGTTGCCCATTAGCCGGGGAGGCAAGCTGCGGTATGTCAGGGGGATTGTTAGTGACAGCCGAGAGGCTTGAGCCACTGAGATTCACAATTAACGAGCTTTCATCCGGATCGCTGGATGGGATATCAAAACTGTCGGTGTAACTGCTTGCGCCAGCAGGTGCAAACCTGACATCGAAAGTACAGCCTGTCGCTGGTTGCAGTTGATGTCCTGAACAGGTGTCATTCAGGAGGCTAAAAGGTTCTGCGAGCGGGTTTGCGACTGCAAGGTTGCCAAGGGCAAGGGCTGCATTGCCGTCATTGGAGATGGTCACGGTGTGGTCTGCTGTCACACCTTCGGTCACATCACCGAACAATACCTGCCTGTCATCGAAAGGAGCCGAAGTATCGGTCACGGTGATGGCGGGAACCAGTTCGACAGTGCCTGTCCCGCTCACGGTTACCGTAACCGGGTTTTCGTCCGGGTCGTTGGATGGGATATCGAAACTGTCATTGAATACGCCACCAGCAGCGGGGGTAAACCTGACGTTGAAGGAGCAGCTTGCAGCAGGCATCAGGGTTTGCCCGGAACAGGTATCGTTTTGAATAGTGAAGGGCACCTCCAAAAGGTCTGCTGAAGCGATCGAGCCGACCGCAAGGTCTGCGTTGCCATCATTGCTGATGAACACGAACTGGTCTGATGATGACCCCACAGTTATGGTGCCAAACGAGATTTGCAAGTCATTGATTGGCACAACAGAATCGATCACGGTGATGTCCGGTACTGACACTGCCGTTCCGCTCACATTCATCGTCACACGCTCTTCACCGACGGCGTTGGAGAGGACGACCAGGCTTCCGGAGAAACTCCCCGGCACGGTCGGGCTGAACTGCAGAGTGAATGAACAGGTTTCTCCAGAGGTCAGGACCTTGCCGCTGCAGGCATCACTGACAACGCTGAATGGTTCAGCGATATTGCTGAGGTCAGCGGCACCCAGGATCAAGGGCAGACTGCCAGTATTACGCACCCGGACACTGGCCGTGATACTTTCGCCGCTGACCACGCTGCCGAAGGCAACGTCATTGTCGGTTTCCGGACTGATCGAGTCCGTCACAGCGATGCCCTGCAGGCCGCCCAGATAGTTGAAAGCTTCAAGGGAATTGATCAGGCCGTAGCCATAGGTATTGTCTGCACCAAGTGTTCCGAGATCGATCGCCGAGTTCTTGAGTGCCGTTTCGAGTGTATCGACAGGGGTTTCCGGAAAAGCACTGAGCAGCAGAGCCATTACGCCGCTGGCGTGAGACGCCGCCAAAGACGTACCTTCGGCCAGGACATAGGTGCTGCCAAGGGAGCTCGTTTTGACATGGTCTCCCGGTGCCACCACCTCGGGATAGATATCAGCATCGCAGGCAGACGGCCCACGCGCGCTGAAGTCGCTGACCACGGAAGAAAGATCCACCGAGCCAACCGCAAAGCTCTCTTGATAATTGCCCGGTGAAACACTACCGCTCAACCCGGTATTGCCGGCAGAAAAGACCAAGGCGATTCCAGCCGCCTTCAGGTTCTGGACATCTTGCTGGAATTCCGAAAGGCATTCATTTGCAGCATACTCAAATCCCCAGGAATTATTCACAATGTCCGGGGCGTCATCGGTGTCGGGGTTGCTATCCGGATCGAGCAACCACTCCAGGCCGAGATGGATGGTACTGAAAGTAGTCGAGTCATTATCCGCGAAGATTTTCACCCCGATCCATTGGGCCTCGGGTGCAACGCCGATATAGGTCCCACTGCTAGCGCCGCCGAGGACCAACCCTGTCACCTCGGTGCCGTGCCCGGACATGTCGGTCGGCGCATCGGTGTGCTCACCATTGGGATCGTACCAGCTGTTGGCTCCGCCCCGCCAGCGCGGGCCAAGATCCGGATGGCTGGCATCGACACCGCTATCCACGATGGCCACAGTAACCCCCTGGCCAGCATAGCCGAGAGCCCAGAGGGCTGACGCATTGACCTGATCGATGTTCGGTTCAGCTGTTCCCGAGACCTGGGCAGGTACAATTCCTGGGAGCTCGATTGTGTGATCGGCAACAATCGATGCCACCTCGGGCAGTCTGGAAATTTCCTCGACCTGAGCCGGAGTTGCCAACAGCGCCATGCCGTTGATCAGCCAGAGCTGTTGGAATTTGGTGATTCCGCGTTGAGCCAGCAGTTTTTTCAGAGGCTGCTGGCCCTGATCGGCACGCGCCTTGAGTGCATGAATCAGATTTGCACGCGCCTGCGCCCGGATGGGCCCTTTCCTGCGGGTCGGAGTGGCCAAGGACTGAACTGCCAGCGGGTCTTTCATCCGAACAATGACCGGAACTTTTCCACCCGAGCCGGCCATGGCCAGTTCGATCTGTAGAGAGGCGCCGATTTTTTGCTCCTGAGCTGCCAGGATCGACACGGGCAACAGACAGGAAGCGATGGAAAAGGCAAGTACGAGTTTCAACAGTCTTTGCTTCATGCAGCGATATCCTTTTCCTGGGGAGTCAAGCCAATCGTTAAACTTTATATGTTACTCTATCTTGGCGGAGAAAGATGCTCAGGTAAAGAGTTAATCGACTCTGGAATTTGTCAGACGCACGACCAGGAACCTTGCAATGGAGAGATTTTCAGACGCATGGCGACTGCGGGATGGTCAGACAACGCCTTGCCCCTTGCCTCATCCATATCTTGGCTTACACTGTATTGGTATTCAATTTCCCGGCTTCAACGTCCCCTGGAGTGTTGCATGAAGAACTCCGCAAGCGATTACGCCAGTCTTCCGGAGCGTAATACAGCCAAGACTCTTTACGAGCAACAGCTCCCTGCGTACAGGTCGTCTCTGCAACAACTCGCCCAGGAAATGCGCCTGATCCTTGAGCAGCTGGGGCTTACTCCTGCAATCAAGTACCGTGTTAAAAGCTTTGAGGCCTACTTTGACAAGCTTCGTAAGCTGAATGGCGTAAAGACCAGGACTCGCAATGCCACGGTCGATGACTTTTTCGGCTTGCGCATCGTCTGCCCTTTTCTTGAGGATATTGAAACCGTCTCCAGCTTGATTGCGACTCGTTTCGAAGTTCTGGAAACCGAGCGCAAGGCCAACCAGCACTCTTTTCGTGAATTTGCTTACGATTCACTGCATCTTGCCATTCGCATTGAAATGCAACAAACAGTGCGTCTGATCCCAGGGGTCCGCAAAGTCTGCGAGATTCAACTCCGCACCATATTGCAGGATGCCTGGGCCGAGGTAGAGCATGAACTGGTCTACAAATCCGACATATCGCTGCCCAACCAGTCGGTCCGTCGCAAACTGGCATCTCTCAATGCAACCCTGACGCTTTCTGACCTGATTTTTCAGGAGATTCGCGACTACCAGAAGGAGATCCGCCGGCATGGGAGCAAACGTCGCGCCATAGTGGAACGTGAGGCCCTTGATCAAGAGTTCATAGCCATCTCCCATCCGGCAATCACGAATCCTCCGGCCCGCATGGGCCCGATTCCTTCGTCCATGGGCAACCACCTGGAAAAAACCATGCTACGCGCCCTGGAAGCCCACAGCAATCATGAACTGGAAAATGCCATAGGCCTCTATGACCAGTTGCTCAGCATGCAACTTGACCGGAAAATTCGCGGACTGGTCTATAATCATCGGGGCATGGCCTATTTTGCCATGGGACATCACCAGAGGGCACTCAGGGATTTTTCCAAGGCCATCAATTACGATCCGGAGAGTGATCGTGGCTATGCTAATCGCGGACTCTGCTATCGCGTTCTGAAGAGGTTCGAAAAGGCTCTGCTGGATTTCGACCAGACCCTGGAGATCAATCCGAACCGCCCTGAAAGCTACTTTGGCCGGGCCCAGACCTTTTACGACATGCAGCAATTCGATCAGGCTCTCGACGATTGCGAGAAGGCTCTCGGCATTCATTCCGGCTATCAACCGGCCCGGGAACTCATCAAGATTCTGCAATCTGATTTATCGTAATTTTCTACAGGATGTCTGTTGAGCTCTTGTGGCTCAGGCCAACATTCTGTAACATGCCGACGGACAAAAAAACGCAACCCCTTACAGCTATATATGACATGGCCGATAAACTAGAGAGCACAGAACTCAGGCTGCAGGTCGAAACAGCCGTGCGCAAGGCCGAGAAGCAGGCACGCGATTACTACCGGCTTGATTTGCCTGATGCCACGATTGACTTTTCCCTGCGTGGTCGATGCGCTGGTCAAGCCAGGGTTGATCGCCACGGCGCAACCGGCCTGCGCATCAACCAACAGCTGCTGGCGGAGAATCTCGAAAATTTCCTGAGTGCGACCATCCCGCACGAAGTAGCTCACCTGGTCGTTAACTGGCAAGCCTGCAACCAGAGCCGACGCCCGCGGCCGCACGGTCCCGAATGGCAGGCGGTCATGCAGTGCTGCTACAATCTCCCGCCAAAGCGTTGCCATAGTTACCAGACTACTCTGGCCCGAGTCGTGCCAAGGCCCTTCCTCTACAGCTGCAACTGCCGTGAACATCGCCTGACCAGCATCATGCATAGAAGGATATCCCGCAGCTATCAAGCCCTCTGCAAAGCCTGCAAGGCCCCTGTCAGGTTCGTTGCACAAGAAATCCCTTAGCTTGTCCACCGAGAGCATTTTAGTGCTACGATTTAATTTTTCGTAGCACTTTTCGCTTGACCCGGCTTCAGACGAAACCTAGTATCCTGTAACCTTACCCCAGCCTTGCCAGATTGTTCAGGCCAATCCTCCACGCAGCTGGCGGCAGACTTTTTGGAAAAGGAGGTTCAATCATGCACATGGCAGACGCACTCGTCTCTCCCGCGGTTGGCGGGGCGCTATGGGCTGCTTCAGCTGCATTGATCGCCTGTTGCTCATCGAGGGTGCGCAAAAACCTCGATGAACGCAAAGTACCGCTCATGGGGGTGCTCGGCGCATTCGTTTTTGCTGTACAAATGATCAATTTCACCATCCCGGCAACCGGATCGAGCGGTCACCTTGGCGGCGGCCTGCTTCTGGCCATCCTGCTCGGCCCTGCCGCGGCATTTTTGACCATCGCCTCGGTACTGTCCGTTCAGGCTCTTTTTTTTGCCGATGGAGGGCTGCTCGCTCTCGGTTGCAACACCATCAATCTCGGTGCATTTCCGGCGTTTATCGCCTACCCGCTGATTTACAAAAAATTGCTTGGCCGCAAATCAAGCCAGTCTCGCATTGTCATAGCTGCGATCATCGCCGCAGTAGTCGGTCTGCAATTCGGCTCCCTTGGGGTCGTGCTGCAAACCCTTGCCTCGGGAGTGTCAGCTCTGCCGTTCAACGCTTTCCTGCTGTTGATGCAACCGATTCACCTGGCCATCGGCGTCGTTGAAGGAGTGGTGACAGCGCTCGTTATTTCTTTCGTCTACCGTGCCCGACCCGAAGTCCTGGAGAGCGTGCTGCAGGACAAACCGCTTGGTGAACTGCCGGTGCGCTCAATGATCATTACATTTCTGGTTGCCGCGCTGCTGATTGGCGGAGGCTTGTCCTGGTTTGCATCGGAATATCCCGATGGCCTCGAATGGTCAATTGGCAAAATCACGGGCTCCGGCGAACTGCCGGAGGCAAGCCTCCAGAAGCATGAGAAGCTGGCTGCCATGCAGGAGAAAACAGCCCTGTTGCCCGGTTACTCCCTGCCTGGCCAGGCAAGGGAAGGAAATGATGCGTCCCCAACTGCTTCGGATGAACGCATTGGTACGAGCCTTGCCGGGATTGTCGGCGGCACAATCACTCTGGTGTTCTGTCTCCTGACTGGCCTATTACTCAAGAAGCGCGTACGCGATCAGCGCATCAGAGAAGTCGATGCACACAACTGTCAGGCGGATGAGTCCAATCGTTAGCAGGGGAAAACAATGTTGGCAATAGATGGCTCATTCCTCGATTTCAAACAGCTTGACCAGCTGGCTATGCGGCAGACTGCCGTACACCGCATCGACGCGCGAGCCAAAGTCCTGACGACCTTCTGCTTCATCATCTGTGTCGTCTCCTTCGACCCTTACGAAATTTCCGCTCTGTTGCCTTTCCTGGTCTACCCGACGATTTTAATGGCCGCTGGCGACCTTCCCGGCAGCTACATTCTGCGCAAAATCGTGATCGTGGTCCCTTTCGCCCTGCTCATCGGCATCTTCAACCCGGTATTTGACCGGCAAGTCATCATGCAGCTCGGCCCCATCGATATATGGGGGGGCTGGATCTCCTGTTTGTCAATTCTCATCCGGTCTGTCCTCACCACCAGCGTTGCTCTGATCCTCGTGGCAATAACCGGTTTTCCGGCGATCTGCGAAGCACTTGAGAAGTTGGGAATGCCGAAGGTGTTCGCAGTACAATTGCTCTTCCTCTACCGTTACATTTTCGTCCTGACTGATGAGGGTGTGCGAACGGCACGCGCACGCCAGCTCCGCACTTTCGGCAAGCGGGGGGGCGGCATACGTCAGTTTGGTTCGATGGTCGGACATCTTTTGCTGCGGACCTGGGACCGGGCTGAACGGATTCACATGGCAATGCTTGCCCGCGGATTTTCCGGCGAGTTTCACACAATACGTTCGCAAAACCGGTTCGGCTATAAGGAGGCTGTCTTCATGGGGGGATGGACCACCCTCTTCATCCTCCTCCGTCTTTACAACGCACCGCAGCTGCTTGGCAGCCTCATCACAGGAACTGTGCCATGAGTCATCATAAGGTCGAGGTCAAAAACCTTCACCACGTATATCCCGATGGCACAGTTGCCCTGCACAACGTCTCTTTCCGCATCCATCACGGCGAATCGGTTGCCATCATTGGTGCCAACGGGGCAGGCAAATCAACGTTGCTGCTCCACCTGAACGGCTATCTGTCCGCGACCTCAGGTGAGATCGTGATCGGTGACACACGACTGACCAAGGGAAACCTCACCGAGATCAGGCGTACCGTGGGCATGGTCTTCCAGAACCCGGACGATCAACTCTTCATGCCGACTGTGTTTGATGACATAGCATTCGGCCCGCTGAATATGGGACTTGCCACAAGAGAGGTAGAAACAAGGGTCATGGAAGCCCTGGGGAGGGTGGAGGCCGCCGATTTGCGGGACAAGGCGCCCTATCACCTTTCCGGTGGCGAAAAGAAGCGCGTGGCGATCGCCACTATGCTCTCGATGCTGCCGGAGATCCTTGTCCTGGACGAACCGACCAGCGGACTCGACCCGCATGCCCGGCGCCAACTTATCGCACTGTTAAAGGCATTCCATCACACGCGGATTACCACCAGCCATGACCTCGACATGGTCCTGGAATTGTGCGATCGCACGATTGTCCTGCAGGAAGGGCGGGTGATGGCAGATGGCCCGACGCTCGACATCTTCAATAACGAAGAACTCCTCAAAACCTGCCGTCTGGAAAAACCGCTTGTCATGCAGGGCTGCCCGATCTGCTCGCCCGGGCGTCGGATCATGCCTGCGCAAAAGCCGCTGGTGGAACCTCATGGTGACAGGCATCACGATCATGATCATAAACGTTGAGAACCGGCCCATTTCGCTGCATTTTATGAGAAGTTGCAGACTTTGACCAAGCAGGACAGAACTGGCCCGACCAGCATCTTTAAAATCAAGCTCACAAACATAAACCACTGTTTTATTTAAAATAATTCATTTTTACTTAGACAAAAAACCAAAATCAGGCTACCGTTCTCGCCAGGCAAAAGTTCAGAGGTCCGGCAAAAAGACAATTTTCACCTGCGCTATGCACTTTTTGCCACTTAGGCTGACGAAAGAGCTGCAGTCGATTTGACAAACGCTCGGTTCTGAGAGAACTTTAACGGGCTGATACTGTTTTCAGCATTGTGCATAACCTGACCCCGGGCCAGTCGAAGAAGGCTGGCCCAGAAAACCTATTCCCTGCGGAGAGTAATTACCCATGAATATCCACGAGTACCAGGCCAAGGCGATCCTGCGCCACTTCGGTGTTCCGGTTCCAGAAGGGCACGTGGTCTACAACAGTAACTCGGCCCGTGACTGGGCACGACGGCTCGGCGACGGTCCCTATGCGGTCAAGGCGCAGATCCATGCCGGCGGACGCGGCAAGGGAGGCGGCGTCAAGATCGCCAAAAATGCCGACGAGGCGAAAAAGTTTGCCCGCGCCATGTTCGGCATGACCCTGGTGACCCACCAGACCGGTCCGGAAGGCAAGACCGTCAAGCGCGTGCTGATCGAGAACGGTTGCGACATTGCCGACGAATTTTATGTCTCCTTTCTGGTGGACCGGGCGACCGACATGGTCACCCTGATGGCCTCCGCAGAAGGAGGCATGGATATCGAGCAAGTCGCGGCCAAGACCCCGGAGAAGCTGTTCTTTGAAGCGATTGACCCGGTGGTCGGCCTGACCGCATTCCAGGCTCGCAAGGTCGGCTTCAAGCTGGGCTTCGGCATTGCCCAGGTCAAGCAGGCCGTGCCGCTGCTGATGAATTTGTACAAGGCGTTCGTTGAGTCCGACTGCGCCCTGCTCGAGATCAACCCGCTGGTTTTGACCGGCGAGGGCAACCTGATCTGCCTCGACGCCAAGATCAATCTTGACGACAACGCGCTGTTCCGGCACATCCGCATCCGCGATCTGCGTGACTATGACGAAGAAGACGCCATGGAGATCGAGGCCTCACAGTACGACTTGTCCTATATCGCTCTGGATGGCAACATCGGCTGCATGGTCAATGGTGCCGGCCTGGCCATGGCGACCATGGACATCATCAAGCACTACGGCGGCGACCCGGCCAACTTTCTCGATGTCGGGGGCGGCGCCACCATTGAGCGTGTGACCGAAGCTTTCAAACTCATCCTCTCCGATGACAAGGTCAAGGGCATCCTGGTCAACATCTTTGGCGGCATCATGAAATGCGATGTTATCGCCACCGGGGTTATCGAAGCAGCCAAGCAGATCGGCGTAACAGTTCCGCTGGTGGTGCGCCTGGAAGGCACCAACGTGGAGTTGGGCAAGAAGCTGCTGGCGGAATCGGGCCTTAACATTGTCAGTGCCGACGGCATGGCGGATGCGGCCGAGAAGATCGTCAAAGCCGTGAAGGATCAAGGAGAATAACGATGAGTATACTGGTCGATAAAAATACCAAGGTTATTACCCAGGGCATCACTGGTGCTACCGGCTTGTTCCACGCCAAGGGCGCCCGTGACTACGGCACCCAGATGGTCGGCGGGGTCACTCCCGGCAAGGGCGGCAGCAAAATTGATGGCTTCCCAGTGTTTGATACGGTTGAAGATGCCATCAAAGCGACCGGAGCCAATGCGTCGGTCATCTACGTTCCACCGATCGGTACCGCAGATGCCATCATGGAGGCCGTCGAAGCCGGCATCGAACTGGTGATCTGCATCACCGAAGGTGTACCGGTCCTCGACATGGTCAAGGTCAAGAAATACATGGAAGGCAAGAACTGCCGGCTGATCGGCCCCAACTGCCCCGGTGTCATCACTCCGGGCGAATGCAAGATCGGCATCATGCCGGGCTATATTCACAAACCCGGCCCGGTCGGCGTTGTCTCCCGTTCCGGGACCCTGACCTATGAAGCTGTGTGGCAGTTGACCACCCGCAATATCGGCCAGACCACCTGCGTCGGCATCGGTGGTGACCCGGTCAATGGCACCAGTCACCTCGACGTTCTGCGCATGTTTGAAAATGACCCGGCCACCAAAGCGGTGATCATGATCGGTGAGATAGGTGGTGATGCTGAAGAGAAGGCGGCCGAGTTCGTTCGTGACCACATGACCAAACCGGTGGCGGCCTTTATCGCCGGAGCGACAGCTCCAACCGGCAAACGCATGGGTCATGCCGGCGCCATCATCTCCGGCGGCAAGGGGGACGCGGCGAGCAAGAAAGCGTTTTTGCGCGAATGCGGTGTCAGCGTTGCCGACAGCCCGGCTGAAATGGCTGAAGCGCTGCTGAAAATCTGGCGCCCCTGAACAGCACGATTCGCTGGTCAGGCAACAAAAAAAGGACTGGCCTGCAAGGCCGGTCCTTTTTTTGTACCATGTCAAAGACAGGGACTATTGCGGATCGGAAGACTCTGCCCCATCCTCCTTCATCGGCGACCCCCAAAACGTACCCAGGACTTTCTGATCACGCTCGCTGAGCATGGCACCGCGCTCAATCATGCGTTGCAGTAGAGCGTCAAGCTCAACCTGCTGACCTATGGCTTCATCAACCCGGGCCCGGGTATGGCAGATTGTGCATCGGGCCTCAATCGTGCTCTGGAATTCAACATTACCCGGCAGACGATGAACGTCGCGAGGAGCACCGGTGACTGCAAATGCCGGGCCTGACAACACCAGGAATCCTGCCAGTACCAGCAGAATGCTTTTCAACCTGTTATTCACGTACATAGGTATCAATATCCGTTTCGTGCACCATGCCCATCATGTGGGCGTACTCTGATTCGATAAGCGCATAGTGCGTCTCCGTTTCCTCTGCCATGCGATCGAACACAGCTCGCACGGCAGGATCAACAATATAGGAGGCTGTCATGCGCAGATTTTTGGCCAGGTCTTCTTCCTCCTTGAGCGCCAGTTCCATGGCCTTGCGATCGTGAACCCTTTCATCAAGTGCCTTTTCTAACTGCTTAAGCATGGCATGATTGGAGCTGGGAGGTTGGGCCATAAAGTCGTCGAAGGAGCCAAGGTCGCTTCCGGTGTAGATTTTAAAAAAGTGCCCGGCATGTTCTCGTTCTTCTTTGGCAAGCAGCTCAAAGACCTTTTTGCCACGCTCATTCTTGGTCAAAGACGCCGCTTTGAGATAGAAATCCATGACATCCTTTTCCGTTTTGATGGCAAGCTTGATCGCCTCTAGCATCTTCATTTCCTGGGGCATAATGCTCTCCTTTGCACGCAGCATCCTAAACCGCCGCTTATAAAAGTAATTTTCATTGTGATCGACAAGATAGACATCAGCGTCTATCAAGTCAGACTATCCCGAAAGTTTTGTCGTCTGTGCTGTTACCCATTCATCAATCTTGTCGCCATCTGCATCGGAAATGTCGAGGAATCGCAGCCCCATTCCAGGCTCACCTGATTTTTTTCGCAGGAAATGGCGCTTCCAGACGACCTCACACTGACAGCGAAACGTATAGCGGCAGGGCATAGGCAGGGTCAATTCAATTGTGAAGACTTCACCCGGCTCACGGGGCTTTACCGTAGAGATAAACAGCCCACCGCGACTGACATTCTTGGCGTAGCCGAACAAGGTTTTCTGGCCATCGCCACAGGGAATCTTCTCTACAATCAGCGGAAAACGCGAGGCATGACGTTTATTTTTTTGTTCAGCAGCGTACTCAGGGTTGTCAGATAGACTCATCAGCATCTCTTTCCTCGATCCGCAGACCGAGCTTGGCTGTTATCTTAGATATTCATGATAACACACGATTTTCAGATTTTCGACATACTTATCTACGGCTGCCTGCCACCACGCAAACGCAACGCCTCCAGCATCCCTGACAGCATTTCTGGACAATCACATCCTTCCCAGGAGAAATACTCCGGGAGGAACTCTTCAGGTTCGCCACGACTGAGCCAGGAATCGCACAGCAGGTGAATCATGCGCATCGTTCTGAAACCATCAAACCAGATATGAAAAGCCTGCAAACGATGCATCCCGGTTCGGTGTGTTGACTGCAACCGTGGCCAGATGGTTCGCCAGTTGGCCTGCACAAGATAATCAGCCAAAACCGGGGAGATTCTGTCAGCACCAATCAAAAGCGTTTCAGCATCAGCGGACAATTGCTGTTCAACGGTACGCAACCAGTCAGCCAAAAATCGAAAAGCTTTTGCCGGATAAAAGAGTACGGCTTGTGCATCGCCATCGAGCAGACGCCCCATACTGCGCCCGGTACCAAATGGGACCCGATCCGATACACGCGGCTCCGGGAAGACTGTAGTTCCCGACAACAGGGCAACACCATCGGTTTTTGCCAGTTTCTGCAGAAAGTAAAAATCCTCTCCTGCCCTGCGACAATTCATCCCGCCGCAACGCACATAGGCTGAGGCCCGGCAAGCCATGGCACTGCCAACAGTATGGAAAGCGTAAGGCGATCCAGCCAGGTACAAACCATAGACATAACTGCGCAGAAAGAGTTCGTAGCGATCGATCGCAGCCTGCTGAGCGTCATCACTCCCCTGCTGATGACGGAAGGGCAAGGACGCCGCCCCCGCTGTAGAATGATGGAAATGAGAGACGATCGACTGCAGATAATTTGCTTCCACCAGGGTATCTGCGTCGAGGCAGACCAGCAAAGGGTCCTCTGCCCAGTTCAGAAACGGCAGAACGAGATCCATGCCTAATTTGCGAGCGAAGCCGACCCCCGCCTGCCTGGCAGGGACCTCACAGCCGGGGCTGGCGGCATCAACCCAGGCGAGACAAAGTTCTGATCGTTCGGCCAGATCGGCTAACCTCGCCAGGTCGATACTGCTCTGCAGCCGATCGGCAACCGAAGCCTGCTCGCTATGGTTCACAACGATGACGACTAGAAAACGAGCGAGAAACTGCAGGGGGTTGGCTGCCAGGCTTTGCAAAGTAGCAAACAGGCTGTCCCCTTCTGCCAGCGACGGGATCACAACTGCACCGGTAAAATCGGCACGCCCTTCTCCCGCCAGGGCCCATGACCCCTTTGCACCGCTCTTGTCGAGGTACCGCTGCACTGCGGCCGGCATAATGCTCACCCCTCGAACTCCTGACAGACGGCAAGCAGTTCAGCGACCGGGTCACCTTCGCCATTAAGCCAACGGATTGCCACCCCCTGACGTTCCATGCGTCGGAACCAGGTTTCCTGGCGTTTGGCAAACTGGTGAATGGCGCTGTTCAACTTCTGGAAAAGATCGTTACGATTCAGCTGACCCTGCAGATGTTGGGCAACGAAGCGATATTCCAGACCGTAATAGTCGAGGGTCTTCCAGGAGACGCCATCCGCATGCAGCTTCGCAACCTCTTCGACCAAGCCATGGTCGAGGCGTTCTCGCAATCTCCTGGTAATCCGTTGGCGCAACAATTCCCGAGGCCAACGCAAGCCGAACACTCGCGGAATCAACTGCGGCAGGACCAATGACCTTGCGTCAGCCTGCTGTTCGCCCTCGGCTATTTCTATGGCCCTGAGCAGCCGGGAGCGGTCATTAAGGTTGCTGCTGTTGTGTTGTTCCAGTCGCAACCCCAACAACCGCTCCCTGAGAGCATCGAGAGAGAGCCGTTCCAGTTCCTGGCGCAAGTCGCGGTTTTCACTCACCGCCACCAGCTCATAGCCCCGTAGTACTGCGTCGAGATAGAGCCCGGTCCCCCCGGCCAGTATCGGCAAGCGGCCGCGGCCGCGAATCTCGCTGAATGCCCGGCTGAACGCACGGGCAAAATCGAACAGGCAGAACTCATTGCCGGGATCAACCACATCGATTAGATGGTAGGGGGTTGTGCCGTATTCGTCCAGGTCCTTGCCGCTGCCGATGTCCAGACCACGGTAGACCTGTCGGGAATCAGCAGAGATAATTTCGCCATGGAGACGTCGGGCAGCCTGAACAGCCAGATGGGTTTTCCCCGAAGCCGTCGGCCCGAGCACAACAAGGAGATTCATCTCTGCAACGGCTCCTGTGTAAGGATAAGAAGGAAACACATGCATTCATGTTATAACCGGATCACCGGATGATGACAACGCGTAATCCCGGCAAGCTTCCCTCGTAGCACAAAATCTGCTATACAGTGATAACCTTACGATCATCGGACGGCCCCTCTGCGGCAAGGACTACTGGAATTCATGGCTGGACCCTCACCAAACGCCAGAGTAACACCTGATGCTGTGGTGATACTACCGCGCCCGGGACACAGCATCTCCCGCAACCAGATCGATGAAAACACTCTCAAAGTGCTCTATCGGCTGCATCGTAACGGCTATCAGGCTTACCTGGTCGGAGGCAGCGTTCGCGACCTTCTGTTAGGCAGAGCCCCCAAAGATTTTGACATCGGCACCGATGCAACGCCGCAGCAGGTCAAAAAACTGTTTCGCAACTGCTTTCTGGTCGGTCGCCGTTTTCGTTTGGCCCATGTAAGGTTCGGCCGTGATGAAGTCATCGAAGTCGCCACCTTCCGCCGCCACCCACACCCCGATGAGTTGCCGGAAGATCCAGATGAGCATAGCTTCTTTGTGCAGAACCAGTTCGGCACGCCCCGTGAAGATGCCTTCCGCCGGGACTTCACCATCAATGCGCTTTTTTATAATATCGCCGATTTTTCGATCGTTGACCATGTCGGCGGACTGAAGGATCTGGAGAACCGGCGACTGCGCGTGATCGGTGACCCCCAGACCCGTTTTGCCGAGGATCCGGTGCGCATGCTGCGGGCCCTGGAGTTCAGTGCCCGTCTCGATTTTTCTCTCGACAAAGACTCTCTTGAAGCTATGACCAAGCAAGCGCACCTGCTTTCCGATGCGGCACCAGCCAGAGTGCGGGAAAAACTGGTGCAATTCTTCCGACTCGGCGTCGCCGCCGAGGTTCTGCAAAGGGCTCACTCATTAGGGCTCCTGCAACCGATGATGGGTGGCTACCAACCGGGGGAAACAACCTTCAAGCTGCTGGAGTTACTCAACCAGCACTTTAGAAAAACGGGAACCGTTGATGAAGGGATGATTCTGGCGGCGCTCTTTATGGATCGTTTCTGGCAGAAATGTCCGGTACAGACGGCACTGCCGATTAATGAAGTATTGCAATCAGCAGGACATCTCCTTGCCTCCTACTGCAATTATTTCCGTCTGTCGCACGGCCTGCGCCATCAGGCCCGGGAATTGCTGGTGGGCTGCTACCGGTTCGCCCGCGGCCTGGGCCATCGCGGCCAGAAACGCTTCCTGCACAACCCGGAGACACCACACAGTCTTGAGATGTTCCGCCTCTGGATTCAGGCCAGTGACGGCGATCCGTCCCTGGTGGAGATCTGGGAGAAAACTCTGCACACGCGTCATGAACCATCAGACAAGCCGGCCAGTCAACCGACCCGCCGCACCCATCGCCGGCCCCGGCGGAGGCGACCGAGTAAGGCTGCCCAGGTTTAGATCCTTCTTAGAAGATCCTTCAGCAGGACGACTTCCTGTCCGGTCAACACCCGGTCGCGAAAAACTGCGCCGTAATAAATTCGGGCAAACTGACGACACTCTTCATTGTCGAGCTGTTCAGCGATTTCCGCCAGTCCAGATCCCGGCAACAGGAGACCATGGCCGTAACGCTTACTGAGACGTGAACGCAAAGCTTCGAGCAGACGCGTCTCTTTCGATTTGCGCCGCACGGAAAGAGAGCCCGCAACCAGAATGGCGCCCACGAGCAATCCGACGGCAACCTTCCACCAGCCATCCGGCGCATGCAGCGAGCGCATATTGCGCAGGCGATCACCGGCTTCACGGAACAGCGACATCTGCTGTTCCATATCAAAGACAACCACCGCCTGAACCCAGTGATAGTTGAGACTGTCAACCAGCTGCCGCAAGGCGTTCAATTGGTTTCGATCACGAGTTCCCAGTGTTGTCGCTGCATTGATGGCCCACTGACTGGGATCGACGCGCTGCCAGCTGCTGTCGCCAGCCAGGACCTCGACCCAGACATGAGCGGTTTCTTCCGTCACCAGGTAATAACCGCCCATTGGATTGTAATCACCGCCATAATATCCGCCAACCAGACGCGCAGGAATTCCGGCAAGCCGGGCCAGAGTAATGTATGCCGAGGCAAAGAACTCACAGTAGCCACGTTTCTTCGCAAAGAGGAAAGCATCTATCGGATCGTCGCCGGTGGGCAGATCATCTTCTGCGTAGCTGAGTTCCTGATTACGGAAGAATTCCGCCAGGGCATTCATGCGCTCCGTGACATCACTGCTGCCATCACGGATGCCGGCAGAGACCTGGCGCATGCGCGGCGAAACCACCGCGGGTGGCTGCAGATAAAAATCGCGGTCCACAAGACCGGTTACCCGCAACCTGGCGCCGGGGCTGGCTCGCATCTCAAAACGAAAGCGGTGATCCAGCGCGCTGCGGGCAATATACATCTGGTCCATGGTTTGTTCGTGACGCACCCCGGTCATCTGGGTCGGTCGATCAAGAGTCATCAGATAGCGATCGGTGCGCGGTTCCGGGTAGACCATGAAGGTAAGCGGAGCAGGGCCATCAATACGCGACGGCCTTTCACCGGGAGGCTCACTGCGCACCCATCGCCCTTCCTTTGACTGGTTGAGAACCAGCGCCCGCCAGTAACGGTCTTCCGGTGCCAACTCGGGACCTTCGGCACGAAACGCAAGTGCCCTGGTCCCTGAAATCTTTGCAAAGCTTCCCGGCTGAACCGTCTCCGCCAGACCAACCTCTCCTCTGGCGGAGGGGTTGAGGAAATTCCAGAGAGGATGCTGGGTCCTCGGCAGCACAACGAAGAAAAGCATCATCAGCAGCAGGGAAACGGCAGGAATGACCAGGCCGACCTTGACCAGTTTCACCAGGTCCTGGCGCGACATGGTCAACTTTTGATCGGTGACATAAACGGTTAAGATAACCAGCCCTAGCGTCACGCCGAAGACCAGCAACACCAGGTAAAGGACAAAGCTGATCTCCAGATGGATCAGGGAAGACCCGGCCAGGAGGAACAGTGCCAGGACAAAAATCTGCAGGTAATCTCTCCCTGCCTTCGGAGTCAGCAGTCGCACGATCAGCAGGACCAGCATGGCGTGGACAACCGGAATGGCAACTTCGGCGCGGGTGATCTGCAAGGCATAATATGTCATGCCGCACAGCGCGACCAGGGTGGCGAGCCAGCTCGGCAGCGGATACTGCTCGCGGCGGTCACACCAGTAGCCTGCCGGGATAGCGAGTAGCGCAACCGGCAGCAAGGGGCGATCGAGGTAAGCCAGCAGCGGTCCCATACTAAGCAGGGCAACGACGCCGGAGAGCAGATCAAGCAGTCTTTTGATCCTGATCATAATGAGCCAATGCCTGTAGCAAAAGAAGTTTTTGTCGCTGGCCTACCCCCGGAGCAAGTTCCAGGCTGCCAGCTTTCAAACCGACCGGCCAGCCGTCGCGCAACCAGCGGGTTATGAAATAGCTGGCATGGCGCAGGCGCTGTTCGAGACCTGGCCCGGGTAACTCTTCAAGGACGAGAATCACGGGCTTGCGGGTGGCCGCCGAGAGCTCCTTGACTTTAAGGCGGTCATGACGGGCCGTAAGTTTCCAGTGAATCGACTTGAGTGGCTCGCCACCCTGGTAATCACTGATGCGGTTAATGTCACCTTCGTAGCCCTTCTGCCAATTCTGCCGTGATCCATGCCCACCGCCCGGATCAACCTGGTGCAGCTCGGGGCAGTGTTGCGGGGTCGGGAAAACCGTGACGTCCTGATCGATGATCAGCTCCTGCGAACGGATAAAGAAATTGACCGGAAAGCGCGAACGAACAGCAACCGCCGGCAGCGGCCGGCGACCTCGCCCGGAGAGAGTGATTTCCATGCTTTTCTGGCGAGCC
This sequence comes from Desulfuromonadales bacterium, assembly GCA_051305855.1. Classification (GTDB taxonomy): domain Bacteria; phylum Desulfobacterota; class Desulfuromonadia; order Desulfuromonadales; family BM103; genus M0040. The sequence goes on from JBPPMB010000241.1 coordinate 67,405, forward strand.
TGGCGCGGATCCACCAACGGGAAAAAAACCACGCGCTCTGCGACGACAACGTCCATGAGAAAGATCGGCAGCCAGCGGCGCCGGTTGACAAGCTCAATGCCAAGCAGGGTCGGCAGACCATCGTAGATTTCAACGGGGGGGACATAGCGCACAGCGATCCGGTCGAGATTCCATTTACCCAGCACGCCAGAAACAGACATGAAGCCAAGCAGCGCGGAAACCAGCAGGTAAAGGAGATTGTTACCGGTGTTGACTGCAGCGAAACCGAGCAACAGGGTAATGAGGATATAAATGAACCCGGCACGGGTCAGCTTCAGACCAAAGGCACCGGATTTTCGTCGAGCAGCGAAAGCAGAATCTCCTTGCGATCAAGGGTTTCATTCTCCGGGCGCAGGATCAGGCGATGCGCACACACCGGCAGGTAGAGAAACTTTACATCCTCCGGGATAACATGGTCACGACCAGCGAGAAAGGCGTGACTGCGCGCGGTGTCAGCCAGGCTGATGGCGCCGCGGGTGGAAATCCCTGCCAGCAACATCGGATGTTCACGGGTCGCCGCCACCAGGCGATAGATGTATTCCGTAATCTTCGCCGAGAGCTGGACCGTTTCGCGAATCGCCTGACGTGCCCGTAGCAGTTCTGCAAGAGTAATCAGCGGCTCAATTTCCCGGATCCCCTCGCGGATGCTGCCGGCCTGGATAATTTTCTTCTCCATCTCTTCCGGCGGGTAGCCGATGCCGGTTTTAATCAGGAACCGGTCGAGCTGTGACTCCGGCAAGGGATAGGTGCCGACCTGCTCGACCGGGTTCTGCGTGGCAATCACCATAAACGGGTCGGGCAGGCGGTAGGTCTTGCCTTCAATGGTCACCCGGTGCTCTTCCATCGCCTCCAGCAGGGCACTCTGGGTTTTCGGCATGGCCCGGTTGATCTCGTCGGCCAGAAGCAGGTTATTGAACACCGGACCTTCAATGAAGCTGAACTGGTTCTGGTTGCGATCGTAGATCGACAGGCCGGTAATGTCTGATGGCAGCAGATCGCTGGTGCACTGGATGCGCCCGAAAGTCAGGCCCAGGGCGTTAGAAAGAGCCAGGGCCAGGGTTGTCTTGCCGAGACCGGGGATATCTTCCAGAAGCAGATGCCCCCCTGAGAGCAGCGTCAACATGGCCAGCTTGATTGCCTTGACCTTGCCCTTGAGATAGCGCTCGGCAAGGATCTCTATCACATTCAGGACCGGGACACGTGGGTCATTGGGCATGTCGATATTAGCTCCTTACTGGGGATGAATCCGATTTTACGTTACAGCGGAATTCCATTAAAGGATTAACGGCTCACTATTCTTTCCGGCTCTATCAATGAATAGTAGCACAATTCTTCCTGGATTAGAGGCACCTTATGCCCCGGATTGGGCAGACGCTGTTCTTTACTGACATAAAAGCTGATCAGCGTGGTTGACGCCCATCAGCCACTATGTTTAAATCCTACCGCAACAGAGAGGGAGATTTAGCTCGTCATGAATACAGCCTATCTTGGGCTTGGCAGTAACCTCGGCAATCGCCTGGCCTTCTTACGCGGTGGCCGCGACAGACTGGACAGGCTTCCCGGCATTGAGCTCATGCAGACATCCGGGGTGTATGAAACCTTAGCGGTTGGCGGCCCGCCAGGCAATCCTCCTTTTCTGAATACTGTCCTGCAAGTTCAAACATCTCTTGAGCCCATGCAGCTGCTGGAAGCCTGCCTGGCAGTTGAGAATGAGTTTGGCCGCTCCCGGCCAGCGAGATGGGCACCGCGGACACTTGATATTGACATACTCTTTTACGACGACCAGATCATCTGCGCAGAGCACTTGACGGTACCGCATCCCAGACTCCAGGAGCGGGCATTTGTTCTTGCCCCCCTGGCGGAAATCGCCCCTGACCTCAAGCATCCGCTGCTTGAGCAAACCATCATCGAACTGGCTGCGGGTAGTGCCGGTGTCGCTGAACTTGTGCCGTTGCGCACAGCCTGGTAATGACTATGTTGGTTCGATCTCTTCTCTGGCTCATTGCTTTTTTTCTGATCTACACGGTCTTCAAGATCATCAAGCAGGCTCTGTTCAAGTCTCCTGCTCCACCTCTGGAGAAAACCTCTCGCGGCGAAGAGATGATCCAGGACCCGCAGTGCGGGACCTATGTGCCGCGCAGCGACGCGGTCACAGCCCAGCTCAACGGGACGACTCACTATTTCTGTTCGACCGACTGCCGGGACAAATATCAGCAACGCAGCTGATGCAGCAGGACATGCGCTTATCATTCAAGGAGCAGACATATGAAATTTTTCATCGATTCCGCTGACGTCAGAGAAATCGCTGCCGCCAGCGAACTGGGGCTGGTTGACGGCGTCACCACCAACCCGTCGCTGGTCGCCAAAAGCGGTCGTGATTTTCACCAGGTCCTCAGGGAGATCATCACCCTGGTCGACGGGCCGATCTCTGCTGAAGTGGTCGCAACCGACACCGCCGGCATGGTCAGCGAGGGTGAAGTCCTGGCAGAACTTGCTCCGGACAAGATCGTCATCAAGCTGCCGCTGACCGAAGAAGGTTTAAAAGCGACCAAGATTCTGAGCAACAGGGGACTGAAGACCAACCTGACACTGATCTTCTCGCCATTGCAGGCGTTGCTCGCAGCCAAGGCTGGCGCCAACTATGTGTCGCCTTTCGTCGGCCGTCTCGATGACATCGGTCACGACGGCATGGAAATCGTCGATCAGATCGGTACGATCTTTGACAACTATGGCTACACCTCGGAGATCATAGTCGCATCGGTGCGCAGTCCGCAGCATGTGCTGCGGGCGGGTCTGATGGGCGCCGACATCTGCACCATCCCCTTCAGCGTCATGCGGCAGCTGGCCAAGCATCCGCTGACCGACATCGGCCTGGAGAAATTCCTGGCCGACTGGCAGAAACATGTAGAAAAGTAGACCGGACCGATCATAGTTTTTGTTAAACAGAAGGGCTGCGAAATATTCCCGGCCCTTCTGTCTTTCCTGGCGACAGACCGTATCAGGCTTTACAAGGAAAGGTTTCTCATTTTGAAATTATATCTGATGCAGCATGCCCTTGCCTGTTCCGCAGAAGAAAATGCGGAGAGGCCTCTCAGCCCGGCCGGCATCGACCAGGCAAAAGCGGCCGCCCGAGGAATCAAGCGACTCGGCTTGAACTTTGACCTGATCATTGCCAGTCCCAAGCGCCGCGTGCAACAGACCGCGGCTCTGATCGCCGAAGGAGCGCGCTTCCCCTACAGCGACATCCTGACGGCAGAGGCAATGCTCCCGGAACGATTGCCACAGGACCTCTTTGCTCTGTTGCAGAAAGAATCGGCAGAAAGCCGCATTCTGGTGGTAGGACATATGCCGCACCTGGCAAAACTTGCCAGCGACCTGCTGCGCGGAGGAGAACTGCTTATTGAGAACGCCGGCCTGAGCTGTTTCGACATTGCCGAATCAGGGTCGGCAAGGCTGGAATTCCACCTGAGGGCAAAACAGCTGACCCTCTGAGCATCTCCATTTGTGGGATCCTCAGGAAAAGTGACGACCCTTCTGCATGGAGGGCTGGTTTCCGCTTGACTCCAACGGGCATTGCCGGGGTCTGGATGGCTTTGCCCGGACATTTTTCAATCCGGAGCAGGCATGGCATGAATTCACAGACCGCAACGCTGATGTAAACAACATATACTGCACCCGTTCAATCTCAATCCAACCGCTTTCAGAAGACCTCCCCAACTCAGGCCAACATCAATAAATTTCCTTGCTTATAACGGGTATGAGCAAAAATATTATCTGTAAAATAGCGTTTTGTTTTCGTCAAAGATTGCTGTATAAAGGTTATTGTCTCAAGGTAGATAAATTTGATTTGGTTTTCTGCGGGCTAGCTGTTTCTGCATATCAAGGAGGTGACACGATGAATCTGCAAGGATTGAAGAGTCACGGTCGGTTGGGTGTTGTTCTGCCTGCCCTGCTGGCAATGCTGTGGGGAACTCCGGTGGCGGCGTTCCAGTTCAACCTCGGCCAAGTGGAGGGCAGTTTCGACAGCACCCTCTCCTACGGTGTCAGCATGCGGGTGGCAGACCGCGACAACGACATCGTCGGCCTGGCGAATGGCGGCAAGGCCTTTTCCGTCAACGGTGATGATGGCAACCTTAACTATGACGATGGCAAGCTGATCAGCAACCTGGTCAAGATTACCAGCGATCTGGATCTCAGATACGCCAATTTCGGACTGTTCCTGCGTGGTTCGGCTTTCTACGATTTCGAAAGCGAGGACGATGACCGCGAACGGACCGATCTCAGCAATGAAGCCCTGGATCTGGTCGGTAAGGATGCTGAACTGCTGGATGCGTATATCTGGGCGGACTTCAACCTCGGTCAAATGCCTGGCCAGATTCGCCTTGGCGACCAGGTTCTGAGTTGGGGGGAAGGCACCTTTATCCAGAACGGCATCAACGTCATCAACCCCGCCGATCTGAGCAAGTTGCGCGTTCCCGGTGCCGAATTGAAGGAGGCTCTCACACCGGTCGGCATGGTCTCGGCATCGATCAGCCCGACCGAAGACCTGACGTTCGAGGGCTTTTACCAATACGACTGGGAAAAGGTCGAAATTGACCCCACCGGCTACTACTGGAGCACCAATGACATCCCCGGCAAGAGCGGTGACAGGGTCCTGCTCGGCTTCGGCGACTGGTCGGACCTGGGCACCAGCTGGCAAGGGTTAGTCCTCCCGTTTGAAGTCACCGATGATCGTTTCATGATGGTTCCCCGCGGCGAGGATGAAACACCCTCGGACGATGGTCAGTACGGTTTGGCAATGCGGGTTTATGCTCCAGGCCTGAATAATACGGAATTTGGCTTCTACTTTATCAATTATCACAGCCGGCTGCCAACCTTGAGTGGTGTAACCGGGACAGCTGACGGCTTTGCCAGTGCAGCAGGTTCAGCCACGACACTTCAAGCTCTTCAACAGGGAGCAGACGTTCCTACCAGCATTAGCCTGGGGACAACCGCAGCATTAAATACATCCGCCGCATTAGGAGGGATCCTTCAGCCTGCTGAAGCCGCGGCTGTAACGGCCGGCGCTGCAAACGCCGCGACCGCCGCGCTGTACGGAGGTGCTCCAGCTGGCTTGCCTAGCGCATATGTCGTCAATGAGTATGCCCAGACTGCGCAATACAAAGTCGAATACCCTGAGGACATCAAGGTTTACGGAGTCAGCTTCAATACTGCGCTGGACATCATTGGTGCTTCTTTGCAAGGAGAGTATTCCTATCACCAGGATGCCCCTCTGCAGATTGATGACGTCGAACTTCTGGTCGCCGCGCTGAGCCCTCTGGGAGCCATTAATCGGGCGTTCCTCGACAATCAGATCACAAACGGTGAGACCGTGTCTCTCTCCACGTATATCCCCGGTTACATAGAAAAAGATGTCTCCCAGATCCAGATGACCATGACCAAGCTGTTCGGACCGACTTTCAGTGCGGATCAGTTCACTCTGGTCAGCGAAGCCGGTTTTACCCATGTACACAGCATGCCAAGCAAGAGCAGCCAGCGCCTCGAATCTGCGGGCACCTACGTGACGGGCAATTCCAATCAGGCCGCACCCGGAGGGGTGCATACAGATAAGCCGGCCGAACCGTACGATGCCTTCGCCGACGCAAACTCCTGGGGCTACCGAGCGGTCGCCAAGCTCGATTTCAATAACGCTATCGGTGCGGTCACCCTATCGCCTCGCATCGCCTGGGCGCATGATGTCAACGGCAACACGCCAGGCCCGGGCGGCAGCTTCCTCGAAGGGCGCAAAGCCGTCACCTTCGGTCTCGGTGCCGATTACCAGAGCACCTGGTCGGCCGACCTGAGTTATACCGACTTCTTCGGCGCCGGTCGCTACAACCTGGTCAATGACCGTGATTTCCTCGCCCTGAATATCAAGTATTCCTTCTAATCCGAAGGAGGGAGAATTATGAAAAAACAAATCTACAGATTATCGATACTTCTCATCGCCGGCCTGCTTTTGTCAGGCCAGGGATTCGCGGCCGTTTCGGCCGATCAGGCCGACCGTCTCGGCAAAGACCTCACCCCGATGGGTGGCGAAAAAACCGGCAACGCCGATGGCTCCATTCCCGCCTGGGACGGCGGCATCACCAGCCCACCGGCAGGCTACCAGAAAGGCATGCATCATCCCGATCCTTACGCAGCCGACAAGGTGCTTTTCACCGTAACCGCTGACAACATGGCCCAGTACGCCGACAAGCTGACTGCCGGTCAGCAGGCAATGCTCAAGGCCTATCCGACGTACAAGATGAATGTTTACCCGACCCATCGCAGCGCATCGGCGCCGCAGCGGATTTACGATGCGACCATCGCTGCCGCGAGCAAGGCTCAACTGGTCACCGGCGGCAACGGCGTAAGCGGTGTAACAGCCGGGATTCCCTTTCCGATTCCGCAGAATGGCGTTGAAGCGATCTGGAATCACATCCTGCGCTGGCGCGGCAATGCTTTCGACCGCAACTTTGGCCTGGCGCCGCTGACCCGCAGCGGCAGCTACACCATGGTCGAATTCAACGAGAAGGGCGATTTCCGCTACAACAAGGAAGGTCTCAGCGAAGCGCAACTCGAGAATGTGATCGCCATGTTCAAGCAGGAGATCTTCGCCCCGGCCCGCCTTGCCGGCCGCGTGCTGCTGGTCCACGAAACCCTCGACCAGAACCTGGAAAATCGCCGCGCCTGGCTCTACAATCCGGGTCAGCGCCGCGTGCGGCGCGCACCGAACGTCGCTTTCGACAACCCCAAGGAAGGCGGCGACGGCCTGACCACCAGCGACACGGTCGACATGTACAACGGCAGTCCCGAGCGCTATGACTGGACGCTGGTCGGCAAGCAGGAGCTCTACGTTCCCTACAACAGCTACCTGCTGCACAGCGACAAGCTCAAGTACAAGGACATCCTCACGCCGCTGCACCTGAACCCCGACTATCTGCGCTACGAACTGCACCGGGTCTGGGTAGTGGAAGCAACCCTCAAGGAAGGCATGCGCCACATCTACAAGAAGCGCACCTTCTACATCGACGAGGATTCCTGGCAGATCCTCGCCATGGACCAGTATGACAGCCGCGACCAGCTCTGGCGGGTTTCCGAAGGGCACTGCATCAACTACTACGAAGTGCCGACCTTCTGGTCAACCGTGGAAAGCCATTACGACCTGCAATCGGGCCGCTATATCGCCATCAACCTCAACAACGAGCATTCCATGTATGACTTTGACGTGAAGTTCGATGCGACGGATTTCACGTCATCGGATCTGCGTCGCACCGGCAAACGATAGCAGTCGGCAACGTCAACTGAAGCGGCCGGGCCCAGGTCCGGCCGTTTTGTCTTGAATGGACTTTGCGTGCAAACTCTTCTTCCCACATTTCAACCTGGGCATCTCCGGCCAAACCTGCTTTTTGGATTGGTACTCCTCGCCCTGATTCTCCTTAACACCCACGGCATTGCTCTGGCCGCAGACAGCCAGATCATGGCACTGGCTGAGAAATCACTGCTGCTCGATGGCCAGGTCATCGGTGACAGGATCATTGTTGTCGGGGAACGCGGTCATATCCTGATTTCGAGAGATCAGGGTCTCTCCTGGCAACAACAACAGGTCCCGACCCGCGCGACCCTGACCAGTGTGTTCTTTATTGATCCACTCAATGGCTGGGCAGCAGGCCACGACGGCATCATACTGCGCACTCGTGATGGTGGCCAGCACTGGCAGGAGGTCTATTCCAACGCGGAGGACGAGCGGCCGGTTCTCGACATCTGGTTCCGCGATCTTGATCATGGCTATGCCGTGGGCGCTTACGGGCTCACCCTGGCAACGGCAGATAGCGGCGAGACCTGGCAGCCTTTTGATTTTAACCCGGCCACTCTGAAGGTTGACGAAGCAATCACGGATGATCCCCAGACAGAAGAGCCGGCAGCTGAAACCTGGGGCATTGACTTTCATCTCAACCAGATTGCTGCGGCAGCAAACAACCGGGTCTACATTGCCGCAGAAGCAGGCAACCTGTATCGATCAGATGACGGCTGTCGCACCTGGCTCAACCTGCCTTCTCCCTATGAAGGCTCATTTTACGGCAGCCTTCCACTTACATCTTCCAGCCTATTGGCCTTCGGTCTGCGCGGGCACCTGTTTCGTTCGGATGACGCCGGAATCGACTGGACACCAATTGATTCAGGCACCCAGGCGACCCTCAACGACGGAATTCTCCTGCGTGACGGACGGATAGCCCTGGCCGGACTGGCCGGGACCCTGTTGATCAGTAGCGATGGCGGCCATAGCTTCGGGCTCTTCGCCCAGGCAAACCGAGCCGGCATCGCCAGAGTCCTGCAGGCTGACGACGAAGCATTGATCCTGGTCGGCGAACAGGGTGTTACACGCCTGACCTTGCCAGGCAAAACGAATGAGGCGAGGCAATGATCTCGAAACTCCTCGACCGCATTGAAAATGCCATCTTCGGCGCCCGTCCTCTGATTGTCGCCATCTTTCTGGTCATCACGGTGATCATGGGTTACGGCCTGACCAGGCTGCATGTCGATGCCAGCTTCTCCAAGCACCTGCCGCTGCAACACGAATACATGCAGACCTTCATGGAGTACCGCAATGAATTCGGCGGTGCAAACCGGATTTTGGTTGCCCTGCGTGCCCGTGACGGCAACATGTTCACCGCTGAGTTTTTCAACGCCCTGCGCCAGGCTACCGACGAAGTGTTCTTCATCTCCGGGGTCGATCGCAGCCGGGTCAGCTCACTGTTTACTCCGAATGTGCGTTTTACCGAAGTGGTCGAAGACGGTATTTCAGGAGGCAACGTGGTCCCGGCCGACTTTCAACCCACGGAAGAGGGGCTGGAGCAGGTCCGCAAGAACATCCTCAAGTCGGGGATTGTCGGCCGCCTGGTGGCCAATGATTTTTCAGCGGCCATCATCAGCGCCGAGTTGATCGAGTTCGACCCGCAGACCGGCAAAAAGATTGACATTATTGATATTGGTCATCAACTCGAGGCGCTGCGTAAAAAAATCGAGAACGACCATGTCGAGGTCAACATCATCGGCTACGCCAAGGTGATTTCCGACATCGCCGATGGCGCCAAGCGGGTCGTGCTCTTCTTTCTGGTGGCTTTCCTGGTCAGCGGCGGCCTGGTCTTCCTCTTCACCCGTTCACATCGAGTGACCGCAATGGCCCTGATCTGCTCTCTGATTGCCGTGGTCTGGCAACTCGGCCTGCTCACGTACCTCGGCTTCGGCATCGATCCGTTGGGCATCCTGGTACCGTTTTTAATCTTCGCCATCGCTATCAGTCATGGCGTGCAGATGATCACGGCCAATCGCGCCGCGGTCTTCAACGGCGACGACAGCCTGACCGCTGCCCGTGCCAGCTTTCGCAGCCTGCTGGTGCCCGGCGGAGTGGCCCTTATCTCCGACACCGTCGGCTTCATCACCATCATGCTGATCAAGATAGAAGTCATCCAGCAGATGGCGATTACCGCCAGCCTTGGTGTTGCAACTATTATTTTCACCAACCTGATCCTTTTGCCAATCCTGCTCTCCTACATCGGCTTACCAAAAGATTATCGCCAGCGCCTGCATGACAGTATTGAGCGCATGGACCACTTCTGGATGTACGTTTCGCGAACGGCCAAGCCCTGGCCGGCTGCCATTCTCATCATGCTTGCCCTGGTTTTGCTGGTTTACGGCGCTATGCACGGCAGTCAAATCAAGATCGGCGACCTGCACCAGGGGGTCCCCGAACTGCGGCCGAGCTCGCGCTACAATCTCGACAGCAAAGCAATTACCGAACATTTTTCCATCGGCGTCGACATGCTTAACGTCGTCGTCGAAACCGTTGCCGACGGCTGCATTGACTACGCCGTCATGGAGAATATCGACCGCTTCGCCTGGCAGCTGTCCAACACGCAAGGCGTCCAATCGGTGATTGCCCTGCCCGGGATCGCCAAAATCATCAACTCCGGCTGGAGTGAGGGCGCGCTCAAGTGGCGGGTTCTGCCGCGCAACCGCCAGGTGCTGGTCGAAGCAGTGCAGTACATTCCCACCAGCAGCGGCCTGCTCAATGCCGACTGTTCGATTATGCCGGTCATGATTTTCACCACTGATCACAAGGCTGAAACCATCACCCACGTGGTTGATACGATCAAAACCTACCAGAAGGAAAATGGCACCGGGCAGATCCGGTTCCGCCTGGCAACCGGTAATGTCGGGGTCATGGCGGCAACCAACGAGGAAGTTTCTGCCGCTCAGTTCCCGATCCTCATGTACGTTTTTGCTGCAATCATCTTCCTCTGCCTGTTGACCTTCCGCTCTCTCAGGGCGACCCTGGCCATAACCTTGCCGCTGGGTCTGGTGTCCCTCTTGGCTTATGCACTGATGACCGAGCTGGAGATCGGGCTCAAGGTCTCGACCTTGCCGGTTGTCGCTCTTGGTGTCGGCGTCGGCGTCGACTACGGCATCTACATCTACAGCCGCTTCCAGTCGCATCTCAACCAGGGGATGACTATCTACCAGGCCTACCATGAAACACTTAAAGTCACCGGCAGCGGCGTTCTGATCACCGGCATAACCCTGGCGATCGGCACGGCAACCTGGATCTTCTCACCCCTGCAGTTTCAGGCGGACATGGGCATCCTTCTAACCTTCATGTTCCTGCTGAACATGCTCGGCGCCCTGCTCCTGTTACCGGCATTGGCGAGTTGGCTGCTCAGACTCACTCAGCGTGGCTGATCGTGATCCGACAGACCGTCTTACAGGAGCAATAAATGGCAAACTCGTCCAGCTGGCAGCCAAAATCATCCTCGGTGATCGCCACTATAATGGCGACCTGTCGCATCTTCGCTCACCGCCCCGCGCTCATCTATCGGGTTGCCAAACAGGAATTCACCGTCGATTATGCCAAACTGCGTGAAGACGTCGTCCTCCTGGCAAGGGCGTTCGAAGATCGCAAGATCAGACGAGAAAGTCGAGTTCTGCTGCTCGCCGATAATCGTTATGATTGGATTGTCACCGACCTGGCACTCATGTCTATCGGTGCTGTCAGCGTGCCACGCGGCAGTGAAACCCCCTCTCAGGAACTGGAATACATCGTCAAACATGCCAGCTGCACCTTCATGGTTGTCGAAAACGACACTCTGCTGGCCCGTCATCTGGAAACAATTAACACCTTCAAGGAAGTTAAAACTGTCTTCCTTATCGAAGGCACTGAGAAACACACACTTTTCAGCCGCATTTACGCCTACAACGACATCCTCAAGGACCGCACCCTAAGCGACAGCGACTTCGACCGTTTTGATCGCATGGTCGCTGCAATCACCCAAAAGGATCTGGTGACCATCATCTACACCTCTGGCACCACAGGCAACCCCAAGGGGGTGATGCTGAATCATCGTAACATCCTTTTTAATATTGAAATGCTGCCGCCACTCATAGACATTACAGAGAATGATTTATGGGTTTCCATTCTGCCCAGCTGGCATATTTTTGAGCGCGCCCTCGAGCTTCTTGCCCTGAGCTGTGGCAGCTGCATTGTCTACTCGAACTTGAAAATCTTTACCAGCGACCTGGAGACCTACCGGCCAACCCTGGTGGCGACCGTACCGAGACTTTGGGAGTCTCTTTATGCCAAGGTCATCGCCTCCGTCATGGAGCGCGGCAATCGTGCACATGCGATTTTCAGCCTGCTGGTCAAAATCTCGATTCGCTTCAACCGTGCCCGGCGTCAGTTGCGGGGACATCTGCCCCAGTTCACTCGGGTCAGCCTGCCGGTACGCCTCGGCCAAAACCTGTTCGCGCTGACCGAGATGATTGTTCTGGCACTCCCCTACTGGCTGGCGAAGAAAAAACTCGCGCCGCTGCAGCAGAAGTTTGGTGGCAGATTGCGGATTGCCGTGAGTGGCGGCGGTACCTTGCCAGCTTACCTGGAAGGCTGGATCGACGCTATCGGCATCCGCATTGCGAACGCCTACGGCATGACCGAATGCGCACCTGCCATCGCCGGGCGCGGCTACAACAGTAGTATTTTCGGCACATTGGGTCTGCCTATAGACGTAACCGAGCTGCGCATCGTCGACAGTGAAGGCAAGCAGGTCGCTCCAGGAGTTGAAGGGGAAGTGGAGATCAGGGGGCCGCAAGTCTTTGACGGCTATCTTGACAACGAGGAGGAAAACCGCAAAGCCTTCACTGCTGACGGCTTTTTCCGCACCGGCGATCTGGGAAAATTGACGATTAGTGGCGAACTGATCCTGACTGGACGGTCCAAGGAGATTATCGTCCTTGCCAGTGGCGAGAATATTGACCCTTCGCGCATCGAGGGAGCCATCAACCAGCTGCCCTTTGTCAACGATGCGATGCTTGTTGGACAGGACCGCAAGGGGCTTGCAGCTCTGATCGTACCGGACTGGGACAAGCTGAAAGACTTTATCGCCGAACATTTCGGGCAGATCACCGAAAAGGCTGAAGATCTGCACGAAGACCATGCCCTGCGCGACCGGATTAAGAATGAAATCAACCGACTACTGCAGGCCAAGAACGGCTTCAAACCCTATGAAAAACTGCAGAAGATTGTTTTCTTAAAGCACGATTTCACGGTCGGTGATGAATTGACCAACACGTTTAAAAAACGCCGTCATGTCATTGAGAAAAAATACCGGGAGTTGATTGATCGACTGTTTAAATGATTGCGTGCAAGGGGTTGCCAATGCCCCTCCAGATTGAGACAAAAAGAGCCCCACAGCTCAGGAGGTAGAGGCTGTGGGGCAAGGTGTTGAGGAGGTCAATCACATCCGCAGATTGACGCAGAGGGGGATTTCAGGCTGACAGGACAGCGTCTCGGGAAGTTTCCTTGACGCGATACATCGCCCGGTCTGCCATGCGAATCAAATCATCTTTGGATTGAGCATCGTCAGGAAAAGTGGCGATTCCGAAGCTGGCGGTCATTCTGAAAGGCACATCGTTGTCATCACGGAAATCGTAGTCCCGGAAAAGGTCACGGAGCTTGGTGGCCAGGGTCACGGCGCCGCTTTTGCCTGTGTTCGGAAGTACGATGACAAATTCGTCGCCACCGTAACGTGCCGATTTGGAGATCTTGCGGACGTTATCCTTGATCAGCTTGCCGACCTCGGCAATGGTGCGACTGCCCACCAGGTGACCACAGGTATCGTTGACTTTTTTGAAGTAATCGAGATCGATGAAGATGAGCGAAAGCTTGCCGCCGAAACGGTGGATCCGGTCAATCTCCTCTTCGATCAGAATATGCAGATAGCGGCCGTTGTAGAGTCCGGTCAGATCATCGGTAATGGCCAGTTCACTGATACGCTTGAAGTTGCGGGCATTTTCGATGGCGATCGCCGCGTAATCGGCAATCGTTGAGAGGATCTGCAGGTCCGCTTTTTTGAAAACCTTTTCGCTGGGCCCGTTAAGCAGTTCGATAACACCGAGGACGTGGTGCTTGCTGCACACCGGTACGCAAAGCACCGACTTTGTGATAAAGGATGAGGCTTTGTCAAAATAATCGGAAAAACGTTCATCCTCACTAACATCAGCAATGACCAGGGCTTCGCCATGCTCAGCCACCCATCCGGCAATTCCATGACCGGCAGGGACTTGCATTCCTCTGAGCGTAGCTGCTGCTGGAGAAAAAGTGATTTCAAAGTTCAGCTCACCGCTCAGCTCGTCACGCAGCAGCAGGGACCAGGCCTGGGTCTTGAGCAGACGACTGACTTGGTCCATGATCAGGGTGAGTACATTCTCAAGCTCGAGGGTCGACGTCAGAGCCTTGCCGATCTCTATGAGAACTTCGAGCTCCCGGTTGCGTCTTTCCAGAATTTTCAGTAAATGTGTGTCTGTTGACAATGGAATCCCCAGATAGCCTATTTAACCTGAATTTCAGAGCTGAGAATTAAATGAGTGGAATCTAGCATGTTTTTCATGCCAGGTCACGAATTTCTATACATTCCAGGCCCCTGCAAAGTGTAACCATACGTTGCAGGTCAGCAAAGCACGCGAAAGTCCGACAGCCTCCTAGCGCAAGTTGGAAGCTCTTGATTACTCAAATTGAGAAACGCAGCGCCCGCAACACCCCTCCATTGACAAGTGAATCAAGATGACCTTAAAGATCCTGGCGCTTCTCGTAAGCCTTGGCGATTCCGGCATTAGATGTCTCCCGGTACAGGGACGGGAGGGCCTGCCCTGTTTCCTTCATGACCGCGACGATTTCGTCGAAAGGGATCTTGTGCCGGCCATCGGTAAGCAGGGCGAAACGACAACAGTTCAGGGCTCGGGTGGCGGCGTGGGCGTTGCGTTCGATGCAGGGGATCTGCACAAGACCCATAACCGGGTCGCAGGTCAGGCCGAGGTTGTGTTCCAGCCCCATTTCGGCCGCGTACTCGATCTGCTGTGGTGAGCCGCCATGCAGCTTGGCCGCTGCAGCTGCAGCCATGGCACAGGCCGTGCCGATTTCCCCCTGACAACCAACCTCTGCACCGGAGATCGAGGCATTATGCTTGACCAGATTGCCGAACAGGCCGGCTACACCGAGTGACTGCAGGATTTCCAGACGATCACAGCCCAGGCTCTCAGCCAGGTAGCGCAAGACTGCGGGAACAACCCCGCTCGCACCGCAGGTAGGTGCGGTGACGATGATACCGCCGCTGGCGTTTTCCTCGGCAACAGCAAGAGCGTAGGAACAGAGTTTGCCGGTTTCGAGAAAGTGCGGACCAAACATTGATGCCTTGCGGTGGAAGGAGCGCGCCCTGCGCGCCAGGCCCAATCCTCCCGGCAGAGCTCCTTCCCGGACCAGGCCCCGATCGATGGAATGATTCATCGACTGCCAGACGTTTTCAAGAAAAACCAGGATGTCAGCACCCTCGCAGCTGAGCAGATATTCCCAGAGAGATTCTCCGGTGCGGTCGCATTGCTGAAGAATTTCGGCCATGCCGGAGAGCTGATAAACCTTCTGCGTGTTCTCCTCCCTTACCGAACCGCTCAAGTCCCCGCCGCCGATACTGTAGATCTGCCAACTCTTCAAAAGCCTCATTTCCAGATCGAAAGCCTCGAAGCACATGCCATTGGGGTGCTGCGGAAGCTGCTCTTCGGGCTTCCATAACAGTTCCAGCGTCCGCTCGCCGAAGACGCCGAAGAGCGCCTGGTCGGTCAGGTGTCCCCGTCCGGTAGCTGCCAGACTGCCGTAAAGGGTCACGCGGTAGGCTGCGGCGTCTGGCTGCTCCTGCAGGAAAATTTCGGCGGCCCGGCGCGGAGCCATGGTGTGACTGCTCGAAGGGCCAGTACCGGTACGATAGAGCTCGCGGATCGATTTCATGTTTTTGCTCCGGTCCATGCGAAAGGAGAGTTCCAGTTTACACTAACTGTTGTCATCCGGAAACTCCGGAGGGCACGAGCGCTATAGCGCTGGTCCCTTTTCGTTGCATGCTCCTGTCAAAGGTTATTCTTCCTTGTCCCCGGACAACCACTTCCGCCACAAATCCGCATAAGGGATAGCACGGAAATCGAGACTCAAGCGTTCACGCGCAACGCCACGTGCAAAGCCCTGCTCAAGCACTGCCGCCTCGATCGCCGGCATGTGCATCGCTCCCCACGGGATAATGATGGTGTCATAACGCTCCAGGCACCGCAACAGGCTGTCGATCACCACCGCGTTGCGCTTGTCGAGGATATCAGCCATAACCCCGGCAATCCGCTCCGGGGTCATATTCGCATTCACCCAGCTATTGTACTCCACGAGCCCCTCAACCATTGGCTTGCCGCTGAACAGGGTGCGGCCGAGCTCATTGAGAAAATCGACAGTCTGCGGGTCAAATTGATTGAGGTCGATATCAGCACTGGCAATATCCGGCTTGCCTTGCTCTTCGGCGCCCTTAACCCACGTGTCGAGATGGTTCAGATCTACCAGGTTGCCGTTTATATGCATCTTCTGCTGGGAACTCAGGCCGATCACGCCGGCCAGTTTGCTGTAGTTGAATTGATTCTCCAGCAGCTTGTCATGATCGGTCACACCCTCAAGCAGAATGATCGTCCCGGCGGCTGACATCGATTCAGCCAGATCCTCGTAGTAATCCTCTTTGCCGATGTGCATCATCCCCGCCAGACGGATAACTTTTTCGTCGAGATGATAACTGCGCTCGCTCATGTAGATACCGACCGGGCTGAGTCGCAGGAAACCGGCGGTCTGCTCTTCGAGGTAGTCACTGGCAATGGCCAGACTGGTATAGATCAGAACGAAGGGGAGCAACAGCAGGTTGATCGCGGCAAAAATCAAGGTGTTGCGCCAGCTGAACATCGGCACGCGGAACCGGGCGTTGCTTAACAGGCTCTTGCCGCCAGGGTTGCGTAGCAGGACCATGGAGATTCCGCCAAGCAGCAGCTGCCCTAAAGCGGCAATCATCCCGAGTGACTCACGGCCGATGATTCCCGAGAGCGGCCACATTGCCAGGGCGCTCCATGAGATGTAGAGGGTTAACGGCAGGAGCAGCTTTTTTGGCAGGCGGCGGTCGATCCCCATACAGGCAAAGATCGCTATGGAGAGGATGATCACTATGCCGGCCACGGAATAGCGCAACCCCGAGAAGAGCGGCAGGGGCCAAGAAAATGCCTTAAACAGCTCATCGACCAGTGAGATTACGGCATCGGTCAAAAACAGGACAATGTAGAGATTGGCAAAACAGCGCATGGGTGATTCTTGCATATATTGCGAATGACTGCCATATTTCAGAATTGACGTTTCATGACAAAGCTTTTAACCTTTAACAATGCCAAAGGCATTATAACTGAACCGAAACCGTTTGACGTTTGTGACAGGAGCAATCCATGGGAAAAGAAACAGTCGCGGTCTATTGGGACTTTGAAAATATTCATGCCAGTCTGTACGACTCTGCGAATGGCGGCGGCGCTTATGGCCGCACGCAAAACCGGAGCAAGCAGCAGGAGTCGCTGCTTGATGTGCAGGCTCTCTATGATTTTGCGACGACCTACGGCAACGTCGCGATCAACAAGGCCTATTGCAATTGGCAATGGTTTGCCAAATATCGTCACCCCCTGCTTAAATGTGCGGTCGAACTCATCCAGATCTTTCCTCCAGGGGCGTCAGCAAAAAACGGGGCGGATATCAAGTTGTCACTTGATGCCATTGAGGATGTGATGAGATTCCCGCACATTGCTTCGGTCATCGTCATCGGCGGCGACAGTGATTTCATCCCTCTCGCCCAAAAAATCAAGGCTGCAGGTAAAGACCTGATCGGCATCGGCTGCAGGGAGTCGACCAACCAGCATTGGGCCAACAGTTGCTCTGACTTTAGATATTACGAGACGTTCGTCGGCGATGACCAGACAGAGGATCAGGTTGAAGAGGATGAATCGGAGACCATACAGATCAAAGACCCGGTCGAACTTCTGTCCAAGGCGATCAAGCAGATTACCATGAAAACCGGAGATGAGTGGGTTGTCAAGGCGTCCATCAGGCCGATCGTCAAGCGCCTCGACCCGACCTTTGATGAATCGAATTACGAGTGTAAGACTTTCGCGGAACTGCTTAAGAAATACCCCAAGAACTTTAAGATCAAACCTGGCGAGCACGACCATCTCGTGAGTCTGGTCTGATGGCCACAGCGAGCAGAGGCTCCCGACCTTAATGCAGGAATCAACTGAGTCCAAATTCGTTCCGGCCCTGGGCTTTCACTGCCTGACCCCCTTTTACGACGCCTTGATTCGCACCACTGGTCGTGAACGCAGGGTCAAACAGGCGCTTATCGAGCAGGCGCTCCTCGAGCCGGGCCAGCAAGTGCTTGATCTGGCCTCCGGAACCGGCACCTTGTCCATCTGGATCAAACAGATCCAACCCCAAGTCAGGGTGACAGGGGTCGATGGTGATCCGAAAATGTTAGTCATTGCCCGCCGCAAGGCAGACAAAGCCAGGGTTGAGGTGCAATTCGTACAAGCCTATTCCTCCAGCCTGCCCCATCCGCCGGCTCAGTTTGACCGGGTGCTTACAAGCATGTTCTTTCATCACCTTGCATGGCAGGACAAGGTCCGTACCGCTCAGGAAATTTACCGGGTACTCAAACCTGGTGCTGAGCTGCATCTCGCCGACTGGGGCCGTTCCGCCAATCTCTGCATGCGCGGACTGTTTCTGTCCGTGCAACTTCTCGACGGCTTCAAAAACACGCAATCCCATGTACAGGGCAAGCTGGACAAGCTATTTGTACAAAACGGGTTTGTTGATGTGACGCAACGGCAAACCTTCAACACCATCTACGGGACAGTCGCACTCTATAGCGCAAAGAAACAGGGCTAATCGCTAGCTTCAGTCGAAGGGGTCGCAAGCTCAGCAGCCTGGCGGGGTCACTTTGGCAGTGGCAGACCATGGGGGCCTGACCATGACAGGGCGACAGGATAAAAATCACGCTGCCTGCGGACACCTGGCTTGACCACAGTCTGCAGCCAAAAGAGGGGGTTATTTCGAATAGAGTTCGACGATCATCTGTTCGTTGGCCGCGACCCGGATCTCGTCGCGCTGCGGCATGCGCTTGACTGTAACCGTCAGCGCTTTCTGGTCAACCGTGAGCCACTCGGGACTGGCAAAGCGGGGATTTTCCACCAGGTATCGGGCCGCCAGCGCTCTGGAACCGTCGTTGTCGCGAACAGTGATGATGTCGCCGCCCCTGATGTGACAGGAGGGGATATCCACCCTCTGGCCATTAACCCTGATGTGTCCGTGATTCACCAGCTGCCGCGCCTGGATCAGCGTACAGCCGAACCCGGAGCGGAAGACGATGCTGTCGAGGCGGGTTTCGAGCAGGACCAGCAGGTTGTCACCGGTAACACCGCGCATCAGCTGGGCTTTACGAAAGACCCGGCGGAACGGCTTCTCGAGCAGCCCGTAGGTGTTTCGTAGCTTCTGCTTCTCGATCAACTGCTGACCGTAATCGGAGACCTTGTGCCGCATGCGATTCGCTCCGTGCTGGCCGGGGCCGTCACTGCGACGTTCGAGCAGCCGATCATACTTGGGATTGCCGAATATATTAACGCCAAAACGGCGCACGAGTTTACCTTTGGGCCCTGTGAATTTGGCCATAGTATTGGTTTCTCCTGCCTGTAGTTGAAAACGGTTTTCATTATTATTAAATACCATCATGTTTGTCAACTAATTTCAGGCACGGGTCCCCTCACCTCTTTACCGTCTGCGACAAAGAGGGGGAAAGACACAAGGCCGTCGTGGAACACCTGGACCTGATGTCTATTCAGGGCCATGATGACGAAAGGTGAGCCAACAATCCAAAAGGGGAGACCGACATGACCGTAGAATTACTTAGGGGCACACTGGCATGGAGCGCAGTGTTGAACATGGGCGTTTTGCTCTGGTGGTTTCTTTTCATGACCCTCGCCCATGACTGGGTCTACAAGATGCACAGCAAGTTCATTAAAATCCCGATCGAACATTTCAATACCATCCACTACACCGGGATGACATTCTACAAGATATGTATATTTACTTTTTTTATTGTGCCCTACCTGGCACTGCGTATTATGTCTTAACAAAGCAGACCGCAAGTATCACCGGTCTTTATTTGCTCTGCAGCCCCACCTCGTGAAGGAACTTTGCGTTTGCGACATAGCCTGCGCAGCCAATCTCGCGGGGTGTGCTCCTGCCGAGAGGCCGCTGAATTTTTGACGGATCGGGCAAAACAACCTGCTGCCACACCGTGATGGCAGCAGAACCGCTGGGCGAGGATTCATGAAAACTGGCATTCCTATGCTTATCACGCTTCTCTTGCTGCTCTTCATTCCGCTGCAGTCTCTGGCTACGGAAGAATATGCCGAGAAGACCGGCAAGGGATGCCGGCACTGCCATCTTGACCCTGCCGGAGGCGGCGAACTGACCGCACCTGGTGAGGGCTACCTCCTGTCACTGCAGCAGACGACTGACGCTGACCCCCATCTGGCCCAGGCAAAATCGTCCGCAGCGCTGACACATCTCTTCAAGCTGATCGTCGGACTCATCCATATCTTCACCGGCTTTTTCTGGTTCGGCACCATTCTCTACGTCCACCTGATTCTCAAACCAGCCTATGCGTCGCAAGGTCTGCCACGGGGCGAGGTAAAACTTGGGCTGGTCTCGATCGTGGTCATGGCGATTACCGGCATCATCCTGACCCTTTATAGGGTTCAGTCCATAGAGTTTTTCTTTACCACGCGCTTCGGCCTGCTGCTCCTGGTAAAGATCAGCCTGTTTTTGGTCATGGCCAGCTCAGCGTTCTTCGTGGTTTTCTTTATCGGCCCCAGACTGAGAATGAGAAAGGCTGCGCCGACGCCGACGGACGGCGAGATGTCAGCGGAGGAGCTCGGCTACTTTGACGGCAACGATGGTCGCCAAGCGTATTTCGCCTACCAGGGCAAAGTCTATGACGTCACCAACAGCAGGCTCTGGAAAAATGGCGCACATATGGCCCGGCATAATGCCGGGATGGATCTGACCAGCGTTTTGCCCCAGGCCCCCCATGACGAAAGCCAGGTTCTCGATATGCCGGTCGTCGGCACTCTCGTTGACAAAAGCAGTCGACCGGCCGGATTCGACCACAGAAAAGTGTTTTTATTCATGGCCTACATGAACCTGATCAATGTCTTTCTGATTGTTCTGATTCTGGCTCTCTGGAAATGGTGGTAACAATCATCTCTTTCGGGCTTGAGCTGCGGCCGCTTTTTATCGATATGCAGAATTTGTGGAATGCGTAGACCCCGGAGATTCTTGAAGGAGCCCAAAAAACACCTTTGCCACTATCTTGAAGTTGCCAAGCAGTATATCTTTACTCTTGGCAGCTAATATTTAGTTTTGCTCTTATGTCTGCACCCTTCTGGGAAAGAAATCACCAGCGGTCTCTTCTCTCAAACTCAAGGAGCTCAATCATGCACATCCTCCGCCCACTGAAAACCTTCATGCTGCTTGTCGTTCTGAGTCTGCCGATCATCGGCTGCACACATTCGATGGGACGCCCCTTTCCTGTGAAGCAAGTCCGTCTGATAGAGATCAACAAAACCACCCAGGCAGAGATCAGACAGATGTTTGGCGATCCCTGGCGGACCGGGCTGGAGGACGGCAAACGCACCTGGACCTATGGTCAATACAGCATGCATATGACCCGCGACCTGGTGATCCGCTTCGACGACCAGAAGGTCGTCAAATCTTACAGTTTCAGCTCCTCGCTGCCCGAAGATGAGCATCTCTAGCCATGCTGGCTTTTAACTTTTCACATTGAACGTTTGACTAGGAATATGCACATAGCCTCCCTCACCACCTATCTGATTGCCATCACCCTGCTCACAATCACGCCGGGGGTCGATACCATGCTGGTCATCCGCAACACCGCCCGCGGCGGCTGGCGCGACGGTGCGGTAAGCAGTCTCGGCATCTGCTCCGGTCTCTTTGTGCATGCAGTCATCTCTGCGGTAGGGATCTCGATGATCCTGCTCCAGGCCGCCTGGGCATTCAGCGCCCTGAAACTGGCAGGTGCCTGTTACCTGATCTGGCTGGGGTTCTCCAGCTGGCGCAAGGTTCTCAGGCAGGAGTCATTCGAGGTCATCAACGGGGGGGCAGTGCTGGGAGCATTTCGCATCAGGAGGTCTTTGCGGGAGGGATTTCTCTCCAATGTCCTCAATCCCAAGACCGCCGTCTTCTACATGGCGTTTTTGCCGCAGTTCATCAATCCGGCCCAATCAGCACTCTTACAGTCACTGTTTCTTGCCGGACTGCATTTCGTCATCGCCATGATCTGGCAGTGCCTGCTGGCACTGATGGTCAAACAGCTCAAAACCTGGCTGCAGCGGCCAAGAGTCAGCCAGTTGTTTGATGGCGTCACGGGAACGGTGATGATTGCTCTCGGTTTGCGAGTGGCCGCAGAGAGTTGAGCCTTTCTAAAGAGTCATCTCAATTGAATTATTGAATCTTTGCGAACGCCGGGTTGCATCCCACCGATTTTAAACCCTTCACATACTGCAATATCAAGGGTGTGAAGCCACTTAACCTGAAAAGTGGCTGGTATCAGGTTGCATGCTTGAAACAGGAATTGATTCCTTGAGCATAACTGAGCGGCTCCAAACCGAAGGCCTCAGCCCACTCCGCCGGATCACAGACATTTCCTTCGACCAGCATCTTCAACTGATCCTCAGTGATCGGGAACTGCTCAAACCCCTGCAGCATCTTGACCATCGGTTTGATCATAAATAGCGGCTGGTGAACCTTTGCTGCATTCCCTTTGCCCAGCGCATGGGCGGTCAGATCGAGAATTTCGTCGTAGCTGTAGCTGGCGCCGCCGCCAAGCTGGTAGGTCGCGCCGATCGTTGCCGGCATTGCCAGCGCCTTGACGAAGCTGGCCGCTACCTGGCCAACGGCCACCGGCTGCATGCGGTATTTGCCGTCGCCGATCACCGGCACCACCGGTAACTTGCGGATCACTGTGGCGAGCATGTTAACAAACTCGCTGCCCCGACCAAAGATCAACGATGGACGAAAGATCGTCCAATCCAGGTTGCTGGCGCGCACCAGCTCTTCGCCCTGCCACTTGGTGCGGTGATAAGCAGTCGTACCGCGCTCACGCGCGCCGTTGGAACTCATATGCAGATAGCGTTGCACCCCCTGCTGTGCAGCCGCTTCCAGGATATTCTCGGTGCCATCGATATGCATCTTCTTGTAGGTGATGCCCCGATGTGGAAACTCGCGGATAATGCCGATCAGATGAATCACCGCATCACAACCGGCCAAGCCACCGACAAGGCTGGCGGCATCGGTGACATCTCCCGGGTGGACCTCGACGTTCTTCAGGACCGCAAGTTTATCCTCAGAGCCCTTGCGGACCAGGGCACGTACGACATGCCCGGCCGCCACCATCTGCCGCACTACCTCGCTACCGACAAAACCTGTCCCACCAGTCAGAAATACTTTCATCGCGTTGGCCTTTGCTTTGACTTGATCGCACATCTAGGAGTCTGTCGGACTTGTAATAAATCCGCTGCAAATCCGTCCGAACGGGTCATATTTCGCCGCTTTCTTGGTCAATAGAACGACTATTAACCTTCAAAATCGACAAAATCTGCCCTCGTTCAGCCGAATTTTCGCTTGGATTTCCCAAG